>CAIVDM010000199.1 GCA_903904735.1 uncultured delta proteobacterium
CTGAAAGAGTTAGCTCATTGGACCGAGAGCTTATGGCAATGGTGAGGCGGCGGGACGGCGCGTTTTCTTGAAATGTTGAATTTACTGTAGAGCAAGTATCTCAGCGGCAGTCGCATACTCGAGCCCAATCACCCGAAAAATGCCACTTCGCTGTTCAGGCGAAGAAATCATCTTAGAGACGCGGGGGCCTATCACATCAATCAGAAGATCCTGCCAGGATTCGCCTCGAGGCAGCGCGTGTTCGATAGCGGAGCCGAGTTCGATACGATCGCCGACTGAAATGTCATGAGCTTGAAGAAAGCTTTTTATGTTGCCGACACAGTTTTGTATCGCCATGGGACCCATTGACAGCTTCCAGTGGTCCATCAAAGACTTACGAAGAGAGGCGCGATCGCCTTGCTGGTAGATCAACGACTCCATCGAGGATTCCACAACGTCGAGACGGCGCGTGGCGTCGTCCGCAGACGTAGGCACACTTCTCATCTCACCCACTAATTGAAAGTGCAGATTCATGAGCGAAAGATTTCGTGCCTCAGACTCTGAGCCACCACTCACATCTCGATAGCGCTGCAGGATTCTCTCGATCTCAGACACGTCTGGTTCGACAGCGCGTGTGGAAGCGCTCATGTTATAGACGGGATCTGAGCGGCTAGAATAAGTAGGATTCATAACGGCACTTGGCACAGCGTGAATAGTAAAGGCAATGGTATCAAGGGTGCTTACGCTATACAAACTTTCTCGCCGTAGCCTCGCACAACGATCGCTCTTTCTTCTGTCCACGTTGAGCCTGTTTATTAATCCTGGAGCTCTCCTGCGAGCTATGGCAGCATGGTGTGCGGCGAGGCAAGAGCTACGCCCACTAATTAGCCGACGGGAAGGAGCCTGTAGTTTCGATGACCAAAGCAGCGGCGAAAACCCGAGCCTCAATTTTGCTCTGTACCCGGGCTGCCACATAAACAGAGCCTCAAGGCGGGCAGCACTGGCGGAACGACTACACCCTGCGACTATGCGTTTAAGACATCATCTGACACTGAAAATCCATCACTAGATACACGTATCCCCCGCGAACCGGAGAACGCACAAATATAGTAGATAGAAGAACTAGCGCCCCAGCGCGTTGGCGAGCTTCGGCATAGATGGCGGATACAACCCTGGGGGATACGGCACTGTGACGTCTCCCAACTTCCACCTCTTCCGAACCGCTCTCGCCTTCTGCATGAGCGCTTTAAAAAATTTAATAAACTTCACTCGAACACTACGCTTCTCTGAGAGGCACCACATGCGGCGCCCTAAACGTTTGGGGCGATAGCTCGTGTCGAATACCTGCACGAGCAGACGATCTCTGCCCAGAACACGCTTCTTTTCCCTCTCTCTCTTCTTCTCCGCCCGTTCCTCAAGTAATCTGATGCGTGCAATCAACTGTTCATTGAGCTTCTGCTGTTGTTCCAGTGAGTGATAACCAAACGATTCCATCCAGGCGTTTGGCTCAAGGGTAAATGTCTGTATGTCTTCTGAGGCGGCTAAGACCTCTGCCGCAAGCTTTGTGTATCCTCGTAGGTTATTGGCATCTCGTGTGATGGGGGTGAACTGGGGGCGCCGCAAACGCTTCCACTGACGAGTTAGCTTACCTGACCGAAACATCTTCCAAGAGGAGAATCCCGGGTACCTGTCGATAGAAGTCTCCAAGTTATCCTTGGCAGGATTCGAATACAGATACGCTATCGCTATGAGAGCTCTCGTAGGGGTGAGAACGATCGGACTATCATACCCCTCGCACCACAAGGTGCGCTTATCTCGGCCCAGGAGTCCGTTAATCATGTGCGCTGATTCGGTTTTGAAGTAGCGAAAGAACGCCTCAACGTCATCGGGGTCTATGACCACCAAAACAAGGTGAATATGCGTTGCCTCCACAAGAATGTGGCAGAGCCGCACCGGGTAGAGCTCCCGTCCCCGCGCAAGGCAGCTCTTAACGATCGCCAGACAAAGTGGATTAGCTAAAAGTAGCAATCCTTCCTCAAGGCTAAATGTGCAAAACAGCACGCTCCCGTGAGGGTGGTATTTCATCTTCCTTTTCATAGAAGTCTATTCGGAAAGTCGAACGGAAAGTTGTGAGAGGGAACCAAAAAAGTAAAAGTAGCCCGGCTACAGGGGAAAAAAGTAGCCCGGCTACAGGGGGAAAAAGTAGCCCGGCTACAGGGGAAAGGGGAAACCGGTAGGCTCTACCATACGCCTGGGCAATTTGGGGGTTCATATTCATAACGCCGCCGCGTGACCATGTGTGGATCAGCGCATCATCACGGGCTCACGAAATTCCGAATCAAAACACGACTACGATCGTCTGAATCCTTCGCGTCCTCTATAGAGATAATTGGATTGGGTGGCGATCGGCGTTTTTGCCACGGCCTATTTGTACCATAGAGAATTTATTAACTCAGAATCACCCTTTCGCGGGCTGCTTTTCACTCGCGCATTATAAGCCGCCGCCTAAGTGACACCAACTGGTTTGCAACCACCCAAAGTAGCCCCTGCTGAAATTAGGGCTAGACCTGAGTAATTCGTCCGATTAGGTCCATCCATATCTCTGATATCGTCGCGCACTGCGCGTACTCCTGCTGTGGTATCGCTAATAATTTGTGCACACAGCGCGCGCGGCGGCGATGTCAGTAGGTGAGAGCTGGAGACTCCCGATTGGTTAACTGGCGCCATAATCGCCTCTGGAACATTTGAGCGCTCAAGTCAGACGCGTGTCCCATTTCATGCGACAGTACGACGTGAAGATTCTCTTCGTCGGTGAACGCGTAGACATTGCGGCTCGGACAAAAGCAAATACGCTCCCTCGCGCTTATGAGGAAACCCGTCTAGCGGCGCACCCAAGGATGCGCGGTTGATATATGCCTCCGATCACGACTCTTTATATCTCTGCGCTATAAAGTTAACGATCTGGTCGACGATAAGCTTGTTCCCATCGGGGGTAAAATGGCACGTCTTATCGCCGTATATACGCCTCGCCTCATCCTTGAATATCGGCGTAAGGTCCTTGAAGTTTTCCCCGCTCTGCTCAAGTATCTGCGCGTTGGCGGACATCATCGGAAACGCCTTTTGCACGAGATTTGCCATACTCGTTTCCCCTTCGCACGTCGCGCAAAGCCCTAACTGCTCCTCCTCTTTGGTGAGTTTTTTCGTATGTATGAAGTGATTCGGTTGTAAGAAATGAAAATACTGAAACCCGTAGAGTTTCGATAAATTCCCTATTTGCCTGGAAGAATCGGTCCAGACTCTCACGAGCTCTCTCACAAGATGTTCGTTGTTTGAGTAGTCGAACGCTGGGCCGCTTAGATCCTGCGCTCCTGAGGCAACCTGGATCGTTTTCTCTGTCATCTTACGCGTAATCAGTTCATGGAGCGTATCCCAAAGCACCAACGAAAATATGCTGTGACGAAAAAGCGGGCGCGAGGCGAGGCGCGCAAGAAACCCGTCAAGTGACTCAAGAAGCGCTATGACTCCGCCGTCCTTTAATACCTCCGCTGAGGGAGCGGACTGAGCTAGAGCCTTCCAATAAACCGGATAGAACGGGTTGGACCCATACAAGCGATTATCACGACCTGCCACATAGACTTCGTTGAATCCATCTAAGTTGATAACTATATCGAATTCCGCCCCCATCAGCGCGAGATAAGACAGAATATAAAGCTGTTGGGGCTGCTTGTGCCCGCCTATCGCGGCAGACACGACTACTACCTGTCTATTTCGGAATATGTGGTTAAGACCAGACAAGCCTTGCGCCAACTCCGCGACACACTGTTCAGCGACGGAGCCACCCAGAAATAGAACATTAATAGTTGAGGAGCTTCGCTTCACGATGGGCGAAGCTCGCCCTCCGTTAGGTAGCCCGTATTCATCGACAGACTTTCGATCCGAGGAAGGTCTCGCCCATCCATAGAAGGGAGTCAGCATGCGTCCCTGATGTTCCGAACGCCGCTGCTCCGACAGGGAGACCGGCAATTGCGATTCGAGACGAGCCGCGACCTCCAAACGACGCCACATCTCAGAATAGGAAAAGGACTGCTTACGGCTAACGATATATGCGCCGAGCGCGCCAAGCTCCAAGATTACAATAGCGATCCCTATCCTGACCGCGAAAAGAACTAGGCGTCGATTCATCTTCCTCTCCTATCAAATCTGTGGGCACCAGTTTATGTAATGGTGAGCGCGATGGCATCACGATTTCGCTTTATCCCCACGCGGACGATACTCACGCCTCACGAGGGGTCAAACGCAAAAGCTCGACACCTCCGCCAGGGACTCGTGACAGCCAATGATATCTCCCCATAAATCGCCGGATAATTCGCGGTTATTTCGTGAGTTGTAGATATCGGCGCGCGCGGGCGAGTGATCTCATGTGAATTTAGAGAACGTATTGAGTCAAAAAACTCACATAGACGCTGATAAACTATGTCACAGCCGATTATCGAATGTCCTCCTTGGAACACGCCAGATACGAATTTTCAGCCTGTACCAGAGCCTCCCTACAAAAGAAGCGGCTTTCGTGTAGAAAAAAGAGAATCAAATTGAACTCTCGCGTTCAACCCGTAGTCCGTTTGGTCTGAGCTTACTTTCCCAGCACCGCTGATTCAGTGAGTTCAAGGCCATCTGTCGCGAAACAAGTGACATCGCGCCATGGAGAGCGCTCAGAAAGGTCGCCTTGAACAGGCCAGGGCTCGCTTTACTTCAACGATTGCTGTTCGTTCAAGCCTCCTCGTGGTACACCATAAGCCGACAATTATTCGCGAGGCTTATATGACTCTTGATATCGACACGATCGTTAAACAGCCTTGGGAGCGTTACGACGTTCCTGAAGCAAGTGTGAGTGGAGAATTCCCGAGCGCGCCGTTAGAGGACATCTCAGAAGATGATCAGGATCAGGGAGAGACCGCGTCCTTATTTCTCGAGACTCACTATGATGGATTGACTATCGCGTTCGACCTTGATGTGAACGTAGGACAATCGCTTGACGTTGAATCATCGGATGAACTCGTTATGCGGCTTCGAAAGGATCTCGAAGAAGAGCGGAGTCTTGAGGTGCTTTCTGTCGACCCACGGCCTTATCAGAACTTTCCTGGCGTGGTTCAACGTATGCGTCTGAAGGAAACAGACGAGCTTCACACGCAGTGGCTTATCGCCACCCCGTTTGATACTGTTTTTGTTGGGGTCACGTTCACGGATACACGCCTTGAGGCGCTGGCGGATAAATTCTTGGCTGGTATCTCTATTACGGAGAGTGCCGACGAGGAGTAGTTTCGCCTCGATGGTACCATGGCGCTATAGCGCCATGGGAAGATGCCGAGGGAGCCCGGCCCGTGAGTAAGGTAGGAATTATTCATGGCTGACCGGAAAGTCGCGATCTATGACACTTAAAACTAAAGACCCGCTTGAGGGAAAAACCCTTGAAATGATCGTCACGGAGCTCCACGCCGCGTATGGTTGGGATGAGCTGGCTCACCAGATCCCTATAAATTGCTTCTCGAACGATCCCAGTATCAAGTCGAGCTTAAAGTTTTTACGACGAACCCCATGGGCTCGCGCCAAGGTTGAGAAGCTCTACCTTCATTACTTGAAGCGAAACGCCAAGCGCGCTCAGTAGCCTCTCCTAGTACGCCCCGTCTGGATAGCTCTCATTGGGTGATAGCTGCTCCGGCTCAATCACACAAATTCGCGGTCCGCTCGAAGCGATTAAGCTGGCGCGCCTGCTGATGTGGCGCTCGCGCGACTCTCTTTAATCTCTTCGGCAATCACCAGTCCTAACGTGATCACCAACGCCCACGTGTAGGCGCTCCCGATGGTAAAGAGATGCCAGCCAGAAGGAGAAGCGGCGTGCACGATTAATCTCGCCGGTATAACTAAAAAATAGGCGGGAAGGCGAAATGCCACGTCCTTCCAGCGCGAAAGGTAGACTGGAATCAGAACAAGCGAATAATGCACCCACGCCAGCGGGGAAACCAAGAGCGTTACAAGAAGGGCGAACGTAGTCACCTTCAAGACAGTCGGTCTTCTCCAAAGAATCCACGCGACCGTGAGAACACACAGCGCCACTCCCACGCCCAGACCGAGATAATACATCTCGACGCGACTAAAAAGCCCCGGAAGCGAAGCGTTTGTCTGAATGGGAATCCTCGGCGCTACTCCCTCAAGCGCCCTCAGCCATTGAACGTAGATTGTCTTCCCGTATACGAAGAGTGGAATAACGCTGAGTATCCCCGCTGTCGCCAAGCTTACTAGGGCCGGAAGGAAAAACCTTCCCAGTAGGAGAAAGACGGGCCAGAGAATAAACTGCGGCTTAAGCGCCACAAGAGTCCCGATACAAAGTCCGGCGATCCAAGGTTTTCTCTCTTTAAGCATTACCCACGCGATTCCACCTAAGGCAAAAAGCGGAATATAGATCTGTCCAAGAAACATGGTATCCCAGAATGCCGTTAAGGCTAGCATCCAGATCAGCGCCGAGCGGCGCGGAGTTTGAGGGAAATGCCTCGAGAGCCATAGACAGAAAAAGAGATAGAAAATCCCCTGAATTAGATACCACTGCCGAGCCACCATGTGGGGTCTCGCGAAAGTAAAAAGCTTAAAGAGCAGCACTGATATCGGTGGGTTAAGGTTTTGATTCTGATACTGCGCGCCATGTATCAACACTCGAAGCGTGAGTGGATACACTCCATAAGGATCAAGCCCAGCGGCCCCCGCCTTGCCTGATTCGATAAAGGACCCCAAATCCCCTAACCCGTACGTCAAGTGCTGTAATGAACGGAATAATTCAAGCGCAATCACCATGAGCGCTAGGCTAGAGGTTATATAGCCCGCGATTCTGTTCTTCGAACTGTTCAATTCCTTCTGCATACAGCTCATCGGTCGGGTAGAAAATCAAGAAAGTCCTTGAGTATCTCCATTGTATCCGGAGCTATTGGTCAAGTGACCAGGGTGACGGGACACCAACGAGATCTGGCCACAACACTTATTATCTACAGAGGGTATCACGCCCGATCATTCAGCGACAATTGGCGAAAAGCAACAGGTGGACATCGCTACAAGGTATCGTGTCTAGCGGTCCGATACGGGAGCTTTTAGCGCGATGTCCATTATTCACTCTGCGAAATATCTGTCGGATCGCGGAATATAGAAAAACGATGCTGTTAGCAAAGAGAGCCCGTGACTATCGCGACCCATAGAGCGTCAGAAAGACGCGGTGCGCGCGTCACTGTCACTGCAAAGTAACACTCCGCTCTTCCGTCTAATGATGAGGGTGTAGCGGCTCTACCCTGTCAGGCCGTTGAGTTCGGAATTGATCGACATCTTCATCCTCACGAAGTCTCGCTTCAACCCCTTCTTGGTCACTACCATTCCTTCCGCCTAAGAAGGAGAGTCCGACTACGAGTAAGGCGACCCCAAGCCATATCCAGGCGGCTTTCGACACTGTTTTCGCGGCTTCCTCAGTGAACTTACGAGCCTCATCGCTTATTTGCTGACTAGCATTCTGAAGTTGATTTCGCATGTCATTAACGCGTTGCTCTAGCGCGGTAGCTACTTGTTGCGCCTGCTGGCTATTGAGCCCCTGCTGTTCAAGCCTATTCACGAATTCGGAGCCTGTAAGTTGACGGTAAACGGTATCAGCTTCACCTCGAAGCACATCGCCCAATTGTCGAGGATTTCGCAAACTAGCTCTTATTCGCCCAACGGATTCCCTTCCTGTTCGTACAACAGACTCAGTAGCCGCGGCGACCTGTGTCTCACCTAGTTCAGGGGCCGCTTTTCGAATAGCGTCCTGCACATCAGCCCGGTCGATTCCACGCAACATATTCTGTGTGTCGTCAATAATCCCTTGGGGGACGAGCTGAGGAATAGTCTGAGCGGCCCCTCGAACCACGCCGAATGCCGCCTGTCCTGCGGATACAATGGAATTACCCACCAGGAAGGTTAAGGAGATTAAGAACATCGCGCCACACAGGAGACCCGTCACGGTGCCCCCAAATGAAGTGATAATCCCAGGCGCCGCTTTCGCGGCCGCGTAGCCTCCGGCATAAGCGGATACTCCCAGACTAAGAGCCATCCATCCAAGGGTTCCCCATCCCACTTCACGCGCATTGTCAAAACTGAATACGGCACCCCCAATGGCGACACCTGCCATGCTGAGAAATAGGTAGGTCACAACAGCCACTATGAGACCAAAAAAGGCACCTGACCAACTGACTCCTCTAATTATGTTATCTCGAACCGTGTACATGATGCCTACCTCAACTATGCGGTTTATTCGCCTTCGTAAGCACCATAGAAGGTTGTCTGGGATTACGGCATGAGTAAGCTCGTAGACTGCAAGGGAGCTTAGCCGTTCGCGCGCTGCCACGGCAGTGGACTCCTGGTCTTCTAAAAGAGGTCGTAGCGAGCGGGGCCACGATGGCGATTGAAGCGCCGAGATCTGCGGGGTTCAAGAAAATGAGACTGATTCACGCGTCACTGTGGCTAGATTAGCGGCCGCTAATCCAAGAGAGCGCCCTGCCAGCCTCCAAGCGCTGCCTCTATCAAGATCCGCAGGATTGAAGATAGCAAAGACCGAGGCCGAAATATTCCTCCAGCTCTTAAGAGCATCTCTCGAACGCGCCGGGCAGCTTACCTATCGCCGCCAGTAGGTCGTTGCTGTAGTCATCAGAGATTCTTCGTGTTGAGGCGCTCCTCCGAATCTTTCCTTCCACCTCACAGCTCTGTATCGCGTGAAGTTTCTCCGCCTTCGCTAGCGCACCTAGCTGAAGCGCAAAGAACCTCATACGCCTCTTAGCCGACGATAGATCGACGCTGTAGCATAATAGCATCCTTAAGTCGGCTACTTGAGCTTAGGTATAAGGATTTTTAAGATGAAGGCGCCGACCACTTTCGGAAGCATTACAAGGGATTGGCTCCATCGAGAATGAACAGGCATGGGTCATGCGACCCCAACTTTTGAATCTGATCCTGGGTGGCTTCTTGAAATGCTCCTCGCTCGGGTCAGGGAGTGTGCCCCCTTCCCTTAACCTATGTGTAAAAGAGTCCTTAATCTCACTATTGCTACTTGTGGAAATCGGCGGCTCTAGAAATCATACTGGCGCAGGATCTGCCCACGCTGAATCAGCGCGATACCCACAAGAGTTGGCGGATAGCCGTATATGACAAACCTCTATGAACACATCGCCCCTACTCGCTAGCGTTTTAGACGCATGTCATCCTTTTCAGGTTTTATCGATTATTCTTCCGTTTCTTTGCGTGCTGAGCCTTTCTCGAAGAGCTCCAACTAAGGGGCTCATATGGTGTTTCGTCGCGGGATTCGCCTTATATGAGCTCATAACCTTTCTGCTCGGAACCATACTGGGCAATTTGGGATTTTTGGCGCCCAGCTATTACCGCGCCTTCTTCCTCACTACCTGCGTCGTTTTGGGGATCGTTTCACTTCTTAGCCTACCCGCGCTCTTTTCGACCATTAAGACTCTGAGATACCGACCTTCATGGATAGATCCACTGCTGCTCGCGTGTGTCTGGAACGCGATAACGATGGTCGACTCGAGCTTCGTACTCGATTGGTCAACCGGAACGGTATCTTTTGACAGCCTGCATTACCACATCCCTCGAACGCTTGTTTGGTCTTGGCAGGGATCGTTCGCTCCCACGGCCACCCATATATGGCAGCAAGTCGGTCATCCATATGGTAGCGCGGCGACAATACTGCCAATTACCTTGCTTGGATGCGGATATCTTGGAGGGTCGTACTCTTCGCTCATCTTCTCGATTGGCACGATACTATCGGTCTTTATGATCTGCCGCTCGTTCGGCTTTTCCTCGAGGGCTAGCGCGATGAGCGCTATGCTGTTGTTGTCGTGTCCGATCGTCGGGTGGCGTATGACAGACACCAGCACCGATATCGCGGCTTGTTTTCCGGTTCTCGCGGCGGTAGCGCTCATACGTTCACCACTTACGCTTCAACACTCGCTTTTTCTCTTTCCCCTCATGGTAGGGCTCGGCACATCAATTAAGCAGTACGCCGCGTTTCCGGCTGTCCCCATCGCGCTCGCGATCTTTCTACCTCACATAAAGGAGATCCTCACGACTCGCAAACTGCTTCTGGCGGCGTTAGGAGGCACGGCGAGCGCCGGGATTCTCGCGTTTCTTTCCTACTTTCCAATTTACGGGGCGTTCGGAAATGTATTCGGAGACGCCATGCTGCCGAACCTATCCACGTTCGACCTAGGATGGAGGAGCGCCTGGGACAGCGTGCGTCTGATGGCGGTCGAGTGGACTTTCGACCCGTTACGCTTCCTACCTGATCCTGCCCGACAGGGAATCTTCGAAGGCTTCAATCTAGCCCAGACGTTCGATTACTTGGGCTTTAAGAATTTCAAGGGTCCGCTGAATCCTCCTCACAAGGAGACCTGTAGAGCGGGGATGCTATCACTTCTATTGTTGCCATGGTTGATTGCGGCTTTCGACGGATGGAAACGAAAGACAGCGGCGACCTTGGCGTTTTTTGTAGTTTTCGTCTCCCAAACCGCCCCCATCTCCATAAATCCCGTAGGCGCTCGATTCGCGATTATTCCAGTAGCGACATTCTGCGTACTCTTCGCGGCGAGAGCTACGCGCTCGCCCTTGATAACAGCTCTATTGTTATTTTTCGTCTCCTACGAATCTCTGCGACACATTCTCGGCCGTGGGTACCTACAGGGTGGACGCCCGGCTTATAACGCGCATCATGAGCAATATGGAAGCCTTCACTCGATCACTGGAGACGATACGGTTCTTCTCCTTGGGCGGACGCTTTCCCAAGATGCTTTGATCTCAGGACTATTGGGACAAACAAAATTCCGATATTTCAAGTGTCCGCTGGATAACAACTGGCAAGCGTACTTGATCGAGGCTAAGAACCAGTCCAAGTGGCTCCTTTTCGGAAACCAAGACGAGTCTTTTATACCGGGGCCAGATTTTCGCACTTCACTGGGGCCAGCGTGTCCTCCGATCACACTCGTCGACTTTAGGTCCAATCTTGAGCACGCGGGATGGAAGCTCCACTCAACTCATAATACCTATGGCTTGTGGAGCCACCCCTAAGGTAGTTGTTCTCTGGTAGTTCTTCTCTGATCCGAGGTTGCCTTTGTCGACCATGATCCATTGTAACGCCAAGTTGCGTTTTGAAAGGAACCGCGGAACTACGACCATCCGTCTCGTTTTTTAAACGACCTGCTCGCTCCCGTTTCAACCGCTCGTACTGTCGCTTGGCGGTGGCCGCCATCTTCGCGAGCGCCGAAGTGCCTTCGCGCATATCTACTACTCGCGCGACCCACTCAAACCGCTTACCCCATAAACGATGTCGAATTGGACGTCTGCGTCTTGAATCCCACGAAGTCACACACCGTACCTTGATTGACAAGCACTTTATAACCACTTCCATCAGCGAGCGGCTCACTGAGGATCCCGGACGTAAAGGGTGCACACGTCTACCCCACTTGATCTCGCGTGATCACGGGATATAGACAGCGCCGCGCCAGCTCGTCCGGTCGATAAGCACCTACGCATACAGCGCTCAGGCGCCGATCGAGGGTCTACCTCTTAAAATTCGCGCATCGATGTCATTAATCTTTGCCACGAAATGTTCCTAGTTACTCCCTCCGAAGAGGGTAAAAGATTGCTACGCCCGAAGTCGGCGAGAGACGTTGGGAATAATTGAGGAGGTATGGCCCCCCTGTCTTCTCCTCCATTAATCCTCCGGAGAGTACGAATGGATTGCTACCCTATCTCGACAGGATACCAGCCCATCCGCGCTCAAAAACCACCGCGGAAGACACATCCGCTGAGTTTGAGGTCGGAGCGAAAACGCGTAACGGCGCGTTCGTCCAGACCCTACTCTAAAACAAATCGACTCCTTAGGCTTTAACCAGCTTTTATCACTGGCTACCTAAATCATCGCCACAACCTACACGATTCAAAGGAGCCCGCGTTCATTCGCGAACAAACGGCGAGGCTCTCTCGGAAGTTCCATACCTCTTCGGGAGCTCCTGAGAATCACGTGTTTTTGGGCGCTTGATTTTAACTATTGAGACTTACGGGATTGCGGATATAGCGAGTACTTACCGTAATGAACACTACGAATGGAAGCTCTCTTGAGAAGAACAGAAAGCGAAACGACTACCCATATTCGAATGTGTTGGGCTCATGTCGAAAACAGTCGGAAAGTATCCGAAGCCGTGACAATCGAGATCGATCGCGCTGACGGCTTGGTCACCCTCACTCCATGAGCGATCTTGCCGCTGTTTCTGAGCGACCATGAGATCTCCCCCGGTAATGAATCGGTCTCGTCCAAACATTTTAGTTACTAGGCGTTCCATTTTGCTTCTCTGCTACAATACGCGTCGCGGTTTTTGCACCTTACGACGCGATTACTATAGCTACGATACCATAGGGAGTGTTCTTAGTGGTGAAATTTCTCACGTCTCGATTCAGAAAATAATTTATCGGTGAAATCGAAGTATTAGCCTGTCAATTCAGACAGGCGCTCGCGAATCCTCAGAGAAGCGACGACTCACGAACACTGGTAGGTTCGCGGTCTTCGCTCTCAATAGCCTCCTGAGAACACTAATGCATGCCTGCTTTCACGTTGCGGCGATCAGACAATAGGATCTCCTAAATCTCTCGAGTCAGAGATCTCCTCAATATTTCAAATTCGAGTTGCCCCGACGTGCGCTCCTATCGAATCCTGCCATATCTCATGCCGCGCGAATCCCCAGGAATGATACGTTCACGCGCTCCCGCCGTTGAGGGATCCTCACAGGAGCGCAAGGGAGACAGAAACCCTATTCATTACAAGCGAACAAAAGAGTCGGGACCATGTCTGAATCTCCCCGCGCGCAAGAAACAGCACCTCCCGGACATCAGATAGATCTTCCTACCGAGCGCATCCATAGAGTGGCGCGGCCCGTTACTCGGTTCCTTGGTGTTCAGTCGGCAAGTGGCGGGCTTCTTCTCCTTAGCACTGTGTTAGCCCTTCTCTTGGCCAATTCACGGGGCGGACACGACCTAGCCTTATTTTGGGACACTTCACTTAGTATCTCATGGGGAACACACGAAGTTAAAAACTCGCTCAAGCATTGGATTAACGATGGGCTGATGGTCATCTTCTTTTTCGTTGTAGGTCTAGAACTCAAGCGCGAAGTCGTTCTGGGGCAACTGAATTCCCTTCGAGCGGCGGTTCTTCCCATAGTCGGCGCAATCGGAGGTATGGTTGTGCCTGCCGGCCTCTATTTGTCACTTCAATGGGGAGATATCGGCCACAAGGGCTGGGGAATTCCAATGGCTACCGACATCGCGTTCATGGTCGGCTGCCTAACGCTTCTTGGGAATCGAGTACCCAACACTCTTCGTGTGCTCTTGCTTACTCTCGCGGTTACGGATGATCTAGGCGCCGTCCTGGTAATCGCTTTCGGGTACTCTCATGGCTTACAACTTACGTTTCTTGCGTTGGGATTTGTCGCGATCGGCGTCATGATGTTCACCGCCTGGATTGGAACACGAAGCGTGCCTATCTATATTATCCAGGGGGTCCTGATTTGGTTCGCCTTTCACGAGTCTGGCATTCACGCTACCATTGCCGGTGTCATTATCGGTCTTTTGACCCCCGTCAATCCTTGGATAAGTGAAGGACTCCTCGCTCAGCTAATTCGGCGACTTCAATTCTTTCTTACTCACGGGTTTTTTGGGGACCAAGAGTATAAACGCGCCATGCTGAAAAAACTGGAGCGCGCGGCGAGAGAATCTGTTTCTCCCCTGGAGAGACTGGAGGTCGCCCTCCATCCATGGGTCGCGTTCCTGATCATCCCACTTTTCGCTTTCGCGAACGCGGGAGTCCCCCTTCATGCGGACGCGTTTTCGCAACCGATCACGATAGCGATTATCGTTGGTCTAGTACTCGGAAAGCCCATCGGCGTCGTGCTTGCCCTTGGAACAGCCGTATATCTGGGATGGGCGAAGCTTCCAGAAGATGTTACCTGGAGAACCCTGACGTACTCATCAATCCTCACTGGGATCGGGTTTACTATGTCCTTGTTTATCGCGGAGCTTGCGCTTGAGGGGGCGGCTTTGGACGCCGCGAAGATCGGCGTTTTAACGGCGTCCACTATCTGCGCTGTTGTGGGTATGGGACTAATGTTGTGGCACAAGCCACACGTCAGGTAGCTCTAATCAAGCGGATAGGCTGACACGCGGGCTATAGCGCTCTCAACTCCTGAAGACTCACCACTCCGTTACCGCCTCCTACTACTTTGTAGAGCACCACTTTATTTATACCTGCCTGGAAAGCGGAATCGAGAATCAGCGACGCAAAGAGATAGGAGCCCGGTGAGCCTGGTAGAGTTGTCGTAACGTGCTGAATGATTCCGTTAACCGCGATGACAACCTCGTCACCCACGGCTAAACTCTTTCCTTCAATCGCCCCTTGTAGATTACAAGGACATACTCCCGTTTTTGGATCATAACGAAGCGCGCCGCCCGCTCTGCTTGGATCAGGCTTTCCTGATCGTAAGAGAAATTGAAACTGCCCATCGCCTGGAGTGACCGGGAACTCCTTTACATGATGTCCCAATAGCTCACCGCGTGGTCCGATGAAATACGGATTGTGCTGCTTCGGGGAATCGTATCCAGGCAATGAATACTTCCAATCGATCGTGGCTCTCGATGTCTCGGAAGAAACTGGAAAAGACCGCAGGGTTCCCTCTTTAACTGCTTGCGACGCGTCGCCCGCTTTTTGGGCTTCCTGCTTTGAGATGCGCCCCACTAAGAGGTTCTGCTCAGTTCTGTCAGGTATATCTCCACGCAGGAGCGAGACGCCATCAAACGAGACGTTGTAGTCGAGCCCTAGCGCGTCAAGGACGGTCGGAACCACGTCGATAGTCTGCGCGTGTCGCTCGCTCACAGCTCCTTTCCCGATTCCTGGGAGCTTCACAAAGAGCGGAATGCTCATGACATCCTCATAAAAAGCGGGATGCCCTACATCGCCGCGACGATGCGTGTGGGGCTGAAACGACATCCCGTGATCCGCCACGGCAACAAAGAGGGCTCGGTCGTATATACCTATCTCTCTCAGCTTCGCGACAAACTCGCCGAGCATCCTATCTGTCGCCCCTAACTGCATGACGAACTGCTGATACGAGACACGTCGTAGCGCTGGATCCTCTGACCAACGATCTTTAACGTACCCTTGAAGGACGCCAGGGGCATACATCTTTCCTGAGGGAACGAATTGATGTGGCATATGCGGCATAATCACATGCACGAATATGAACGGAGCTTTATCGGTCGGGGCTTTAAGCCCCTGCGTGAAGCGACGAAAACTCTCCACACGCCCCTCACGACTAAAGTTAGGCGCGTCCCAATTAGCGTTCGTCTCGTCCCAAAAATCTCCCCACTTACCATCGATGTTTGGAACCCCAACCTCGACATCGCTCGGCACGACATAATTGAGGTACACAGCCGCGAGGTCCTTGATCATCGCCTTCATGCGACCGCGCCAACTCGTTCGGCGCTTTTTCCTTCCACAGAGATCGTCCGGACAAAGCTTCGTGAACGGTTCATACGCTCGGACGGCGTGACTACGAGCCAACAGAGTGAACAGGTTAACGGGGTAACTCTCCGCTGTCGGCAATTGCTTGAGCGACCGCGGCATCTTGCCGGACACGATCGCCGGGAGTGCTATCGGCGTGAATTGGTTAACGGCCGCCGCGTTCTTGTACCAAATGGCGTCCTTAGCGAGCGTCGCGAAGTTGGGAAATCTAAGCCCATCGATCTCTCGATTCTTGTCGAGGAGTCCGTTAAGGGGGAACTCATCGAAGATAAGAACAACGACGGGCGTCTCGCTGTGCTTTGTGAATCCATTTTCCCGCGTTACCTTTGTAGGGGAAAGGAGCGTCGAGACACCTTCTCCGCGCAGGAAGTTCACCACTGAAAAAACGGTCAGTAGCGCCATCCACGACAACCATGCACTGGCGGTCGAATATCGATTCACGCACACGGCGACAACGAGACCGGCGAGAGCGGAAACGACTAGCGCCACGAGCCCACTTGAGAAGGCGTGCGCCGATAGCATCGGCGTTAACGCTGTCGCGGCGAGAATGGCCACAAACGCTCCATGCGCGATCGTCGCGGCGACGCGCCCAAAGATTCGAGCTATCCCCTCAAGGAGAAGTAACAGTAACGGCGGAACCAGAACCAGCAGCGCCACAAGTGAGACGATATCGAACGGAAATACCCGTCGATTAACAAAAAACTCAGGTCCGTCGCTCAAGATATTCAGCAGCGGAGAAGAGATCGCGAGGCCCGTCAGGGCCAGCAGCTGGGCGCCACGCCGAAACGCCACTACTCTCGGCGATAGTGTCGTCACGGCGTTCCTACTTTACTTTCATGAGGTAGATAACTCGGCTCGTCTCTGGAACAGGCACACTTCTCTCGATTGAGAAGTACCGCCCAAAATATCGCTCGAAGTCAGCCTGGTTGTACTCTGGGAAGATGTCTTTGCGTGACGCCAAAAGTTTTTGAACCTGCGAATCCTGCTTTGGCACGAACTCTATGATGAGGTTCTTGCCACACGACGCGAAGAAGCGCGCGAGATTATCCAGCGGAACGTTATTCGAGATCGCCAAGTGGTGAATCAGCGCAAGCGCGAGAACGAGATCCGTCGGCCCACGGTCGAGAAGTGACTTTCGCTCGGTGTGCGCCCATCCAAGAGATGGTGACGGATTCGTGAGGTCCACGATCAGCGGCAACAAGGAGGCGTTTTGCTCCTTCTTGCAACGCAGGTAATTCTTCTCAACGGCGCTTGGATCAACATCACACGCCACGGTGTAAGCGCCATTTGCGGCCGCCAGGCGGCTAAAGAGCCCGTTGTTCGCGCCGAGATCCCACGCCACGGTCGGCTTCACCTCACGAACGAGGCTATCAACGATAGTCTCCTTCTCGGAGAGCGCTCGTGATGTGTAATTCGTGGCGTCATAGTAATCCGCCCACTCGGTTCCGCCCGGTGCCCAGTTCAGTTTCCGAACGGATGAACGGAGGCTATCAAGAATACCAAGGAGCGCCGTTCTATTGAGCGGTCGCTTGGGGCTCGACTTCCCTGCCCCGGCGGCGTTGGCGTACTTGTTCTGGGAACGCGCGTGAAGGTGGATGTGAATGAGATGAGAAAACTTGAACCAAGAGCTCTTGGGGAGGATCGCGCTCGCGAGCGACAACGGCACTCCATGAAGGAACGACAAGCTCAGTGAGCGAAGATGAATATCGCACTGAGACAAGAGCGCGAGTGGCGCGAGAAAATGTTGGCAGAACTGCTGGTACGCGACCCACGGAGTTCCCTCGACGTAACGCTCAAAGGAGAGCGTGTCGATAAAGATCGGCTTCGCCCCAACAAATTGCACATTGAACGCGGACGCGTCCTTGAGCGACATTCCGCGCTTGAGGGCCTCTTCTTGAAGGTCGAGTGTTAAGAGGGCCGCGTCCTTCAATTGGGAGAAGGACCATTCGTACGGGTATGAAATGAAGGGAATGAGCTTTGGCTTGATAATGCGATACGCCTCGTTCGTCACTGACGCGACACCGCCAACCTCTTCGTGCGGAACAAGCTTTCCAGATTTCGTCAGCGCCTCATAGAGACCCGACGACATCAACAGATCGTAATCAGCGCTGTAGCTCTGATTGACCTGTCGGTACAACACGCCATCGCTGTGAAAAAGAAACCCACTAGGGTCGCGAAAGGAACCGCTGACAACCTCCGCTCCGAGCATCACTTACCTCACGCGTCTGAGCGACCCTGTTGCTTACCGAAGAGACGTCCGAGCGAAGAGAAGACCACTCGCACGTAACTCTTAAACGTAAAGAGAGCACCGAGAACTCCGGCCACAACCACCTGAAGAACCATGCTACCAGTTCCTGGGTCGAGGTAGGCGTGTGCGGTGTTCGGAATCGCGGCAGCGAGCAACGCAAAAAAGATAAACTCAAAACGGTGGTTTGTAATTTTGCGCATAGTACCCATGCTGTTGATTTTTTTACCGAAAACTAACACTCGGGTTGTAGCACTCACCTTTGTGCTATGTAAAGAAGCGAAAGTTATCCACAGCTGTGGCTAATTTGTGTATATATCTGATATCTAAGGACTTTACAGTCTGCAACGCACTATGCCTTCCTCCGTTTTATCGCTATTTTTCGAACACTTTCAGATCGCCCCCGACCTTCCTCGGACAACGCTCCTCACCCGGGTACTCACGAGCTTCGCGTCGATCCCCTATGAGAACCTCTCCAAGATAATCGGGTTCGCGCAGGCAGGCCGGACCATCCAAAAGCAGTCGCCCGAGGATGTCATTCGGGGCTTTATCGCTAGTGGTACCGGGGGTACATGCTTTCCTCTCACCGTGACCCTGATCAAGATACTCGAGGAGCTGGGCTTTCCGGCCGTGCCGATCCTCGCGGACAGGCGCTATGGATCGGATTCACACTGCGCACTGCTGTGCGAGGTCACCGCCAACTCTTGGTGTCTCGTCGATCCTGGATATCTCCTCATCTCGCCGCTCGCGCTCCCTCTTCAGGGGAGCTCCGTCTACTCGCCTCCTTTCACTCGGGTCGAGTTGCGTAGGCTCGCTGACTCAGATCGAGTCGAGCTTTACACCATCACCGACGCCGCGACCTCTAGCGGCAAATACCGACTCACGTAC
Organism: uncultured delta proteobacterium; assembly: GCA_903904735.1. Classification (GTDB taxonomy): domain Bacteria; phylum Bdellovibrionota_C; class UBA2361; order UBA2361; family OMII01; genus OMII01. Next base: position 18,747 of record CAIVDM010000199.1, read on the forward strand.
AAAACTACCCCCATAGACGAACATTCGTTCCATGCCGCGTGGGATCGATCATTTGACTGGGAGATGATGCGATACCCCGTGCTGTCCCGAGTCATCGGCGATACTCATATTTATGTTCAAAAGAACTCTATACTGCTGCGGTCAGCTGAGTGTCATACACGGCGAAATATCGAAGAGGGAGAGTTTATCCGCGAGGTCTCCTCAAGCATGCACGTCAAAGAGGAGATAATCAAAAAAGCGCTTGAGTGTCTCCGCTAGTGCTGCTTTCAAAACGTTTTTTCACCTTGATCCGTTAAAGGCAGCGCTGGGGCTGTTCGTTTTCGGTGCCTTTGGCGCCGAAAACAGGATAGATATGGCTAGTGACTCGTGGAAGGCTGTAACGTCGTTAGGTGCAAAAACTTTCTAGACGAGGCACTAGTTAGAGTCAGATGACAAAACCGATATGCCTCCACGAATAAAACTATTCATAGCCGTTCTCGCGCGGCCAGACGTGGACAAGAACTACGTCGCTACCCTCCTTGCCGAGGTTTTTGGCTCTACGGATTATCAGGGCTCGCCGCATCCATTCGATGTCACCTCTTATTACGAGGAAGAGATGGGCACTAATCTTTCTCGGTATATTCTGGCGTTTCGCGGACCTCACTACGCCGATATCCTCGTCGGGGCGAAGCTGGGATGTATTGAGCTAGAGAAAGGCTCGGCTATCGATGGGCGACGAACTATCAATCTCGATGTTGGCTATCTCGATCACAATAAAATCGTATTGGCCAGCACGAAGGAGGCGGGACAGAAGCTCTATCAAGACGCGGGTGTGTACGGTGATTTCATCGCTCGTTATGGGCATGGAAAGTACAATCCGTTTGAATGGAGCTTTCCTGATTTTAAGGATGGTCGCTACGACTCTGACTTTGCTACGTTACGAAAAATGTTTTTAAAGGAATCGCATGAGTAACTTGATTGGAATCATCTCAGACACTCACGAGGATAAAAGGATGATTCTCAAGGCTGTTAGAGTTCTCAGCGCTCGATCACCAGCTCTGGTCATTCACTGCGGAGACATCATATCTCCCCCGGTCCTTGAGCTCTTTAAAGGTCTCCCGATGAGATTTGTCTATGGCAACAACGACGGGGAGCGCTCAGGCCTCAAGAAGAAGTGCGAGGAGCTCGGGTTTATCGACATCGAGGAAACCTCGTGTTTCGATTTCGCGGGGAAAAGCTTCTTCGTGAATCATGGCACGCGATCACGAGTCATCGACGAGGCGGTTGAGACCCAACAGTATGACTATGTGCTACACGGACACACGCATGTGCGCCGTGATGAGCTACGCGGCAAAACACGAACAATCAATCCGGGAGCCCTTTTCTCGGCGGATGAATATTCGATCGCGTTTCTTACGCCTGAGACGGGTAACGTGGAGTTCGTCGGGATTCAGGAATAGGAATATACTTATGTGGGCTTGATGGCTATCGTTGAGTAAGAGCTTTATCGTCAACAGCGACCGGGCATAGCAGATTGCCCAAGGATCGTGTCACAACGCTCCCGTAACTCGTCAGAGCCAGATTGCCGAATATACGGAGCGACGAGCTACTTCGCCTGCTCCGCGACCGCGAAGTGCTTAATCCTGTCTCGAAACGGATCGTCCGTGAACACGCCACCGATCATGATAGCAAGCAAGATGAACGGAATAAGGATGTAGGTCCAGATAATCCTGTTCTCGTACTTTCCGTGCATAAACACGAGGATAACGAGCGAAGCCTTAATCGAGGCTATCACCATAGCCCCCGCGATATTCCACTTGCCCATGTCCACCTTCGCGGCCGCCACTGTAATGATGGTCAACACGAGGAGCGCGAAAAGAATCTTCTGGAAGGTCTTAACGGGGATGACATGTCCTTCGCCATCACCATGTGAGTGCCCGCCGCTGTGAGAGTTATTGTGTGAATGTGCCATGACGGATTCTCCTGTAATTATCCAACTAGGTAGAGAAGTGGGAAGAGGTAGATCCAGATAAGATCAACCAAGTGCCAGTACAACGCGCTCAACTCAACTGGCGTGTAGTACTTCCCTGAGAAGCGGTTGTTAAGCGCTGGCCGAATGCCGTACCAGTACATCAGCGCCATTCCGATGATAACGTGAAGGGCGTGCAAGCCGGTCATGCAGAAGTAGAGGCCGAGAAAGTTCTTGTACTCGTAGAAGTGAGAGTTCCATGTGAATGGGAACATGCCTTCATGAGCCTTGTGGGTGTACTCGTAGCTCTTAACGATCAAGAAGCCGAGACCACACACCAAGCTGTAGGTGAAGTTCTTCACTACGCCCTTATTGTCTCCCATCTGAGCCTTCGTCACCGCTACCGCGGCTGTGTAACTCGAGAATAGGAGGATTGCTGTATTGAGAGCTCCAGCTCGTAGATCAAGGTGATGACTCGCAGCGTGGAACTCGTCCAGGTGGTAGTACCGCATGATCGCGAAGCTGCAGAACATGACCGCGAAGAGCAGTATTTCAGTTCCGAGAAAAAGCCACATACCGAGCTTTGCCGCCCCGTACGCTGTCGCCGTATCCATATGATGGATATGCGGTGGCTCTCCGGGTGGCACATTGTGATCGACTATCGCCGCGTTGCTCATAACGTCCTTGTCTGTTTCTTTACGTAAGTTCCTTTACACAGCTCCTGAAAATCCACTACGAGTGCGTGTGGGTTCCGTAATTGTACGGCTCGTGGTCAACAACTGGTATTGTCTCAAAGTTCTCATGTATTGGAGGAGAGGCGGTCTGCCACTCCAAGTTGGTTGAGTTGTATGGATTACGTGGTGCCTTGACCTTTCCGAACTTCGCGGTCCAGAAGAGGTTCACGAGCGCGAACATATAACCGAATCCATTTAGATACGCTCCCATTGTCGAGATCGTATGGAGCGTTTGGTACTCAACCGGGTAGTCGTAGTAACGACGCGGCATTCCATTCATGCCCAAGATAAACTGCGGAATGAATGTGAGGTTGAAGCCGAAGAACAAGAACGCGAAGGCGATACGCGCCATGCGCTCGTTGTACATCTTGCCGGTCATCTTTGGGAACCAGAAGTGAAGCGCCGCGATCAATCCGATTACGGCTCCACCCTGAATCGTGTAGTGGAAGTGCGCCACCACGAAGTATGTGTCGTGGTAGTAGACGTCAACACCTAACATCGCCAAGTAAATACCCGTCGTTCCAGCGACCATGAAGAGGAACACGAAGGCCATGGCGTAGAGCATCGGTGTCTTAAATGAGATTGAGCCCTTGTACATCGTGCTCACCCAGTTAAACACCTTAACCGCCGTGGGGATCGCGACGGCGAAAGTCACAAACGAGAATACCTTAGCGGAGAAGTCAGATATTCCGGCTACAAACATATGGTGCGCCCACACGACAAATCCGAGCGCCGCAATCGCCATCGAGGAGACCACGACCATCTTGTATCCGAAGAGCGGCTTACGAGAGAACACGGGAATAATCTCTCCAACGACTCCGAACGCTGGTAGCACCATGATGTACACAACCGGGTGCGAGTAGAACCAGAAGAGGTGCTCCATAAGAACAGGATCTCCACCTAGTTTTGGGTCGAAGATTCCAGCTCCGAAAGCTCGCTCAGCTATGATCAAGAGAAGCGTCATTCCAACAACTGGCGTGGCGACCGTTTGGATCACGGCTGTCGCGTACGAAGCCCAGATGAACACGGGAAGGCGCATCCACGTCATGCCGGGCGCGCGCAATTGATGAATCGTGACGATAAAGTTAAGACCTGTCAGGATCGACGAGAATCCGAGCACGAACGCAGCGAGAACCATAAGGCTTACCGACGTGTTGGTGGTCGTGCTGTACGGCGCGTAAAACGTCCATCCAGTGTCGACTGGGTTCAACATCGCGATGCCTCCAATCGCGGCTCCGATCACGTAGATGTAGAAGCTGAAGAGGTTCAGTCGCGGGAACGCCACATCCTTCGCTCCGATCATCAGCGGAATCAGGAAGTTTCCGAGGGTAGCTGGAATACCTGGCACGACGAACAGGAAGATCATGAACACGCCGTGCATCGTGAACAGCACGTTATAGACGTGCGGGTCTTTGATAATCGTCGGTCCCGCGAACGCCAGCTCCGTTCGCATCACGAGAGCCGCGACGCCGCCGGAGATAAAGAAGATCATGATGGCGAACAAATAGAGGAAGCAGATCCGCTTATGATCCGTGGATGAGAGCCATGACCAGATACCTGTCTTCCAGTTGAGGTAGTTAACCTCTTCGTTACCGTGAGCTGTCGAAGCGTGCGCTGACATACGTTTATATACCTCTTTCTATTACTGAAGCGTCTTGATGTACTCGATGATGTCGTTAACGTTATCTTCCGAGAGCTTACCCTCGTAGATGCCTGGCATTATCGGTGGATAGCCAGCTACTACCTTAGCCTGAGGCTTCCAGATTGACTCCTTGATATAAGCCGCATCTACCGACACCTCGGTTCCATCAGCTAGCTTCTCATTGCGACCCCAGAGCCCCTTGAAGGAAGGTCCAGACATTCGCGAACCGTCGATGCTGTGACATCCAGCGCACGCGTTCGCGCTGTCCTGGAAGAGCGCCTTGCCTCGATCAGCGGGACTCGCGGCGACCGCTGAGGCGTCTTGACGCTTCGGCAAGGTCACCTCTGGCTCAATCTTCTGAGCACCATCCACCGTCTTGATGAAATCGATGATGCTCTCGAGCTCGACGTCAGTGAGCTGACCATCGTAGCTCGGCATCATTCCAGCACCGTAACCCGAGACGATCTTAGCTGATGGGTTAAGGATCGACTCCTTGATGTAGTTATGATCCGCGACGTAACTCTGTCCATTCGTGAGCGAACCTTGTCGATTATAAAGCTTGAGCCACGATGGGCCAACTTTTCGAGAACCATCGAGGCTGTGACAAGTATTACAACTCTTCGAGACATAAAGCTGCTTGCCCATATCAGAGGGCTTCATGGCGGCTAGCTTTTTTGCCTCACTATCGTCCGCCAACCAGCGCTCAAACTCCGCGCGCGGAAGAACTTTGAGTCGCGCCATCATCCTTGAGTGCTCGTTCCCACAGTACTCAGTACAAAACACTTGAAAATTGCCCGTTTTAATCGGACGGAACCACTCGTGCGTATATCGTCCCGGTATAACGTCCATCTTAGTACGCATTACCGGCACGAAGAATGAGTGCAAAACATCGCGCGATGTCATGATGAGCTTGACTGGCTCTCCTACTGGAACAACCAATTCGCTGGTCGTCTTCTTGCCGTTGGAATATTGGAAGTCCCAAGCCCACTGGCGACCCGTGACGTTAACCTCCATGGCGTTCGCCGGCGGCGTGCGGAGAGCGACGAAAGCGTCGTATCCAAGCCACGCCACCCAGACACACACGAGAGTTGGGAAAACCGTCCAAATCACCTCAAGGGTGTTGTTGCCCTCGATGGCGGGAGTCTCGTGATCCTGACCATTTCGTTGTCGGTATATGATCGCGAAGTACAACATGACTCCAACGATCAACACCGTGCAAATAACGGAGATGATAGTCACGACGTCGTGCGCGTAATCTACTTTATGCGCAAAATCGGATCCCTGCTCGCCTAACAATCCCAACATAGCTTTCTTAACCCGTTATTTCCTCAAACTTCCGTCACTATCTCAAACCAAGGCGCATAAGCCGATGCGCGCCTATCTACACTCCGACCACTCGGCTACCGCGGCGTCCGTACAGTAGGTACACCAAGCCGAGACCAACGAGCGTTAAAACCCCGCCGATCCGCAATAAACTCACTACTGCCCAGGTATATTTTCCTTGGATCGGATCAAACCGGAAACAATAGAGGAGCAGGTGATCAACCGCTGTCCCTATCACTCCCTTGGACGCTTCGACTAGCGAAAGCCTCACGTCTAGTGGGGTGAACATAATGCCCGTGAAATACTGCGAGATCTCCCCTGTCGGCGTCAATATCATAAGAGCGGCCGAGTGCGCAAAATCCTCACCATCCTTCATGAACTTAAAGCCGAGTTCGTTCATGAGCCCCGAAACCTCCTCGGCGCCCCCAACGAGATACTGGATCGAGCTTGTGCTCGTTGCGGCGTTATCAACTAGCCGATCTTTGAACTTGGCTTGAAGCGCTGCGGCATCATGAAAGTTCTCTTCGGGATTAAAACCAACCACTAGCAACGAGAAATCTCTTCCTGCCAGCAAAGAAAGTTGGTTGAGGAGTGTGTAGGTTCCATCGAGGAGCAATCCGCACAATCTCGGACATTTATAGTAGACCGGCGCGATTACGATCGGCTTATCGCCGATGGCGAAAGCTTTCAACGATCTCCGCTCTCCTTGCGAATTGGTAAACTCCCGATTTAAATCAACTTTGGTGCCGAGCTGCGTGTATACGCCGACCTGCTTTTCAAGCACCTCGGCAGGCTTCTCGATAGCGCTAGCCCCGCAGGCCAGGGCGATTAAAGCAGCAAAGCTCATCACCGCGGTCAGCAGGAATGAAAAATGCCCCTTATATCGAATAGTTATAACCACTACCTACAAAGCCCTCTCGTTGTTAGCTCGCACATAAGAATGACAGGGCTCCCCGAAAAACTAAAGGCTTCCCCTTAAGAATATTTCAAGTGGCGCAAACGATCGCTAGCAATTAAAGTGCGTGTTTGACATGCATAACAAAAGTTTGTATACAGCTAACCACTGCTCAAAAAGCTTTCAACTGTTTCGAGATCACGCTGACGCATGGCCGAATAGTTGAATAAAGTACACGTACATTAATCCACAAAGAGTCTTCAGAGGTGCCCCATGGAGATATGGAAAGAGTTTGAAGCCAACGACATCACCCACAGCGCCGCCCATCATCTTTTGGCGATTTTAGAGCTGAGAGAGAAGCGTGGGTACGCTCGCGTTACCGATGTCGCAAAAGAGCTGGAGATCACGACTGGTAGCGCCTCAATTAACCTAAAAGCGCTCAAGGCAAAGAACCTCATCGTCGAGGATGAGAATAAGTTTCTATCCCTCTCGCCTCAAGGCGAGGCGATCGCGCGAGCGGTCCATATGCGAAAGAACATCTTGCATGAGTTTCTCGTGAAGATCCTCAAGGTAAGCGCCGAGCAGGCGGAGATCGACTCGTGCAAAACCGAGCATCTTATCAGCGCTGAGACGGCGCAGAAGCTGCAAGAGTTCACCGAGACCTACCTCAAATCCCCAGCGCGAGCCGCCTAAGGGATCCGCGACTAAACTGCGTGATTGCGCACCGCCACATTGGCGCGGTGACATGACTTGCGCGGTTGCCCTTTTTGACGCCTGGCAGTATGAGTGTTTCCTATGAAAGCAACCCTGAAAGAAGCCCTTAAAACTGCCATGAAGAATAAAGATCGGCTCCGCATGGAGACGATTCGCTCACTCCTCAGCGAGATTCAGTACGAAGAGATGAGCAAGTCCGTGGACGAGCTACCAGCGAGCGACACAGTCTTGATCATGCAGCGTGAGATGAAAAAGCGCCAAGAGGCGATCGGGTTTGAGGAGCAAGCGAATCGGCCGGAGGAGAAGGCGAAGCTTCAAAACGAGATCGCCATCATCGAGACGTTTCTACCAAAACAGATGGGCGCTGATGACATAGAGAGGGTTCTCGCTGATTTTAAGGCGACTACGCCAGGCGCGGCTCTCAACGGCGCGATGAAGCTCCTCAAGGAAAAGTACGCGGGACAATACGACGGTAAAAGCGCCAGCGAGATCGCGAAGCGCGTTCTTGGATAAGTCGTGAGCACACGTCGATTCATGTGGAGAAGCTCGCTTCCACATCCGGCGAGTGAGGTCTTCTCTTGGTACGAACGGATCGGCGCGTTTGAGCGACTAAACGCCCCGTGGCGACCAGTTTTCGTTATCTCTCCACCACAACCGTTGGCGCTTGGCACTGAGGTTGAGATTCGAGTTCCCGTTCTAGGGCCTGTTCGCGTTCCATGGCGTTTGCGCCACTCACTCTTCGTCAAAAACGAGGCGTTTCGAGACGAGCAGGTCGCGGGACCGTTTAAAGCCTGGAGACACGACCACAGATTTATAGTCGAGGGCGTCGACTCAAGCGAGATGCTCGACGAAATCGAGTATTCGCTTCCGTGGTTCGGGGGCCTGGCTAATTTTCAAGTTCAACGTGAGTTGACCCGCCTCTTCGCTCATCGCCACGCCGTACTTCGACATGATCTAGCTCTCCATGCGCGCTGGAAAGACATGCCTCGAAAAACCGTTCTCATCGCGGGAGCGTCTGGTTTTATCGGCTCTGCGCTTCGCGCGTTTCTGAGCACCGCGGGACACGAGGTGATCTCACTCGTTAGAAGACCCGCGCGAAGCGCCTCTGAGCGCTCGTGGCATCCTGAACGAAAGGAATTGAGTCCGTCTGTTTTCGACGGGATTGATATAGTTATCAACCTTGGTGGAGAGAACATCGCCGCTGGGCGTTGGAGCGCAGCGCGCAAGACCCTGCTGTGGAAATCGCGAACCGAAGGAACTTCGCTCTTGGCTGAGACCATCGCGTCACTTGAGCGCAAGCCCGAGCTTGCGATTATGGGATCCGCGATCGGATTCTACGGAGACCAAGGTTCAGCGATTATCGATGAGCAAGCGCCCGCGGGAAGCGGCTTCTTAGCGGAGCTCGCGAAGGCGTGGGAAAATGCCGCCGCCCCCATAGCTGACTCAGGATGTAGGCTCGTCTCGATCAGAACCGGAACCGTTCTCAACATCGCGGGAGGCGCGCTTTCTAAGATGGTGCCGCCGTTTCTGGCCGGTGTCGGGGGGCCGCTTGGAAACGGTCAGCAATACATGAGCTGGATCGGCTTGGAGGACTTCCTTGGCGCGATTGAACACATCATGTACACGCCTTCACTCGATGGTCCGATCAACATGGTGAGCCCGAATCCATGCACGAACGAGTATTTCTGTGACACCTTAGGTAAGATCCTCCGACGCCCCTCATGGCTACGAATGCCTGCGGGTGTTCTTAAGGCGATATTCGGGGAAATGGCGAACGCGACTCTGTTAGCTAGCGCACGAATCACGCCTTCTCGTTTAATTTCATTTAGTTATCAATTCGTCACTCCCAATCTTCCTGAGGCTCTTGTCTTCGAATGTGGAATGTCACACCGAGCATGACCAGAGTCATATCGCCAGCTCTCAACTGAGGCATCGTGTGCGGTAGGCACATTATGCGCTTACTGCTGACTCAGTCCCAATACGATCAAGAGATTCACGATCCGGCTCCTTACAAGCGGGCAGCTGTAACGATAGTCTTGATCGCCTTAGCCACGGGCGCGTTACTTGCCTATGCCTTTCAACTTACGATCGGTACCGTTCCTCTGTGGGCTCCTCTTGTGCTCGTTCCAAGCTTCCTTCTGCCATTTGTCTTTCCTCTTCTCAGGAAGCGGCGACCGGCCTCTGGCGAAATCAGCGCTCACCCGCATCCGAAGAACAACAATCTTGAACTAGAGTCGATTTATACGCATGCCCGACTTGGGCTCTGTACGTTCGACCAAGAGCTAAAGTTGACGCGCGTGAATAACGCGATGGCGAACATCCTGGGAAAGCCCGCTGATCAGTTACTTGGTCATAGTCTCAGCGAGATAGCACCTGAAGTCGCCCCTACGTGGGAGGCGGCCCTACGCGAGACTCTCATGAGCGGCACTGGCACTCACTCCGCCGAGCTCTCGGGCGACTCGTCCACACACTCTGGCGTTCCGCGAATTTGGGCGACCAACTTCCACCGAATGATTGACCAGTCGGGAACGATTCGCGGCGTTAATGTTGTCGCGGAGGACATCACCGACACGCGTCGCTCCGATGAGGAGCATAAAGCTCATCGCACGATCCTTGAACTAGCGACATCTCAAGCGCCTCTCGAGAAGATATTTGAGGCCCTCGCCATCTCACTTGAGGTCATCTTCCCGACAACGCTGTGCTACATCATCAAGGTCGACGAGCGAAGTGATGGAGTCATTCCCATTTTTCGAGCCAATCAAACGTGGATCGAGTCTCTTTTCTCTCCAAAATCGCGGCTGGATCGAGATACTATGCTCACCCGAGCCCTGTCTGAGAGTTGCGAGGTTGTCGTTCCTGATTTATCGGCCGAGCCCTCAAGCGTCTTTCGCGATCGCCTACTCTCCGCGGGGATCAAGTCCTGCTGGATAAAACCGATCATTCTCTCAAATAAAGTCGTGTGGGGCGCGTGCGCGCTTAACCATCGTGTCATATCGTTGGCGCCAGGCGATGATGAGCGAGAGCATCTCGACGTGCTCATTCGGCTTATCGCCACGGTAATCGAGCGAATAACCTACCACGAGCAACTCGCCTCTACGTCCGAGCGCCTTGAATGCGCCGAGCGGGCGGGGAAAATCGGGGTGTTCGACTGGAATCCACGAACCGGCACCATCGTCTGGACACAACAGATGGAAGAGCTCTTCGGGTTAGCGGCCGGAACGTTTCAGGGAACGTTCGCGCACTGGAGGAATTTGATACACCCAGCGGACGTAGAACGTGTTATCGACACGATGAAGGAACTGGTCGGACGGCAAGGCACCTGGTTCAAGACTTCACATCGTTTTCTCCGCAAAAATGGGGAGTGTGGCTGGATGGAGGTACAAGGCGCGATAACGTATGACTCGAGCGGCTCTCCTATTCGCGGTGTCGGCGTCGCTACCGATATCACCGAGAGAACTCTTGTGGAGGATCACGCCCGACGAGATCAGGAACGCTTAAGTTTAGCTCTTGAGGCGGGAGGCCTTGGATTCTGGGACTGGCATATTCCAAGTGGAGACGTGCAGTTTGGCGGAAGCTGGGCGGCGATGCTGGGCTACTCTCTCGACGAGATACAACCCACTATTGGATCGTGGACGAGGCTAGTTCATCCAGACGATCTATCAGAGGCCAATGCGGCGCTTGAGCGGCATTTTCGGCGGGAAGCGCCGATTTATGAGTGCGAGCACCGCCTGCGTAAAAAGGATGGTTCGTGGACTTGGGTGCTCGATAGGGGGCGCGTCGTTGAATGGGACGAGTCCGGCAAGCCCGTTCGCGCGATCGGCATTCACGCGGATATCACTGAGCAACGAGCCACTCGAGAGGCTCTCAAGACAGCGGCACGAAGGAAAGACGAGTTCTTAGCGACGTTGGCGCATGAGCTACGAAACCCTCTTGCTCCCATCCGAACAGGCTTGCAGATTATTCGGCGAGACCCTGCTGGGGAACAAGCGGCTCGAGCTCGTGAGATGATGGAACGTCAACTCAATCACATGGTCCGTCTCGTCGATGATCTACTCGATGTGTCAAGAATCACTCGTGGCGAGATGGAGCTGCGAAAAGAGGATATCTCACTTGAGGACGTGCTTACCTTGGCGATTGAGAACAGCAAGCCCGCTATCGACAGTGGCGGTCAGGCGTTTCACCTAGAGATCCCTGATAAGGAGATAAAAGTGCACGGCGATCCAACCAGACTGGCGCAGATCGTGAGTAATCTCCTGACCAATGCGGCTAAATACACTCCCCCTGGTGGAGATATCGTGCTCCAAGCTCACGCTGAGAGCGATCGGGTAGTCATCAAGGTTAGAGACTCTGGCGCTGGAATACCGCCCGATATGCTAGAGTCGGTCTTCGAGATGTTTGGACAGGTGAATCGAACACTCGACCGCGCGCAAGGTGGACTCGGGATTGGCTTGGCGCTTGCCAGAAAAATCGCCGAGATGCACGGCGGAAGGGTATTCGCTGAGAGCCCGGGCGTAGGTATGGGCAGCACGTTCATCGTTGAGTTACCTAGAGTGAACACGAGCACAAAAGTTAGTCATAAGGCCGCAGTGGATAATATCTCAAGCGTGGAGGACGGTGTGAAGAGAATCTGTGTTATTGACGACAATGTGGATGGGGCGGCAAGCCTTGGGATGTACCTTGAAATGCTTGGACATGAAGTTAGGATCTTTCACTCTGGTCCCGAGGCGCTTGAAGTTATCAAAGATACGCTTCCCCAGGTGATCTTCTTGGACATTGGGCTTCCTGGGATGACTGGGTATGAAGTGGCGAAAACAATCCGAAAGCTCCCACATGGTAACGAGCCGTTCGTCGCTGCCGTGACGGGTTGGGGCACTGAGGACGACAGGCGAAAGACCGCCGAGGCGGGCTGCGATGTGCACCTCACCAAGCCAATTGATCTTGCGGAAGTTGAACGCCTCCTGGGATGATCGGCTCGAGGTAAAGGCTGATTCAGCAACAGCTTCAGTGATTTGCCTATGCGCCCACCCCAGAGCCCAGATAGCTTAGTCGCCTGAATCTAAGCGTTATCGGCTTTATCTTCATTAGCGGTTTATTCAATCAAAGATCTCGGTAGTTGCGGTTCCCCTGTCGCCGACATCGTTTATTATGGCCTCAAAGCTCAAAAAGTTGGGCGCGGGTCTGGGTCGCAATCGGAACACCCTGTATACTGTCGTGGGATCAACTGGAGCTATTTCAGGTTCGAAGTTTAGTTGACGATGACTACAAGCGAGACAAACAAAAGAGCGGAAAGCATCTTGGAATCGGCTGCCCTTCAATGGGGCAACCGCACTCTCGTCGTTGACTCGACGGACTCATACTCCTATCACGACCTGCTCTCTTTCGCCCACAAAGTCGCTTTGTTTCTTCAATCACACGGGGTAGCGACGGGGTCAGTGGTAGGATTCTCCGCGGACGACGCCCGCTGTTTCATTCCCCTATTGTTTGGAGTCCTTCGCGCGGATTGCGTCGCCCTACCAATCTCGCCTCATCTATCCAGGGATGAAAGGCAGTTACGCGAAAGCACCGCGGATGTCGCCGCCACCCTAACCGTATCGCGGGAGCCTTGCGCGGCGGCGTCATCGCTAGCTCTACCAGGATCCTCTCAGGCGGTGCTCACGCGCCGAACACCAACACGTCCCGACAAGGTACGATCCGCTTTTCCAACCGCCGCCGTGATGCGCTTTACCTCAGGCACGACATGCACGGCGAAAGGAGTGGTGCTTTCGCACGCCGACATCCTCGCGCGGGCGACGACATGCCGACAGATTATCGACGTGACTAGCGACGATCGAGTTCTCTCTCCACTACCCCTCTCCTACCACTTTATAGCGTCAGTCATTTCATTCATTCAGGCTGGCGCCACGATACTAGACACCGCGGGGCTAGAAGGTCCCGCTTTCGCTCTCTTCGCTCAAGCTACCGCGCCGACATTGGCATACGCAGCCCCAGCGCACTATCAAACGCTATGCGACTACGCGGGGGAAGCGGATCTCGGCTCGCTGCGAAAAGCGATATCGGCGTCGGAGCCTCTTCGACCTGAGCTAGCGCGGCGTTTCGAGTCACGCTTCAATCTGAGGCTTATCCAGGCTTATGGGATTATCGAAGTGGGCCTCCCTCTGTGGAATGACAACTCGCGATGGAGCCCGGACGATCTGGGAACAGTCAAAGCTCCTTACGAGGGGCGCCTCGTGGATGGATCGAGCGACTCCGAGACTCACGGCTCAGTCGGGGAGCTCGTGGTGCGTGGGCCTGGTCTCTTTAGTGGGTATGTTCTCCATTCCGGCGAGATACTCACGCATTCCGGTGGCGAGTGGTTTCAAACGGGCGATGTGGTAGCGCGCGCCTCCGATGGGACTCTCTCCTTCAAGGGCCGCAAGCAGAGTCGTATCGTCATAGGCGAGCAGTATATATACCCCGAAGAGATTGAGGCAGTGCTCAAGCGATTTCCTGACATCATCGAAGCACGAGTGTCCGCTGAGCGCGATCCTGTTCACGGAGAACGCCTCATCGCCGAGATCGTCTCTCGCGATCAAACCTCACGTTCACTTCCCTCGTGGTTGAAGCTTTGCGAGGACGAGCTGCCCCCGAGGCTGCGCCCAAACGAGTTTAGGATCGTGGCGGCTATCCCGAGCACCGGCTCTGGCAAGGTTATCAGACGATCGAGCGTGTAGCGCCCGTTACTTCCAATCACCAACAGCGAGATAGAAGTCGCGCGCCTTACGCATCGCACGCCTGAGTCTTCCACACCAAAGCAGCTCGAATCTCGTGGCAAAGTGAAACGAGCTCATCTCCGGCAAGAGGTGGATACGGAGATAAAAGTCTTCCGCCATGGCGCAACTCGGCGTATGTCGCCGGAGTTGAGAGGCGCGTGATAGCCGCTACCTGTTCCGAAGGCGCTTGGTCAACGGTGTGACTATCAATAATCTCAATGCGTTTCTTTGGATCCGCCGTTATCGCTCCATGCGCAGAACGAAACTCGTGCACGACGGCGTGCAAGCGACTGCAAACACGAACCCCATCGCTCAGGCTCAAAAGCTCCTTCAGGAGCGCGCCACGCGATTCACCAATCGTAGCGTTTTTTTCAACCAGGGAGATTCTCCGCGCGGATGAACTCTCGCGAGAAGTTGGTGAGTAATACGATTGGGGAACAATAGCTTCAGCGCTCATATGCATCTCCAAAAATATGCTAGCCCCTCATCATGGGGTCGCGGTCCACTTGTGAATGGTATCACACTGAAAAACGCTAAGATGGGTCGCGAAAGCCGCTTCCTAGCGAAGGCAGCGAGAAAAGCCGAACATCAGGCAGGTGAAAAGTATCCCCTCATAAATATTGGAAATTTGGTGACCTTACGGGTCTATAGCCTTGAAAGGTATTGTCTCAATTAGGGCGAATATGTCGCTTCCCGATCGCGACTATCAGATCTAGCCGCATTCTTCGGTTTGTCACTCCCTGGGGTGCCACTCCTAAGGTTCAGGACATGGCAATCTAGATCACCCTGGTAGCGTCCTCTACGCCAAAAGATATCTGGGGAATGTCGAGCGACCTAGGTTACAATAAAAGGATCGCAGTTTCGTGAGAGGTCCTTATTCAGCCCAAACTTCATCATCTTCTGAAAGTAGCGTCGGACGATCAGTCGTTATCTAAGCAACTGGAGAAAGTCCCGCGGTACGTTACCTTCGCGCTCGCCTCAGACGAGCTGCGCTCTCATATTGGAAACTTCAGCGGGATACAAAACGACATCCAGGATTTAAGACGTGGACTTATCTACCTGCGTGAGTTCTCCGATGCTTATCTTGGAGACACTCGAGCTCACGATTTACACGCTCTATCGGAAAGAGCGCTCGCGCAGCTCTCTCAGGTTAAGAAAGATTTACGGTGTTTCGACAACCAGCCATCGCACGCTGAAATACCCGAGGACCTGCGGGCACTCGAACGGGACTTGCGGCACAAAGGACCCCACTCGGCGGTGGAACGGCAATTTGAATCCGCGCTCTCTCAGGTACTACCATTGTGCGCCAAGATGGTCACAGCCCTTGAGTATGTCATCCGCGTTTACAAAATGGACGCTGAGGCGTTCCCCGCCGAACCACGAGAATCTTGGTACCAGACTATCCAAGAAAATTCACGGCGTCGCCAGGAGACCGCGCGAGCCACAATCGAGACACTTCAGGAAATCACGCGAAACTGAATCAGAACTTCACGCTGATTAACGCGAATTTCTATGCTCTTCGCGTTAGATAAGGTCACTTCCCCAGAACCAACTCGAGTCTTATATCGGTCCTCGATGAACGAAGAATACGCTTGGCGAAATTCTTCCGCGTCGCGCTCCGACTCCCACCTGGTTAGCCATCGCACAGTGCGGCGCCCGTTCTGCTCGGCGTAAACCGCCAGCCTGTCTCCTTTCCACCCAACAGAGGCTCGCGTCCGAGCATCTGCCACGACCGCGCTATTGCTGAACAAACTAGCGATGCCGAACTCACCGATTACGTCTGTGTATTCGACCGCGGCTGACTTTTCGTCCTGGGTGCCCGGCGGCGCGAGCTCCCCTTCGCTGGGGATCTCAAGCTTGAGCGTGCCCGAAAGATACTCCTCGGGATGAAGGATTTCCCGGGTGCTTTGTGGGGGTCGCTGATACACGGAGTCGAGCCCTTTGTAGCCGTTCCCGCGCAGAATCGCGTGAACGAAATGTAAGCCGCTCGTATAGGGGAAGATCAGCATCGCCTTGAGGCTTTCGGGAACTCCCCCGCCGCCGATATTCATCCCCAGGATCTGCATCAAGATAGAAGACTCTATATTTTGCTCCTTCTCCAACTGAGGCATGTGCTTGAGTCGGCGGTCGTTATCAAGCATGACCGCTGTCGCGTCGCCCTCGATCAAGGCCGAGTACGCGAGGCTTCTGTCGCCATTATCCGATCTTCCATCGAGAAACTTCTTTAAATCGTAGTGCTGATCCTGAAGAGCGTGGGTTAGTTCGTGCACTGCGACAGTGTCTTGAACGGTCGAAGGTAGCCACGCCGCCATCACGAAGCGCTCGCGCTTAGGGTCGTAGTAACCGCCCAGTTGGCTCACAAGAAAGCTCACCAAGCTTTTTCCGTAGTCGTAGTCATCTGGAATCATTCCGATCGCTCTGTAGGCGAGCTGTTCCATCTCCATCTTGGAGGATGGGAGCTCCGTCCGGATCGTCTCATCCAGAAACTCTCGCACCTGCGCCTTGTCTTGTGAGACGCAGGGAACTGCCTTGAGAACCGAGAGGCCTCGTATGTCACTAGCCCTCGTCAGCGCTAGTGACGAGATGGCACACAGATCAACCGCTGGCTCCGCTATCGCTGTGGACGATACCGCAAGACACAAAAGGGAAAATACGAGCTCGACTACGCTGTACTGTTTTTGTCCCCTCATCTCTCAGTCCCTGGTGGTATATATTCAATTCGCGTCTGGCTATACTCGGCCGCCGTCCAAGAATAGCGCCTGTGACGAAGTGGCGAAATCCACCCGTTATGGGCCGCTAAGGTTGCCGCTCTCTCTTCTCCACGATAGAGTAACCAGCAATGTCGCAGCGAAATTCCCTCTCTATCATAAACGCTCGTGAGAACAACCTCAAAGAGCTAAACATCACCCTTCCTCACGACACGTTCATCGCTATCACTGGACTCTCTGGCTCTGGAAAATCATCGCTCGCGTTCGACACGATTTATGCCGAAGGGCAGCGACGCTACATCGAGACCTTTTCTCCCTATACAAGGCAATTCTTTGACAAGGTAAAACGACCAAAGGTCGACTTCATCAACAATGTTCGACCGGCAATCGCGATTCAACAGCGAACGAGAATCCTAAACTCGCGCTCTACCGTTGGGTCGATGACCGATATCAACGACTTCCTCAAGATACTTTGGAGCAACGTCGCATCTCCGGTGTGTCCAGTGTGTTCGTTGCCTCTTACCCGCTGGGACGCGTCCTCGCTTACCTCGCTACTTGAGCGGTGGTGCGACATTAAACGTGACTCCACGCTCATCGTGGCGATCTCCACTAAGAACACCAAAGAACTCGTTGAGCGTCTCCAGATACTGGGATACTCACGATACTTTGATCCAAAACTCGGCAAACTCGTTGATTTCGACGAAACCCCACCTCCCAAGCGAATAAAGGAAGTGTCGGTAGTTGTTGATCGTTGTCGCTATGGGGCGTTCACTCACAAACAGATGCGAGACTCCCTAGAGCAGAGCTTCTCGATCGGCAATGGTCTACTGCGAGTTATCGAGCTGCGCGCGAAGCTGACACGAAGTCTGGCTCGAGTGACGGTGAGCAATGAGCCTCGCGACATATCGCCACTCTTTGAGAGCTACACGTTCTCAACCCAGTATCAGTGTGGCGACGGCGAGGTTCGAGTGGATAAGCCGAAGCCTTCGCTTTTCTCGTACAATCACCCGATCGGGGCGTGCGAGGAGTGCACTGGATTCGGAAAAGTGCTCGTCATCGATCGGAATCGATGCGTACCCGACCACGGTAAAACCATCGCGCAACATGCCGTTGAATGTTGGCGGGGCGCATCAGCGTCAGGGGAGTTTAAGGACCTTCTGGCGTTCTGCAAACAACAGGGAATCCCGACCGCCGCGCCGTGGTCCACGCTCAGCAAAGAGCAGCAAGAGCTGATCTTCACCACGAAGTCGCGCTCGTACATCGGCATCATACCGTGGTTCGCCTATCTCGAATGCAAGAAATACAAGATGCATGTGCGAGTATTTCTCGCTCGCTACCGAGGGCAGGTGGAGTGCCCCTCGTGCAAAGGCACACGTCTCCGCTCAGACGCGCTCGCGTACCGCGTTCGGGGAATCACCATCTCTGAGGCGTCATCACTACCGCTCGAGGAGTTCCTTGCGTGGATCTCGCTGGTGCACCGCGACCTGAAGGCGGCGAAGAAGCTTCCGCGGCAGCTCGACGATGTCTGCAAGAACATCATCAGCCGACTTGGCTATTTGGTGCGGCTCGGTCTTCCCTACCTTACACTCGATCGCATGAGTCGCACTCTCTCTGGCGGTGAGACACAGCGAGTAAATCTCGTCTCGGCGCTCGGGAGCAACCTTATATCGACCCAGTTCGTGCTCGATGAGCCCTCTGTTGGTCTCCACGCCCGGGACACTGAAGCGCTGATTAAGGCGCTCCGAGATCTCTCGGATAGAGGCAATTCCCTGGTCATCGTTGAGCACGATCCGGATTGCTTGCACGCGGCGGACGCGATTCTTGAGCTCGGCCCAGAGGCGGGTGAGCGTGGTGGTGAGATTACATACTTTGGTGGTGAGGCTGGCTGGGCTGGGGTTGGGATGGCGCCGTTCACGCCGTCTGATAACACGCCATCATTTCAGAAAGCCCTCTCTATCAAGAGCGCGCGCAACAGAAACCTTAAATCGATTGATGTTGATATCCCCTTGAAGGCGTTCGTGTGTCTCACCGGCGTGTCAGGAAGCGGCAAGAGCTCTCTTCTCACCGAGGTCATCCAAGCAGCGTATGAGCTTCACAAGGGAGTCATTCCGGGAGAGAACCTACTCGACGCGTCCGTCTCTGGTTTTGAGCATGTCGATCAGGTGCTTCTCGTCGACCAATCGCCGCTCTCGAAGACTCCCAGGGCGAACATCGCCACCTACACCAAGATGTGGGATCGGATTCGCGACATCCTCGCAGGCACCGACGCCGCCAAAGCGCGAAGCCTCTCAAAGTCGTCGTTCTCGTTTAATGTCAGCGCGGGCAGATGTCAGACGTGCGAGGGCGCCGGCTTCATTCGTGAGGACATGCAGTTCCTTAGCGATGTGTTCATCCAGTGCGAGTCGTGTCTCGGCATGCGCTTTCAAGCGCCGGTTCTGGAGGTGAAGTTCAAGGATCGAAACGTTCATGACATTCTGAGCATGACTGTCGCGGCGTGTGGTGAGTTCTTCGCGCATGAGCTCTTCATCGCGACGGTCTGTCGGGTGCTGTGTCAGCTCGGTCTTGGGCACATCACATTGGGGCATTCTCTAAGTGAGCTCTCAGGTGGAGAGGCTCAGCGCCTCAAGCTTGTTCCTCACATCGTGGAAGGTAGTCGCGGAAAGTCGCTCTTCTTGTTTGATGAGCCAACCACAGGTCTGCACGCGCGGGATGTCGAGAAGCTCATCTCGCTGTTTACGTTCCTCCGCCACCAAGGTCACTCCATCCTGTGCGTCGAGCACAATCTCCGCCTCATAGCATCAGCGGACTGGATCGTCGATCTTGGGCCCGAGGGGGGAGACAAAGGTGGGCGTGTGGTGCTTGAGGGAACGCCGCAGAGTTTCATCGACCGAGCGCAGAGCGCCAAGGAAAGCCTCACGGCCCGCTACCTGGCTGATTTCACCCGACAGTACGCGATTCCCAAACTCAAGAAGCGCGCCGGCGTCCCCACCCCACTTCCAACTCCTCCTGTTCGCGCGAGCGCGATTGAGATCACGGGCGCCAAGGAACACAATCTGAAGAATATTTCCGTCAAGTTGCCACTACAGAGTTTTATCACCCTTACAGGCGTCTCTGGTTCTGGCAAATCCACTATCGCCAAGGACATCCTCTACGCTGAAGGCCAGCGCCGCTACCTTGATTGCCTCTCTCCGTACGCTCGTCAGTTCATCAAGGAGCTGAAGAAGCCGCATATCGATGACATCAAGAACATCCAGCCCACTATCTGTGTCTATCAACACACGTTTCAGCCCTCAGCGCTCTCGACTGTTGCCACGATGAGTGAGGTCTACAACTTCCTCCGACTGCTGTACGCCAAGGTCGGTGTTCAGTTTTGCCCGGATCACCCAGAGCAATCAGTGTCTCCACTCTCTGCTGAGCAGATCGCCACGTATATTAAGCGCCATTACAACGGTGTCATTCGATTATTAGCTCCCGTGATTAACCTTAAAAAGGGACACCATAGAGCGGTCTTTGAGCGCGCGCTCGAGACAGAGATCTCGGAGGTCAGGGTCGATGGCGTCTTCTCGCCGCCGAGCAAATTCTCCGAGCAGGGTCTCCACAAGACGAAGGTACACAGCATTGAGTACGTCACGGCGCGATTTAACGTGAAGAACATGACTCCTGACCTTATCGTTGAGGGCGTAACGCAGGCGCTGGCGATTGGTGGAGGAACTGTTGTCGTAGTGAGCGGTGACAGTGAGCGAGTTTTTAGCTCTCAACGCACCTGTCAGGTGTGTCAGCGCGGATTTTTCAAACCGGATCCAGAGGATCTCTCATTTAACTCGCGCCGAGGACGATGCTCCTCATGCGATGGATACGGAACAGTGAAGAACAAGCCGTGCTCCACCTGCGAAGGAACGAGGCTCGATGAGATCGGGCGCAACATCCGACTCTTCGACCGCAACATCCATGAGCTCACGATGCATTCCGCGCTTGAGCTTCAAGAGTACCTTGAGAGGCTCGTTGGTGACGCGGCGACTCACGATATCGTTG
Organism: uncultured delta proteobacterium; assembly: GCA_903904735.1. GTDB lineage: Bacteria > Bdellovibrionota_C > UBA2361 > UBA2361 > OMII01 > OMII01. The sequence goes on from CAIVDM010000199.1 coordinate 39,492, forward strand.
AACCGATCGCACGAGAGCTGGAGGGTCGCTTAAAGACCCTCGTCGCACTCGGGCTCGAACACCTGGCGCTCAACCGACAATGCGCGACTCTTTCCAACGGTGAACTTCAGCGGTTACGTCTCGCGACCGCGATGGGCTCCCCCCTGACCGGCGTGACCTACATCTTCGATGAGCCGAGCGCTGGACTACATCCGCATGACAACAAACGCCTCTTGTCCAAACTGCGCGAATTAAAGGACAGAGGAAACACGGTCATACAGATAGAGCACGAGATAGATAACATCCTCGCCTCAGAGCACGTCATCGATGTCGGTCCAGGAGCAGGCACACAAGGAGGCGAGATCGTCTTTCAAGGTGCCGTTAATGAGGTTGGTAACGCGCCACGCTCAGCCACAGGAAAGGCGCTAACGACGCCTATCGTCATTCGAGAGTCTTCCAGGAAAAAGATCGGCGCCAGTGACGACCGAATATCGATCCGAAACGCCACCGTCAACAACCTTCGAAACATCTCTCTTGAGATCCCGCTGCGAAGCCTCGTGACAGTCGCTGGAGTCTCTGGCGCGGGCAAGAGCTCGCTCGTGCATGGAGTTATCGTTGAGGCTCTCGACGAGCCGCGCAGCGGGGCTGGAAAGAAGACAAAGGGAGCAAGCGCTCAAAACTCAGTAGAGAGCACCCTTCCCGTTGAGCGACTCCTTGTTGTCGATCAGCAACCTATCGGAAAGACCTCTCGCTCGACTCCCGCGTCCTATCTCGGAATATGGGATGAGATCCGAAAGCTCTTCGCGGAAACTCTTGAGAGCAAGTCGCGTGGATGGAGCCCCAGCTTCTTCTCGCACAACACAGGCAAGGGTCGTTGCCCTGTCTGTAAGGGGCAGGGCGAGCTTACCCTTGAGATGAGCTTTCTTGCTGAGGCGAAGGTGCTGTGTGAAACGTGCAACGGTAGTCGATTCACGCCTGAGGCCGATTCGGTTAAGTTTCGGGATCTGTGCATTAGCGAAGTTCTTAAACTAACCTTCGATGAGGCTCGCGCGATATTCATCAATCACCGCAAGATCCATCAGATATGCGCGATTGCGTGTGACCTTGGTCTTGGGTACCTCACCCTTGGGCAGCCATCCTCCACCCTCTCTGGTGGAGAGAGTCAGCGGCTCAAGCTCGTCTCCGAGCTGCATCTATCGAGAAAAGGTCACACGATATATGTACTCGATGAGCCCACTACCGGTCTTCATCGACTGGATGTGTCATTACTTCTTAAAGCGCTGCACGCGCTCGTTCAGCAAGGGCACTCTGTGCTTGTTATTGAACATGACGCGGACACGATCTCACAGTCCGATTGGGTAGTGGAGCTCGGACCCGGTCCAGGCGCCGCGGGGGGCTCAGTAATATTTGAAGGTTCACCCCAAGATTTGGTACGAGGAAAGACGCCGTGGAGCGAGGCCTTGAACGAGAGGCTAGCCCTCCATGACACGATGAAGGCGGCATAGGAGGGTCGGCGTGTCGCCGACCGCGATGTGTCGAAAATTCCCCGAGGAACCACGGCGTGTCGCCGACCGCGATGTGTCGAAAATTCCCCGAGGAACCCTTCCTCCCCCAAATTACTTGCGGCAGGAGGGACTCCTGCCCTCCCAAGGTAATCGCGAATAACGACCGGGAGGGCGTGTCTCCGTACGCGCCGCGTTACGCATCGCGATCCTATTCAAGACTAACGACATCCTGTGCGGCAGGAGAGACTCCTGCCCTCCCAAACGCAAACTCGAATTACGACCGGGAGGGCGTGTCTCCGCACACGCCGTGTTACGGGCGGGTACAGAGCCCCGCCCTCCCCCTGATGCAAACGCGAATTACGATCGGAGGCGCCCGCCGTGTTGCGCAGCGCGATCTCTTTCAAGGTAGGCGATATTTCTTTGCGGCGGGAGAGACTCCCCCCTCCCAAACACGAACACGAATTAACGATCGGGAGGGCGCGGCTCCGTACGCGCCTCGTTAC
>CAIVDM010000200.1 GCA_903904735.1 uncultured delta proteobacterium
AGCCCAGTTTGATGGCACTGGCCCCTCATCAAATCCCGCTATTGCGGTAGTTTGAGCGACCGACGTTCCCGTCACTAGTCGACTAATCCCTGACCACCACAGGTTTCCATAGCACTGAATACAGGGCTGAGAGCTGGTCACAAGCTCAAACTTGGGAAAGTTAGGAGCTCCAAGATCATATGTCTTTAACACTTGCTGACTCACCATGAGCGCGACGGACTCGGCGTGCGCGACGGAGCAGAGCGAAAGCTCTACCCTATTAACGCCCGGAGCTACTAAGATCCCGCTATCACGTTCAAATACCGCCGCCCCAAAAGGTCCCCCAGTCTCTCGCTCCACATTGCGAGCCGCCAATGAGATAACAAATCGCATTCGATCCTCGGGCGTTTCATATCTTTCGCCCGGTCGTACTTCACCCTGAACCCAATCAGGCAAGGTAATCGAAACATCTGGGAACGCGGTCATACAAACATCCTCTTAATCAGCGACTCCACGCTATTGTAGCGCACTGAGCCGGCAAAACCTATGCGCACCGATTTCAATCAGTCGTAAATACCCGTGCGAAAAGACACAGTCCTGACGATCGTAGCACCACTCTAGATATAGATACGACGCTCAAAGCACGGCAAGAGGCGCCGTCACTCAAATGAACCCGCACGGACTTCTACCAACATCGAACACATGGACCGCCCCAATGACGACACCATCCACAAGCGCCGCCACGAGAACGCAGGGCGCCCCTCAGACGAACGCGCTCTTCCTGCCGTTACGGCCAGAAGGGACCCCGACTCACCGCCACACCACTTTAGTCACTATTGGGATGAACTACCTCGGTAACCGCCACTAGTTCCGTGGCAGAGGGAAATAGAGCGAGATGTTAGTACCCGCTTGTGGGCGCGAAGCTATCGCCACCGTGCCGCCATGCTGCTTCATAACCGACTTCGCCATGAGCATACTCAAAGCCAGACCCCGACCATACTCCTTCACCTGCGCCGTGGAGATAGGCACGCGGCCTCTTCCTACTGGAGATTCGTCTAGCCCATCGCCGTGATCTACGATACTCAGCCGCGCGTAGGTTCCAGGTTTTAGCTCGAGCTCAGAGGCTTCACGGGCGAGCTCAAGCTTCTCCACATGAAAAAGGATAAACCTCTCTGGGAGAGCCCGCATAGCTTCCAGGGCGTTCTCGCACAGCTCCAACAACATCTGCACGACGGTAAAATCAGCGACTTCGACCTCAACATCCTCGGGGCAAACGAGCTCTATGTGACACTCACCACCGTAGTGACTCGAAACGAGCTCTATGACAGCTTTCGCGCACGACTCTAATGAGCGTCTCGAGCGCGGCTTCTCCTCCGCGCGCGAGAGCGCCTCGAGTTTCCTAGATATGGCGAGTCCACGATGTGACGCCTTGCGAATAAGATCGAGCGAGTCGGCGACCGATGAGGCCGTCTTTTCAGTGCTCGTGCGCTGTTCAATCAGCGTGGCGCCACCAAGGATAGAGCCGAAGATCGTAGCATATTCTCGGCCGAGACTTTCCGCCAACGAAGAAGCTGCGGCCAGCAGCTGCGCGTCTTGCGGCGTCGTCTTTATTACCGATCGAAGAGCGGCTTGCGATACTACTTTTGGTTGGTCGGCTATCCACCTAGCCGCGTCCGCGAGATCGAGCGCCGTAAGCGTGGGCGCGACCTCAAACATCTTGTCATCACCGCCGCGACCGGTCTTGACCAAAATCGCGCGTAGGCCAGCGTCCATCCCGAATTTGATGTCCGATGTCATGTCGCCAATCACAAAGCTGTTGGCCAGATCAATATTCAACTCGCGCTCCGCCATTCGAATGAAATACGCCCCAGGCTTGCGGCACGAGCACTTGTCCGCTTTCGAGTGCGGGCAATAGTATATCTTGTCGAAGGCGCAGCCGTACTCGGTGGCTTGCCTCATCATCTCACGATTAACCGCGAATAGATCTTCTCTGCGAAAGTACCCGAGCCCAATCCCAGGTTGATTCGTAACGACAATAATTCGGTAGCCGAGATCTTGAAGCCTCTTGATAGCGGCGTAGGCACCAGGAATCGGGACAAACCTGCTCGGCTCACTGAGATACTCAATGTGCTCATTGATAGTCCCATCACGGTCCAGAAACGCCGCTGGCCGGAACTCATGCGAAACCTCGTGCCCCTCGTGACTAACGAGCGCCGACTTTATTTTCTCGATAACTCCGGTTGTGGAGGCGCCTTGCCGAAAAGGAACCAGGGCAATCGAACCACCGTAGCTCTCAACTATCTTCTTCGAACTTAGTTGCGCCTCTGAGTAATCTCCTGCCTTGATATAAACATCAGGTCGCAAGAGCTCGACGTTAGTGTTGTTGTTGCGCTCATCAAAGATGAACACATGGTCAACAGAGGAGAGGCCCGCCAAAACTTGAGATCTTTCACGCTCAGAGTTGATCGGCCTGGTAGGCCCCTTGTTCGCTCGAACTGACATATCCGAGTTGATTCCGACCATCAACACATCGACGAGCTCACGCGCCGCTCGAAGATACTCCACATGCCCGGGATGGAGGATGTCAAATACGCCGGAGGTGAATCCGACTCGCTTGCCCGCCGCGGCGTAAGCTTGTCGGGACTTCACGGCGTCTTCACGATGTATGATTTTCGTGGTCATGGTGTCGTAACTATTCACGTCAAAATGTAGGGCTAAAGTCTCTTATTAAAGGCACTTACGCAAGAGCAACCACGCCTGAGTCAGCCCCTATCCCCGAAGAGACGCGTGATGATCCGCTATCTCCGTCCGCGCCAACGTTCATGGTGAATGATGAGCTCAGCAGCATATAGTTTCCACTATTTTCGGGGGTACGGAGAGAAACTGGCGAAGTGGCCTAACGTTCGATACACTCGCCCAACATAACCTAAAAGACCCCATCCATGACCCCGATCGCCGAACTAGAGAGCTATATCGCGCGCCAAATCCTGCCAGCGGCGGCGTTCGCGCAGTATCGACTTGGGGATGTCGCTCATCGCGAACTTCAACCATACGTCGCGGAGCTTCGTCGAATCTCGCAGGCCTACGTCACTCACGACTCAGGAAGCAGACTCTCCTCCCCGATCGCGGACTCGCGCGCCGCTGAGGCATACGCGCTGTACTACACGATTATCAACGCCGCTAAGATAGCGCACCTGGCACCGCTACTTGAATTCGAGCGACCAGAGATATCGATACTAGACGTGGGATGCGGTCCCGGCACCGCGACGATCTCACTACTCCACTCTCTCGAGAAACGGCTGCGCGTAACGTGCGTCGAAAGCTCCGCGCCCATGAGGGAACTCGCGAAGCGACTTATTTCGGCCTGGAACATCAACGGAAATCTGGTCGACGTCACGACGCGCTCGACAGCCCACGGCTCCCCGCAGACCTACGATCTCGTCGTGGCGGCGAACGTCCTCGCGGAACTTGATCAATCCGAATCGCAGTCCACCCTCGACATTTTGGCGAATTCGGTCGCCCCTCACGGGTATCTGCTCCTCGTGGAGCCTGGTCAACAACAACACACTCGCCGCTTGATGACGCTACGCGACCGAGTCATCGAAAATCACTCCGAGCTCACTCCAATATTTCCCTGTCCCCGCGCCGGCAGCTGTCCGATGCTCCTGGAGTCAATGACCGACTGGTGCCATGACGCTCTCGAGTGGAAACAGCCACCACTTAACGCACAGCTTGATCGGCTCCTAGAGTTTAATAAGCACAGGATCAAATACGCCGCTTTCGTTTTCCAGCGCGGAGGCGTTCCGCGGCCAGGGCTGCGCGTCATAACACCCCCGAAAAAGACTCGACTCGGGACGGAAGCTCTTGTGTGCGCGGATTCATTTTACGGTAAGGCGACGGTACGAAAGTCCGCGCGCTCCGAGCGCAACAAGCCCTTTGAGAAAGCGAAGGTTTTTGAGCGGCTCCTTATCTCTGAGCCTTTACTGGAAAACGTACGTGCTGAGACAGTGTTTACCAAAACTAATTCCCTGTAGCATTTCGCCGAAAACATATCTATTCAGATGGTTAGCCCATCTCCCAAGCGCCCGCTCCGCTATGCGCATTCAGCAGTTTCTTTCGCCACAATCTTTAAGCCTTACCTCTTATGCGTTCTTCGTATTTATCCGATAGTTAAAAGGGACTAGAAATCGGACCGGGAATGCCGAACAAGTTACAATTAAAGCTCATTTCTAACTCAGGAGAGCTCCTCAACGTGGTCAATTGCCTGGCGGGCAAGATCTCGGTACTGCGTGCCTCCGTCCCAAGCGAGCTGCGTCCCTACCAACGCGTGCTCAGCGGCTCTCCAGGCAAAGACAATCTCGTCGTCATGTGCGACGGTAAGGAGTACCGCGCGGAAAATCACGTTGTCATGGGATTCGGTGAACCTTCACCTACCGCTGGGATGTCGGTGCGGGAGTTTCTCGCTACGAGCGGAATAAACGACTCCGCCGCGGACGCCTTACTCCTCCAAATCGGCCTTGAAAACGTCGCCGACAAGCAGTGCTCGGACCTTAGCGCCGATCAAGAGGCGCGGCTGAGACTTCTCGTCGCGACCACGGACCCTGAACGAATTCTCGTGCTCAATGATCCCTTCGAGAACATCTCAGGGCAATGGCGCGAGCGCGCGGCCGATCTCTTGGCGACCTTCGCGCGTACACGCAAAGCTTTAATTGTCATACCAGCGCTCTCCTATCGCCCGGAAAGCTGGATCGACAATCAATCAGTGGAGAGAATTGAAGTCGGTCAGACCGCGCAGAGAACGATCGGATTCGGAGCGGCCGGCTCTCAGAACAACGCGCTAATTAACGAGATTAGGGACAAAGTGCGCCAGGAGCACCCACAAGGGACGCGCGCCACCGAGAAAGCGACCCTCGCCAGCGCCGCGTTCGGCGGAGCCGCCATTTCAACCGAAGAGCCTCAAAGCTCAGCACATCCACGTCAGTTGCCGCCAGTCGTTAAAATCTGCGCCGGCGTTCTCGGGGCGGGACTTAGCATCTGGCTCGCCATCAGCACCCTTCCCGTCTCCAAGCTCCCGTTTCCAAGCAATTCGACAACCGTGAAGCAGCCGCAACCACCACAGCAAAAAGCCTCCGATAACAAGAGCGCGGTTCAGTCGTCAAACGACGCTCCAAAGCCTAGCTCCGAAGACGGTCGAGCCACTGAGGCGGCAGTAGTGAATGTCGCTAAACTTCAGCAAGCGGATCAGCAAAAATCAGTAGCGGAGGATTTTGTGCTCGATCACTATCCGAAAATCGTCAAAACCTCGCTACTGGACACGGCTCGCGGAGTCGCGCTCTTTAAGGGGACCGCTGGCGAAACCGCCCCGCCAAGGCAGGCTCAGAACGATAAATCCGGTAATCTCTTCTCATTACTTGAATCAGCTAGCAACAAATCACCGAACTCGCCTCCTGACGAGATCGACTCAGCCAACTCGCAGAGCGAGACTGATGAGCCCGTAGGAATGGAGAGCGAGTCAGTCGACAGCTCCGAAGAAGAATCACGCAGGGAAGAGATTCGCAATCGATTCCTGGAGGCTATACGCGCGGCGGCCGAAAGGCGGCAATCGGAAACTGAGCCCGAGGAGCCGTAACACTTTCAGCGCTGTGTAAGTAAATGGCTTACGCTGATTCCTGAACCGCCCCTGAACGCGCCCTAAACTCGCGGTGATGCGTTGAGATTATCTCAAACACCTCTTCTGGCGTATCAACGATATGAATATTGCTAAAATCCTTCTCCCCGATTAATCCACGCGCCAAGGGGACGTCGCGCATCCAGTCAAGAACGCCCTCCCAGAACTTCTTCTCCAACAGGACAATCGGTCGTGGGGTGGCGTGCTTAACCTGAATCAACTGCCACACGAAGAAAAACTCAAGCAATGTTCCGATACCCCCCGGCGTGCACACCACTGAGTGTGAGAGCCTGATAAAATCATCAAGACGCGAGGAGAACTTGTGATGGTGCCGTTTAATGTCGATGTGGCGGTTTGGTTCCGGCTCGAACTCTAGCTGAATCGACAATCCATACGAGAGACTACGAGTCTGCTTCTCCTCCCTACCGAGACGGGCTCCCTTGTTCGCCGCCTCCATGAGACCTGGTCCGCCGCCAGTGAGGACGTCGATCCCCTCCCAGCCGAAATATCGAGCCAGAGAGAACACCTCAGCGTACTGCTTCGTGTCTTGCTTGATACGGGCGCTTCCGAAGATGCACACGCGGTAGAATCTATTCTCATCGAGCTTACGGAGCTCGTTTTCTATCACCATCGTGCGGTGATAGAGGACTTGAAGCCGCTCATCGAGATGTTTTCGCAGCTCGCCACGCCTTCCACGAGCGGATTGCGCCGTACCGGGGATTCGTGGTGTATGGGAAATTTTCGAGGGCGTTCGTTGCGACTTGTTCGCTCGTGATCCCTTTAGAGGGCGCTTTGTGGGGCTTTTCGTACGTTTGGACATATTCACACTTACGTTTATATCATATCAATGAGCGAGCGCACTCGGGGTTTTTTGGGGCCCCGCTCATTTTCCATGAGCGCGCTTTGCCACAATTCGGAACGAGAGCCAGTGGAGATTAGCTTCCCTGCCGGTCGGTGAGAGTCTCCTGAACGCTCCTGGTCCATGCGTCCCAACCGGACACGTTCGAACGCTCCCGAACAACCTCTTTCAACACATCCGCGGAATCCCCCGGATGGGCTTCGCTAATAGCCTGAAGCGCCGCCTCTAAAAACTTACTGGCCTTGATCGCGTCCACGAAATGCTCTGGCAGTATCGGATCACACGGTGCTTTTGAGGTGCGGTGCTGGGCGCGCTCAAGAGCCTTGCGTAGCTCAGCGGTCGCTTGCTGGAGCTCGCTCAACTCAGCGTAGCGAATCGGCACATTGTTCAACCGAGGGTTGTGATGCGGATGAAAGAACCTATACAGATCCATTACTAATACACCAGGCAATAAGAGGGCGTTTTGACGCGCTTAAAGGCACTTTTCCCTTCAAACGCTACTCTGGATATACTCGCTCCGCAACACATCATCTTGCGCGATTATTTACCCGTTTACTCTCAAAGACGCGCTCGCTAAAGTCAGACAGTTAACACAAGGGCACTATGCGAATTTGCGGAGTTGATGAAGCAGGAAGAGGTCCCCTCGCCGGTCCAGTGGTGGCCGCGGCGGCGGTGTTTAACGCCGATTTCGTAGACGATCGAATCAGGGACTCAAAAGCACTTTCTGAGCAACAACGGGAGAAACTCTTCGATTATATCCGAGAGAACGCGCTCGCGTGGTCTATCGTCGCTGTGGGTCCCCGTCGCATCGAGTCGTTAAACATCCTACAAGCGACAAGACTCGCGATGAAACTCGCCGTTGAGCGAATCGAGGCCGACCTCGTGCTCGTCGACGGGAATCAGCCGATCGTTTCCAGACTGCCGCAGCGCACGGTGGTGGGGGGCGATCGACTGCATGTACAGATCTCCGCGGCGTCCATTCTCGCCAAAGTGTGGCGAGATAGGCTCATGAAGAAACTCGCGGCGCGGTATCCAGGATACGGGTTCGAGAGACACTCTGGCTACCCCACCCCAGCGCATAAGGCAGCCATCCTTGAGTTGGGTCCATGCAAGATTCATCGCGCTACATTCGCGGGTGTCATCACGCCCTCTCGGTTTGGGCGCGAAAGCTCGTCGGGGCTCTCGGTCGCAAGCCACGCCCTCAACGTCACCGAGTAGGACGATGGGGAGAACGCATCGCCGCCGATTACCTACGGCGAGCCGGCGTTACGGTCGTTAAGACAAACTGGAAGGCGGCGGGACTCGAGGCAGACATCATCGCGGTCGAAAGAAAAACGATTGTGATCCTCGAGGTAAAGACTCGCCACCACTCTCAAAGACGCCACTATCCAGCCATCGGCGCTATCAGCCGTGAGAAACGACGACACCTCGACACCCTCGCGCGAGCGTTCATGCGCAACCACGCCCCGCTATGTCGACGGATTGGCGCCAAGCATCACCGTGTCGACGCTGTGGAGGTATACTACGTTCGCGGTCGTTGGGGGCTGCTAAAGACAACAACCATTCGTCGACACAAAGGACTTCCAAGCCCCATCATTCAAAGCCAACGGGGTTCTACCCGATGCTGACTATGTTCGACGGCCCCGATCATATCCCCCGAAATCTCTTCATTTTTATCCAACCACAGGCTACTATCTGGCCCGATTTACCTACTAAGCGTTTCCTTACAGGAGCTGTTCATGAAGAGAAGCACCACATACGTTCTGGCGATCCTCACGAGTTCACTCATCACAACCGCCGCAGTAGCGGATGACACAAGCTGGAAAGCGGTTTTCGCGCCGCTGCCAGACAGTGCCCCTTCCGCCGAGAACCCCAGCAACCCAGCAAAGGTAGCGCTCGGACGATCACTATACTTCGATACACGACTTTCAAAAGATCAGAAACTATCGTGTAACTCATGTCACAAGCTCGACACCTTCGGCGTGGACAACGAGCCCACCTCGCCTGGCAACGCGGGAGAACGTGGAGGTCGAAACTCGCCGACCGTCTACAACGCGGCGCTTCACGTTGCCCAGTTCTGGGACGGAAGAGCAACGAATGTTGAGTCGCAGGCATTAGGACCGATCCTTAACCCGATTGAGATGGCGATGGCATCAGAGGCTGCTGTGCTCGAGCGACTAAAGAAAGACAAGAAGACAGCAGAGGCTTTCAAGGCGGCCTTTCCTGGGGAGAAGCAGCCCGTGACGTATATCAATGCGGGCAAAGCGATCGGCGCGTTTGAGAGAACGCTCCTAACCCCGTCGCGCTTCGACGACTTCCTCAAAGGAAACAACGACGCCCTTTCTGCTCAAGAGAAGAAAGGCGGTGAGTTGTTCGTCAAGACCGGCTGCGTTGCCTGTCACAACGGCGCTACGATCGGCGGACAGATGTATCAGAAGCTTGGACTCGTAAAGGAGTACGACACGAAGGACATGGGGCGGTTCGAGGTAACCAAGCAGGAAGCAGACAAGAAGCTCTTTAAGGTTCCCTCTCTGCGAAACGTCGCTAAGACCGGCCCCTACTTCCACGACGGAAGCGTCAAGACGCTCGATCAGGCGGTGTCCCTTATGGCTGAATACCAACTGGGCAAGCAGCTCTCAAATGAAGAGGTTGCGGACATCGTAGCGTTTCTCGGATCGCTCACGGGCGACACTAGTAAGTTCCTAAAATAACACGGAAAATTACCACACGGTGGATATACAAGCGGCTCCCTCAAGGAGCCGCTTTCATGTGGCGCAGGCAAAATTGACATACACCCCCACCCCCTCCACAATGCCAGGGTAGTAGTTTTTCTCGGCAGCACCTCGCAAATGCAGACCACGAACTCACCTTCCGCACGTGTTAATGCTCAAACGAGAGAGGTCGAAGGAACTCCCTCACCGATAGGATCGTTGTTAGATCTCCTCACGACTACCACTACGAGATCTCCTTCGTCAGAGTGGAACACTGCGGCACCAAGCCACATCACGCGATTCATCTGTGGGTGCGACGGAAAGCTTCTCAGTACCGTGGCTAAAGAGCTTAATATAGTAGTGAGTCACGGGGATTGGCAGCCATTCGAAGTGGCGCTGACCAATCGACTTGAGCCGGTGCGACATGAGATATCAAAAACCATTCTTGCCGCTTTAGGGAGGGTTGCTTTCGATTCAGCCCACTCATCCATCGTTCACGGTGGATACCAGATTCATCTCGACACGATGTCCTGTTTTTGGCTCGGCCACCCTGAGACGAAGGCGAACCTTGAGAACTTAGTGAGTCACATCGTGACGAGCTCGACCGTCTTTCAGGATCCAACTCTCAATAAAGCCGTCACCTATACAATGGTGGACAGCATAGTCACTGGCACCCTTGATCTGCCTCATTTTGAGTACGCTCATTTGACCCCCGATTTCATAACCATGACGTGCCATCCATCGGTCCGGTCAGAAATGTCTCGCTATATCACCGCGCGACGCAAGAGCCAGGAGACGCGATGACAACAGCGGAGATAACTTCGAGTTCAGAGGAGTCGACGCCAACCTGTTCACGCTGCGAACGAGAGGAACGTTACTGCGTGTGCGCGTTCACAACCCCGATTTCCACCTCAACCAAGATACTTATCTTACAACATCCTCAAGAGCCCGGGGTTGATATAGGCACGGTGCCGATCATCTCAGCTACGTTTCCTCAGACAACGGTCCGAACCGGCTTATCGTGGCCCAACTTCACCAAAGCGCTCGGCGAGCCCGCGGATCACAAGCGCTGGGCAGTTCTCTATATGGGCAGCGTGCACGTGGAGAATCTCCCCAAGGATAGAAACCTCTTTGTGGTGGATAAAAAGGGAGCGGCCCTCGCGAATCAGGACGAAGTGCTTAGCAACCTCGAAGGTATCATCGCATTAGACGGCACTTGGAGCCAAGCGAAGACACTGTGGTGGAGAAACGCCTGGCTGCTCAAGCTGCCTCGTATCGTGCTCCGACCGACTCATGCGCCGCTATACGACAAGATACGCAAAGAACCCCGCAAAGGGTGTCTCTCGACACTCGAGACTGTCGGCGAGACGATTTCGATACTGGAGGATAGAAACGAAATCAACGCCGCCGTTCGGGTACCGCTTACCGAGCTAGTATCTAGACTTCAGAAGGTCCCACGACACGGCTCTCAGCAACGCGGTCGACGTGATTGGCGCAGGCGTCGGCGGTAGGCTACCCACGGCGATTAAGTTAAGAGCGATTGTGTGTGGAGTCAGACTGATAGCGGAGGGGCCATACCTTGGACACTGGTCCTTAAGCTCAGGGCACTCCCTTTGAGCGGAGCAAAGCTCCGCGGTCCGAGAGGCGCGCAATCCTCAAAATCTGGACCGCGGAGCTTTGCTCCGCTTTAAGCTCAAAGCTGTGGAACGTTACGCCCCCACGTCGCGAAGTAGGCTTATCAATGCAGGGATCGATTCGGGAACCGTTACTGGCTTCAGACAACCTTGCCGTGAGACCCTGACGCATGATGTACTCTCCGCCTCATTCACACGAACCGGTCACGCGATACGTCTCTACGAAAGAGCTCTAGGACATGAACGACTCCCACCAATCGGGTCTATCTATCGGCGTCACCTACGCCGTGAGTTTCACCGTCTACGGAATTTTAATTCCGTTTCTCCCGCTCATACTGAACGCCCAGGGACTCTCGGACACAGAGACAAGCATCGCGATGAGCGGCACGGGGCTCGCTGCGCTCGTGGCGCCGATCCTCTTCGCTCATCTCGCGGATAGAAAGTTTTCGTTCCGACGGTTGATGCCGGCGCTTTTAGTCGGCACCGCGGGATCTATCGCGTTACTCGGCTCTAGCAAAACAGCCGCTACAACTTTCATGATCATCTTCGCGACCTACTTCTCGCTCATTCCGGCGCTCACGCTACTCGACTCGTTTACCATGGATTTCGTTATTCGCAACTCAGGTGTGTCTCGCAAACGACGCTTCGAGTCGTACCGCATCTGGGGAAGTTTAGGCTTCATGGTTCCCACGCTTGGCTTAACCTGGTGGTTCAGCGACAATCATATCCCCGCGTCGGTGCTTGTTACGCTCTCGGTTATCGCCTGCCTGGCCGCGGCGTTATGCGCCATTAAGCTCCCAAACAACTCGCCCTCGGCAAGCACGGCGAAACTCCCCTCGCGACAGGCGCTATCGGCCGCCCTCGCTCCACCTTTAAGAGGGGTCTTCATCGCCAACTGCTTCGCTGGCTCAGCCCTGGCGATCTTTTACATTATGTATCCGCGCTTCCTTCAGGAGATCGGCTGCTCAACCGCCACTATCGGCTTAATCATCAACCTGGGCGTCCTCTATGAGATAATCCTCATGCCGTTTTCTGGCAGAATCATCGCCGCGCTGGGCATCAGAAACGTGATTCTTCTCGGATTTCTATCGTTGCCGATCCGTCTCTTTATAACGGTCCTCTGGCCAACTATCCCAGTAGCGATCGCCACTCAAATTTTTCACGGCCCACTCGTCATCGGCCTGTTAATAGGAGTGCCAGTATTCCTGCAAGAGAACGCGGACAACTCCTTTCGACACTCGCTGCAAAGCATCAACACCACGATCAATCAGGGACTGACTCGAATAATCGGACCAGCGATCGGAGCGATACTGATGACGATGGGAGGAAACGATAATGCGCTTAGGGGGCAACTGCTCGCCATCTTCGCGGCTGGAACGCTAGGACTCGTCGCTGCCGCCTCGTTTGGGCTTTCGACTATGCGGACCTCACAAACATCTAACAAGCGAGCGTAACTCGTAGGCTCAATGTCGGGCTCACTCCCTCGCGTCTTCCCAAATACGTCGCCTCTCGCTCGATAGCTATTCCGAGAACAATTCTATTGGGTAGTAACTAAACGAAAGCTCTTTAACCACAGAAACGATCGAGCACTCCTTGAGCGCTGGACCAAACGCGTCGTGAAGCTCATCGGTGAGATCAGCTATCTCTTCAGGGCGAGCGACCTCACACCGCAAGGTATAGTCCCAAGGACCCAACAACCTCATCATGCTCACGACACTTCCGTGTTGATGGCTCCAGCGTAGCAGCTCTTTGTGCGTCTGAGCTGAGAATGTGTTGAATACGAGCTGAAGTCTATACACCAGCATTCCAAGCCACGCCGGCGAAATCAGGTACGGCGTTCCCGCAATGATCTGGTTTTTAACGAGGTTACTCATCCGATATCCAACTGTCGATTGCGGGATCGAAAGCTCATTCGCTATCGTTCGATGCGACTGAGCGCCTTTGTGGCCCAACATTCTCAAAATTCGGTGATCGACATCGTCGATCACCTTTAATTCCTTCGTTGGCAGTTGCGTTAGACAGAACGAGTGCTTGGTGTCCTCGTTGGCTAAGTATTTTCTTCCAAACCACCAGTACCCAATCGATATCCCTACCTCACGATTCGCGAAGATACCATCTGTATTGGCGTCGAGCTCCTCAAGATGTTTTGTGATCTGCGCTATCGTGAGCGCCTCGATACCAAGAATGAACTCATGTTTACCGGCGGTTCTGTAGAACCAACGGACCCCCGACGCTTTAATGATCGCTTTCTCTAATTCCGCCTGCGTCCTCTTGGTAGTCTTGGTGGGCGTGAAAAAAAGCTCCACCTCGTTAGCGCCGATCGCGAACGTATTGATGAACACGCGCTGAGCTATCTTCTGCTCCTTCTCCCAGCGCCCCACCTTGCTCTGAAGCGTGCTTTCCCGCAACTTAAGGTCAGCCGCGAACTCGGCGATGGGTTTATCGCCGATATACTGGAGATGATACAACAGCCGCTTATCGTCTTGGGTCAGAGCCATACTTTTTTCGCAGTCGTCACTCGTCGCGATGTGGTGGTGAACTTTTACGATACCGCGCTGTCCCCCTTGAACGGTACTGACATCATGGTGTCGATCATCAAATCTAGTTATTCGAGTCGGCCTTATACGCGTAGATCTTAAGGGCGATAGTAGGCTTCAGAATCGACAGTGTGTCGCTACTCTTATTCCTCTCGGAGTGACCCGATCCAAATAAACTAGCGGTTGATTTGATAAGCTCGCCACTTCGCTTAGATCCTGGTGCTAGAGCCAGAAAGATTTGCTTCAAAAGAGCCTGGCACCAGTGATAGAAAGTGAGCGATTCGTCGCTCGCCACATCGAGCGCCACCTCTTGCGCTTGAGGAGCTCTCAATACACGACGACATCATTATTGCTGGCGCATGGCGCCTTACATAGCGCGTCAAACCACGTGCTGTCCCTCTAACCGGACAAACCGTCGCCTCAGAAGATCTCACTTTTGCGCCCCCCTTCCCGATGCTACCTGAACACCATAACCACCTGATAATAGCTGTGTAATTCGCCCACTCCAGGGACAATCTCGCGTTAAAGGCACTCTAGCGCACGAGACTCTCTAGGCACTCCATACCACCTCGTGAGCAGGTAATTACAGGCACCTACGACGCTGTCTTAGGTCTTCCTGCCGGTTTTATCAGAAAGGCTGTACATGCCCGGTTTTGAGGCTCGGAAATCGCAGGTCCAGGCAAAGGAATCGAGTCCATCTCTTGCGCCAAATCAGAAGGCCACGAGCGAAATTAGAGAGGATTTTTCCCCCAGCACCGATCGCGCCGCGCTCCGCAAAGAAATAGTTAGCAAGGCTTCTACCTCGCCCTCTTCATCCTCAACGAACGGAGCGTTTGAGGCGAATACTGACTCGATTCAGCGACAGCATACAGAGCTTGAAAAGATAACCGGTTATACGGGCGACATTCGTAACGGGCAGATTCGGATGCGCGACGAGCTAACCCAGGAGGTCAAGGAGCACGACGCATCGTGGGGCAAGTTAAACCCCTGGAGCTATCGATTCTACGAAGGTGGATTGATAAATGAGAAACGGCGAGAGATTACCGCTATCGGCAACTTTA
>CAIVDM010000201.1 GCA_903904735.1 uncultured delta proteobacterium
ACTAAATAGGCGCATCGCGGATATCTTTTCCATCGCCACGCCCAGAGTCTTTTGGTTCCATACTTTCAGGCATCGATTGATCTTCCAAGCGATTTGATTGCGTATCGAGAGTGTCTACCTGCGCGCGCTTGAGACCGGTTCGCTTGGATGGACAGCGCTTCGGATCTTGTCCTCAAGCGTATTAACCACTGTCGCCATGTTCGCGGCGGCGCGCTGAATCGCGGCGAGCGCCTGCTCGGCGGTAGTCGATAAGCCTTGACTCGCGTGCGCCACAAACGCCATGGCGACTATCTCTTGAAGAGGATTGTTCAGGTCATTTCGTATGTCCGCGCCCAGCGAGGCAATTGCTCCCTGGCTCTGTTGGGCAGGGGCGTAGGAGTGTCTGGATTGCACACGACGGAGCTCCACAAAACGATATCCAGGGTGTGAGCCCATTTCGGAACGCGACATCGTGAGATCGCTTAGTATGACAAGCTCGGGAGGAGGGGACATTAATTCCAGTGTTTGGTGAAGCTTTGAAAGAGGTCCGTCAGGCAGGGTCGCGCTCGATAAGATAATGTCAATTGAGCGACGCTTTAAAATCCATAGCGCTAAGTGCAGTGTTGGGGCAAACAGAATCGAGCAGCCTGGAAGCGTTCTTGAGAGCTCGATGGTTATCTCTTGAGCCATGTTCTGACTGGCATTAATGACAAGGACTGTTGAACCGTCAGGCGCAATCCCAATGGGCAGCTCTGGAACAGGAGTTGATTTTGTTTCGGACGTGAAATGAGGAGTGTCGCCCAATAAAGGGTCAGAATAGACAATTCGACGCATTTCCCGATCCGCAGGGCGGATCACGCGCACATCGTCCACACAAGGTATATCCTTAATAACCTTGTCGTGAGTGAGGGTTACCGTGCGACGCCTAACCTTTGGAGTATCAAAACCACTCGACATACAAACTCATCCTGCAAACTTCCACATTTAAGATGAGGGCTTCCGCGACGAGGGTTCAAAAAGTTCACACCGTTATCATTTAACTTACCGGCATCTCGAGCGTAATGGGATCTGTTGTGCCAACGATGCTTAGACCGGCGATTAAAAGAGCACCCAAGAGCACGTGAAGCGCATGACCGTGCCGTGTCTTAGAGGGGGCTAACTTATCTGTCGCTCCGCTTTTTTCGCTGCTGCTTCGCCTTCTTTCTGCGGTGAAGACTTTGGGGACGCTTGAGTATGCTGGGAGTGACGAGTTCTTCGTCCTTGCCCTGCAGCTCAAGGTTGCTCACCAGTACCGCTGGGGAAATTGTGGTGATAGGAAGTAGTCCAGACTCTGCCCCACAAAATCCGTTGTCAACGACCGTCTCATCACCAACGGCGACGATATTACTCAGTGATTGCATCGGAGTTCCAACGAAGTTAACCCCACGAACGCAAACCTCCCTACCGTTTGGATACACGAGCGTCGCGTACGCGATATCTCCCGAAAAAGCTTGAAAGTCGTAATTCGTGGTGTCGGTCTCGCCACCATTCGTCTCATAAACGATCATGCCGAAGGGCTTCTTCTGACGCTTGATCTCTTGAATCAGTTTAGCCTTAAGCTTATCCAACGGCTGACCGTTTTTCCCCTCGATGATTGTAACGGCCATGCGGCTAATTGGGCGTTGATGATGTTTCGTGCGAGCGTGGCCGTTTGAGACGTGCTTCCCTTTTTGAAGCGCCGCTCGGGTCGAGAGGAATCCTTTGAGCACTCCATCCTCTACCAGTACCGTGTCATGCGCTTTAGTTCCCTCGTCGTCGTAAACATAGGAACCGATACAGCGTTGACCGTTAAACTCTTTTTGAAGTGGATTATCGCGGATCGTAATAGGGAGTTTAAAGAGCTGCTTCCCGAATTGGTCCTTGAACGTCTGCCCCTCGCCGGGTGAAAGAAGCCTGCTGCCTTCAAGCCGGTGACCGACTGCCTCGTGAAATAGCAACCCGGCCGGACCGGGGTACAGTAACACTGGTCCCGAGAACGCGTGAATCTTCTTAGCGCGCGAAACGCGTTGAAGCTGGTCGTATTTCTCTAGAATCATCTTCTTAAAGTCACTCAATGAAGGCAGCTCATCTTGCGCGCCAACATTGAGAACGACCTCTTGTTCGAGTCGCGAACCCTCCTTCGTCAACTTGTGGAGATTGGCGCTCAAACAAAATACCTGCGAGTTCTGCACGGTCACGCTTCCCTCGGTGCTGACAAACACTCGAGTCTCCTGTGATACATCAAACTCAACCCAGCTTCCCGATAAGCGGGGTAGTTGGGAAAGCCACAGTGATGCCCGTTTGCAGAATTTACTCCACTGCTCGTAGTCTACGATGTCCATGCGGGAGTAGTGCCGAAACTGCGCTCGCTTTACCTTGGTGAAAGAGCGAAGCCCACCGTTCGGGTCAAACGTGGAGATTCTGCTTGCCTCTTTGTGGTTGTAGTCAGTAAGAGCTTCTCTGAATTTGCTCTCCAAGAGCTTCCATAGAGTGATACGCAACCCATCGTAATCCCTGTCATCTACGGGCACTGAGCTGTGAGCCGATGACTCTAGTTCATCATCAAGCTCTCTGAGTCCCCCATCGGCAACCTGGTCGTAATCATACGAGCCGACTCGAAGGTCACAGTACACGTTTCTCGTTCTATCGGTTTGCGACCTGCAGGTGGAACCACTGCTCGCCCACGTGTTGAACCAATGGATATCTTTCAACAAAAACGAACAGTAATAGGACTTGGGAAATCCGGGCACGCTCATCGAAAGAGCGCGTCTGGCATCTCTCTTGAGAATAGGGATCAGTTTTTCAACCGTGGTGCGAGTAAGCATACTTATAGATTAGGGTACGGGAGCCGAAACTTCAAATCCAACGATTTCCTAAAACCCCTTTTATTTTCAGATGCTTAGACATTAAAAATGCTGCTCCAGAAGACAAAAAAATTTACTTTTTTTCAGCTCAGTAAAAGCGAGTCTTAGACAGGTTATCCACAGGTTATTCACACCCTGGTGGAGAAAGTTCGTAGGCAATGGGCCGCAAGCAAATGAGGCGAATGTTGATGTTGAGTATATGCAACGCCTGGCCAGTGACAGCGGTCGCTCATTGAGAGCTTTACTATGATTACGGGTGCCGTCTAAACGTCAGGCTGGTAGGGGAGCGAGCGTTCTCTTTGTCTGGGGGGCTCTTCGTTATGACTCGCCGTCGCCGCCAAGGTTATACTCCTTCAACTTATACAGCAGAGTTCGGTGACTTATTTCCAGGATCTTGGCGGCATGAGTTCGGTTTCCACCGGTTTTCTCTAGCGCACGGGTGATGAGATCGATCTCTAACGCGGCGGTCTTTTGTTTTATCGACAGGTTCGAATCATCACTGACAATCGCCGCCGCCGTCGACACAGGCGTTCCTTTTTGAATGTAGTCAGGCAGCGCGTCAAGCTCGAACTCGTCTCCCCGCGAAAGAACCAAAGCTCGCTCCAAGCAATTTTCTAGCTCTCTGGCGTTTCCGCGCCAGTTATAGTTAAGAAGCGCTTTCAGAACGTCGGTGGGCACGCGTTTTTCAGGAATCCCCAAACGCTTGGAGTGCTTTCGCACAAAGTGCTCTACAAGTACCGGGATATCCTCGGTTCTCTCTCGCAGTGGTGGAAGGTGGATCGACACGACATTGAGTCTGTAGAAAAGATCTTCTCGAAACCTACCAGCCTTAGCCTCCTCCTCAAGATTTCGAAGCGTCGCCGAGATGACACGCACATCGATTAAAATGTCGTGCTCATCACCAACACGTCGTATCGTTTGCTCCTGGAGCGAGCGCAACAACTTTACTTGAAGATGAAGAGGAAGCTCACCGATCTCATCAAGAAAGAGCGTTCCTCCGGAAGCCTCCTCGAATAATCCCTTCTTGTCTCGACTAGCGTCAGTGAAGGCGCCCTTCTTGTGCCCGAACAACTCAGACTCAATTAAGGTCTCGGGGATCGCGCCGCAGTTGATGGCGATAAATGGTTTTCCACGCCGAGGTGAACTCTCGTGTATGGCTCGAGCCATGAGCTCCTTTCCGGTGCCGGACTCACCTGTGATAAGTACTGTAGTATTGAAGGGCGTCAGTCGTCGAACGATGTCGAAGACGGACCGAAAAGCATCGCTCTTGGCGATGATATTATTAAAAGAGTATCGCTCGGCGATTGTCGCCTTAAGTACCTTATTCTCGCGCTTCAGCCGCTCGTGTTCCTCAAACCTTTTAAGGGTGAACATCAGGTCGTCAGGAAAAATGGGCTTTCGTAAGTAGTCGAACGCGCCGCACTCCGCCGCGTGTGAGGCGATCTCTTGATTGCTGAAAGCCGTCATTAAAATAATGGGGACTTTTTGCGCGGAGTCCTTAAGCACGTCGATTCCTGATTTCCCAGGAAGACGTAGATCGCACAAAACCAGATCGTAGGTGTTTTTGCCGATCAAACTGATTCCATCATCACCAGTTAGGGCTGTGGCGGTGTTGTAACCGAGCGTCTGCAGAACGAGCTCCAGCGATCGATTGACCTCGACGTCATCGTCGATAATAAGAACACTCAACGGCGCTTCGTGGGTAAGTTCCGTCATTATTGAAATGCCCGCCAGATTGTGGAAGCGCTCGCGCCACTTAGAAACGTGATTACATCGGCGAAGTCGTATAGATACACGAGAGTGCCCGTGACTAAATAAGGTCCAAATGGAATGGCTGTGCTAAATCCCATGCGCTTCACGAGGATGAGTATGACGCCAACGACGGAGCCAAGCACAGAACCGAGAAAGATAGTTAACAGCGCGCATTCATATCCAAAGAGCGCGCCTATCGCAATGAGAAGCTTGATATCGCCTAAGCCTAAGCCTTCACGCTGCCGAATCACGAGATAGAGCCACCACACAAGATAGAGTGGCCCAGCGCCAAAGATTATACCGAGGAGCGATTCAAGCCACGATTGAACGAAGGGGCGATCGAGCGGAATAATCCCATCGAGAGGGGCGAAGGAGCTTAGTACTCCGATGAGAATACCCAGAGCCGCTCCCGGATAGTTAATCACGTTCGGGATAATCATATAATCAAGGTCGATGAATGCGATGAGAATGAGCGCGCTTACCACAACGAATATAGCGAGCGCCGTCGGCGTTAGCCCAAATCGAAGGTAGGAGAGAGTCGCGAACACGCCGGAGAGGATCTCGATCACGGTGTACCGGGCGGGTACTCGCGTTTTGCAGTAGGCGCATCGCCCTCGAAGCGCGAGCCAGGAGAGGATGGGAATGATGTGAAGAAAGTGCAACTGATGCTTGCAGACGGGACAGAAAGATCGAGCCGGCCGACTGACTGAGAGCGGGGTGTCGGTAGTTGGAATTCCCTCTCGCACCGGTTCGTATCTCCCCATGGGAAGACGATAAGCGCACAGCCCGAGAAAACTCCCCGTGCAAGCGCCAAACATAAAACACCATATTGAGATAGTGATTGTGTCAATCATTACTAACCTGCCGTATGGCGATCCCGCCAAGAGTACGATTCCGCAAATAGGTAATAGGGTCTAATAATTTTGCGTAGTGGGCGAGAGAAAAAGTCGCTCATGCCGCGAGCCATAATGATAAAAACTAACGCAGTCTCTACGCACGACAGCCGCAAGTACTCGACGGCGAACGAGGCACTGTGTGCGCGCTGATTAGCGACCTCTCGACAGTCTTACTCGGCGCCCGCCGCTTTCTTGCGCGTTGTTTTTTTCTTCGCCGCTTTTGGAGCCGCTTCTTTTTTCGCTGCCCTCGGAGCGCGCTTACCGCGCTTGCCCTTGGCTGGTCCCTTGGCGGCTCGCTCGGCCAGCAAGTTTACCGCCTCTTCGACTGTTAGCGTCTCTGGATCTCCACCTTGTGGGAGGGACGCGTTCGTCGTGCCGTCAGTAACGTACGGTCCGTAGCGCCCGCTCTTGATCTGAATAGGCGCGTCCGTTTGTGGATGCTTACCGAGCTCCTTAAGTGTCTTGGGCTGGTTAGCGGCGCGCCCGCGAGTGCGGGGTTGTTTCAGAAGCTCCAACGAGCGTTCAAACGTCAGGGTAAGCGGTGACTCATCCGCGGGGATGGAGCGACTCTCGCCGCCGCACTTCACATAGGGACCGAAGCGACCGCTCGCGATGAAGACCTCGGTTTGATTCTCTGGGTTCACGCCGATAAGCTTGGGGAACGCCAAAAGTTGAAGCGCTATATCGAGAGTGACCGAATCCGGAGTGATTCCGGGAAGGAGCGATGCCATCTTAGGTTTATCGCCGCCTTCAACCATGTCACCAAGCTGAATGTATGGTCCGAATCTTCCCTTCTTGAGATAGACAGGAAGGTTTGTTGCTGGGTCAACGCCGAGCGCCTCGGGACCCTTGGCGGCCTCAGCGAGGAGCTTCTCAGCTTTCTCCGGAGTAAGCTCATCAAAGGCTAGTGTGTCAGGGACACTCGCGCGCGTTTCTCCATTTGAGAGAAAAGGACCGTATCTACCAATTCGAACCTCGACATCTCGAGATTGGGAATCCTTGCCAAGCTTAATTCCACAGACTTCGCGTGGGTCGATCTTCTCCTCACCTTCGGTAACGAGATCTTTAAGACCTTTGAGAGCGGTGGCCTCGCCAAAGTAAAAAGAGCGCAGCTTCTCAAGGTTGTCTCTCTCGCCGCGAGAGATTTCATCAAGATCGTCCTCAAGCTTCGCTGTGAACCCGTAATCGACGAGATGACTGAAGTAGCCCTCAAGCAGACCGGTCACTCCGATAGCGAGAAAGCTAGGAACGAGCGCCGTGCCTTTTTTGAACGCGTATTCACGTGAGAGAACAACATCCACTATCGTCGCCCATGTGCTTGGACGACCGATGCCAAGACGCTCAAGCTCTTTAATCAGGCTGCCTTCAGTGTAGCGCGCTGGTGGTTGTGTAGAATGTTTGAGCACATCGTATCGCTTTGATGTGACTCCATCACCTTGCTTCAGCGGCGGCAGATTCCTCTCTTGCTCAGCGAGATCCGCCTCTGGATCGTCCGACCCCTCTACGTACGCTCTCAAGAAACCGGGGAATGAGATCGTCTTTCCTGACGCGCGAAATGTCGCGTCTTCGACGGAAATCGACACAGAAACTCGGGTGCCCTCCGCGTCTCGCATCTGTGAAGCGAGCGTTCGTTTCCAGATCAGCTCATAGAGTCGAAACGATTCAAGACCAAGCCTGTCCTTTACGGTAGTGGGTGAGGTGAACTCAGAGCCGGCGGGTCGAATCGCCTCATGCGCCTCTTGGGCGTTCTTCACTTTCGTTTTGTAGATGCGCGGAGCGTCATAGAGATACTCCTTGCCGAACTCTCGCGTAATCAGGGAACGCGCGGCCCCAAGAGCTTCCTCTGACAAAGTCGTCGAGTCGGTTCGCATGTAGGTGATAAATCCGTTTTCGTACAGGGTCTGCGCGACCGCCATGGTGCGCTTAGCGCCGAATCCGAGTTTGCGGTTGCCTTCCTGCTGTAGAGTGCTTGTGGTGAAGGGCGCGTAGGGCCTTTGCGAGAAGGGCCTGCTCTCTACTTCGGAAACCACAGGCGCGGCTGTGCGCAGTTTTTCGCTCAGCTTGTTGGCGGCAGCTTCGTCGAGAAGGATCACGTCGGCTCGCGTGGAAAGTTTTCCGGTCTCAGGATCGAAGTCTTTTCCACTTGCCACGCGCTTGTCGCCTACATGCGTGAGCTCAGCGTCGAACGGAATAGTGGTGTCAGAGGGAGCCTCAAAAGTGGCTTTAATATCCCAGAAGTCGGCAGAGCGGAATTTAGCTCGCTCACGCTCTCGCTGCACAAGGAGGCGAATCGCCACGCTCTGCACTCGACCGGCGCTTAGTCGCGGAACCATCTTCTTCCACAAGAGCGGGCTTACCGAGTAACCGTAGAGACGATCGATAATTCGTCGTGTTTCCTGCGCTCGGACAAGGTTCTCATCAATCTCACGGGCGTTGTCTAAGCTCTCTTGAATCGCCTTCTTGGTGATTTCATGGAAGACCAGACGTTTGACGGGAACTTTGGGCTGAAGCACGGACAGGAGATGCCAGCTGATCGACTCTCCTTCGCGATCTTCGTCGGTTGCGAGGAATACTTCAGAGGCGTTTTTAACAGCGCGCTTGAGCTCGTTTACCCGTTTTTCCTTGTCACTGGTAATAATATAGAGAGGGCTGAAGCCGTCATCGACGTTTACACCAAGTCGAGACCACTTTTGCTTTTTAACCTCGGCAGGGATCTCGGCGGCGTTGTTGGGAAGGTCTCGGATATGGCCGTATGAGGCTAACACTTCGAAATCATTAGACAAAAACTTTGCTATCGTCTTTGCCTTCGTTGGTGACTCTACTATTACAAGTCGCTTGGTCATTGCTCTTTCCGCTTCTCCAGGAGCCGTCCTCTTGAGGAATCAAATACTTACGTCTGATTGAGTTCCGAAGTGACGGGACCCATGATTACAGGGCATTGGGCAGTCAGCGCAACCCCTAAGGGGGAAATAAGATGCAGCTGCCCGAAACGTGCAGCTGTTTCATTCCCACATCCCTTCGTCTCAGAGACCGCGCGGAGTGTCTATGCGGGAGACGTAATGTGAGAATGAGCGCAAGTAACTTACTGAATATGTTGAGTCGTGCGGTCTCTGAGAAGGGAACTTGGAAAAGAAGAAGATGAAGGCCCGCATGAGAGAACCGTAGAGTGCGGCGCCTAACGGAGCCCCACACAAGCCTCATCCTCACAAATTACTCCTCGTGCCGGACGACGTTAGGCTGTCTGGCTGTGAGCTCGATTGTGATCACTCCCGTCGAGCAGATCGCATACGCGGCGAGAGTCACATACCAGGCGCGTACCATGAGTTGGTTGTCCCAGCTCATGACAAGCGCGGCGACGTAAAGCATGTACCCAGCACCTAGAATCACTGCATCAAGTCGTGTGACTGTGCGGTGAGTCCAGAGCATCGGCCATGCCAGGATTGATATGCCGATCATGATCGGAATATCGAATCCCAGTGCCACCTCAGCGACCTGCAAGCCCTCGGAGGTGAGCGTACTGCTTGCCCCGAGGATTACTAGCACGTTGAGAATGTTACTCCCTACGACGTTCCCGACCGATAGATCTGTCTCTCCACGTCGAGCAGCGAGGATAGACGTTACGATCTCGGGGAGGGATGTTCCCACAGCGACAATCGTGAGCCCGATGACAAGCTCCGAGAGACCTGCCGCCCGAGCAAGCTCGACAGCGCCAGAGACCACTAATTGGGAACCTCCGCCAAGGAGGCAGAGACCAACTATTAACCACGCAACGCTGGGCAGGAGGGCAGGAGCCAACACCGGCGACTCGTCTTTGGGTACAGATTTACCGACACTCCTCGCGGAGCGGACAGATGTCCATAAATAGGCAATCGAGCAGATCAACAGAATTATTCCATCAATCCGCGAGATACGCCCGTCGATCCCAAGCACAGCGACCATAACAGCCGCCGCTATCATCACCGGCATGTCGAACGAGAGAATTCTCGCGTTCACGGCCAGGGGCGCAATCACGCCAGTAACACCGAGGATCAACAGAAGGTTGCTGATATTGCTACCAACAACATTGCCGACCGCAAGATCGGTCTTTCCCTGCAGCGCTCCCGCTACTGAGACGAACAGTTCTGGGGTTGATGTCCCCAGAGCCACAACAGTCAGGCCAATGACTAGCTGGGAGAGTCCCAGCCTCTTCGCGAGCGCTGACGCGCCCGTCACCAACCTATCGGCTCCTACAATCAAGAGCACGCTTCCAACCACCAAACTGAGCATCGAAAACACGATGCACGCTCCTTTCGAAACGAGGACTGAAAATAACCCACATCAAAACAACGGCGCGGGCCTTCATCTGGCTCCAAGACTAAGCCAGAACAAGACCGCGCCGATCTACTACTAACCAAGCAATGAAAAAGATCACGATCGCAAAGCGACTCGTCGAATGATAGGTCTGTCGAGTCTCCAAGTAAAACAAATCCGGTCGAAAAGGGGCGATAACATCCAAAATACGGGCAAATATGGCGATTCTATTTCCGCTGCGAACACCTGCGAACAGCTGCATACAGGCGCTCCGCAAGGATGCGCTAGATGCTCGCCAGCATCTGCCTTATCAGCCCGATACGCTCTCGAAGCTGTCGCTCGGTACATGCGGTTTGAGTCTTTACCTTCTGCATGGCGTTTAACTGAGCGTGCACCTGGGCGTGCGAGCGACTGGTGCGCTTATGGCAGATGTTTACGAGTTTGCGCACCTCGTTAATGAGGAACGCTTTCTCCTCGGCGCGCGTCCGTCTCTCGTCGAGTCGAGCCGCGACCTTCTCAGTGACGACCTGATGCATCTCTTCGTTATGCGTTAGCCCGCCAAAAAGGGTGAGTTGATTTCCGTGAACGATTACTGAGTTTATGCCGCTGTTGTGTGACGCCAGCGCCTCCCACTGGGGGCGATCAGGCTTATCGTCGTTACTCGCCTCGCGACGCTCGAAGTCCTCCTCGAATTCCGCTTTCGGACGTACGCAGTGTCGGATCTCCTCTTCAATCTCCTCGGCGAGTTTGGTGAGTGTTGGATCCGCGGGAAGATAACAGTACGCGACTTGAAGGGAGGCGAGGTTCGCTATGCGACGTACGATTCGACCAAGAAACTGCCGAAAGTACATCTTGGTGCGTACGGTAGTGGCGTATACTCCTATCCGAAGTCTTGGGATGTCCACGCCCTCGCTCACCATATTGCAGGCGACTAGCCACGGCTCGTCTGAATCTCGAAAATTTTTGAGTTTCCGCGCCGCCTCGGCTTCTTCCGAGAGAATGACGACAGGCGAAGTCTTTGTAAGGGAATGAATCAGCTTGGCTAATTTGCGAGCGCTTGTTTGGTCCGCCGCGACAAGGAGAGCGCCAGCGTTCGGATGCTCTCGGCGGATCTTCATCAGCATTTCGTGAGCGTCGCGAATCATCGGCTCTATCCAGCCACTCTGCACGTCGAGGGCGGCGCGAAGCCGTCGCGATTGACCGATGTAGTCTAGTTCGTCAGCGAAAGAAGCGCTCACGTCACCAGCTTCTTCACGCCACGCCACATCGCCGCCGTAGGTGAAGAAAGCCGTCGGGCGGCAAACGCCTTCCTCGACGGCGCGACTGTACTGATACGAATAGTCAGGAAGGCTGAACCCGTTCTCGTCGTAGGGCACAAAAGGAATGGGGGCGCTGTCACTTCGAAAGGGCGTGCCGCTGAGGCAGATAATAAAGCTCGCCTCGTGAAACGCGGCGCGCAATCCGTCTCCCCACGAGAGACCGTCGCCCGCGTGATGAACCTCATCGAGAATGACGCACGAACTTGGCGTCAATCGGCGAAAGAGGCCTGGCTTTTGGGCAACCTGTTGGTATGTGACGACGAATCCATCATAATCCCCAGAGAGTAATCCCTTTGAATTAGAAAATGAGCTGTCTAGATGCAGATCCAGCGTGGCGGCGGCTCGCGCCCATTGCACCTTGAGGTGAGCGGTGGGGACAACGATACCAATGCGCTTCGCTTCACGTTTGCGCATCTGATGCAGAGCGAGCACGAGAGCGGCCGTTGTCTTTCCGGCGCCTGGGGTAGCTTCAAGCAGGATCGTCTTTTCGCCCCGCAGCACACAGTCCCTGTACGTGCCAAACGCCTCCTGCTGCCAGGGACGCAGCTTAACTTCTTTGATCGCCGTAGGGGCGCGCTCAAAACTCTGGCTGACTTTAGTGGCTGTATTGTGTGAGGAAGTCATGGGAACAACGATTGCGCGCGCATAGTAACTCTCCCGCGCGCGGGAAGTTGGATAGTGGTAAACAACGCGAGCAACCCTGTCCAGACTAAAAGCGACAAGGTGCGCCATCTTCTTGGTCTTGACTCTTGAAGAAGCTTATTATCTCACCGAGAACCGATTCCGACCAATTCGATCCCAAAGATGACGCGGGCGTCCAGAGGTAACGAGAAATCCTTGAAAATTGGCAGGACCGATATGGTAAGAATCTACGTTTATGCTATGTCGATAGTGTATTGAGTTCTTGAAGGGAAGTCGGGAAATCGTTCTCGCGCGGCTAAGTAGGATGACAGACGAGATAGTTCGACAGAATCAGGCTCGACACGTTGAGAACGCCCTGGAGACGCTTCAGCAACCAGGCGATCAGCATTTTTGGGATGTCTTTGACGAGCTAAGTGGCCTGCCGCCATCATACGACGTAACCATAAGCCAGTTTCGCGAAGGGCTTCGCAGTCCGAACCCGTTTATTCAAGTCGTTTCCGCTGGAAATGTCGCGCGCTTCGCGAAAGACGCCGACTGGGTCTTGCCTGAGCTTGAGGATTTGCTCAAACGAGAGCAGCGCGATGTCCTTCTATATAGCGCCACGGCGAACGCCATTCAGTCACTACGAACACCTGAAGCCGCGGCAGTGCTGGCGAACGCGCTCGACAGAACTCTGCAGAGCGACATTCCGTTACGTGAGAAGGGGGAGTTGTCGACCTACATCTTGCGAAGTCTTGTTTCAATGGGGCTTGTCGCTCATGAGCAACGAGGCGCTTTTCGTCGAGCCGTTGATTATTTCGCCACGCAGGAAGATCGGGTTTGGACTCCAGAGTGCCTTTGGGAACTGGATATGTTTAGCGTCGAGAGCGCGAGTGACCTTCATGATATCCTCTCTAAAGATCCCACGGTGCCCTTAACGGACGAAGTCCTGGTTGGCTATCGAGCTCGAATACTGCCTATCGCGAGCGACAGGACGTTTGGCGATTGGGCCGTGCTTACGGACGAATATTGCAAGTTCTCGTCGTGTGGGCTCCCCGAGAGATTCGCCTTTCTTGACGAGGCTTGTTACGCGAATGACGCCAAGGGGAGAAACCTCGGACTGGCTAGAGTGGTTGTGCTAGAGAACGCGGATGGCTTGCGGGCGGTGTGTCTTTGCTGCGATGAGGCTGGAGTTGGTCCAGTCACCTGGTACCCAGAGATCGCGACCTCCATGTTGCATAGAACCCTAAAACTAGATCCGTGCTCGACCTATATTCTCACATACCATTTGAATAACTCGGATGGCGAAATACATGGGAGCCTCATCCTGC
The DNA here is from genome assembly GCA_903904735.1 of uncultured delta proteobacterium. Classification (GTDB taxonomy): domain Bacteria; phylum Bdellovibrionota_C; class UBA2361; order UBA2361; family OMII01; genus OMII01. Next base: position 13,071 of record CAIVDM010000201.1, read on the forward strand.
GCGAAAATCCCAGTTATAGAGTGATGGCTCCCGTAGATATCTTTGGTGAGAACCTCCCCGATATCCAGCGCTTCTTCTTCGAGGGAGGAAAACTTCCTGAGAGCGCTATCGCCTCCGCCCAAGTTATCAGACGGGGGTCTTGATCCCGACCACTCTGATTTTTAGCCCTTGAGTCGTTGAGAAGCGATGTTCGGCACTTTCTCAGAAAGGGAATTCACATAAGGGCAAGAGGACCGCTTAGTCACGACGCGTGGTTTATGGAGTGGGGCGCTGGTAAAGACCTCGCGTCGTCGTGTACTATCAGAGCTAATTGATGTGACGTGTTTATGCTAAGACAAGAAACAATTTCCCCGATCGTTGACCTACACTTGAACGGTATCACCATCCCAAAGCGAGAGGCCTTAGGAAGACAGCAGATCGTGAATTTCTCCGCCCATGATCTTTCCCTTGAGGACGTGAGGAGCGCGACGGAGGAATTAGTTAAACGTGGAACCACTCATTTTCTCGCGACCTTAGTATCTGGACCCGAGCAAACGACCTTACGCAACCTGGCGACTATCGCCGAGGCTATGATCCAACCGTGGGGTAAGCCGATTATAGGAATACACGCCGAAGGCCCATTTTTCTCAATCGAGACGAAAGGCGCTCACTGTGAGAGAGACATTCGAGACTACGCGGACCTCTCGCTTTTTAAACGGATGTTCGACGCGTCCAAGGGAAATCTAGTTTTAGCCACCGTATCTCCAGCGATCAAAGATGCCGCTTCCTTCATTGAGGAGATCGCGAAGATGGGAGTCGTGGTCTCTTTGGGGCACCACAACGCGAATCTCGTCCAGATTAAGGAAGCGATTGACGCGGGCGCCACAGCAATCACTCACGCTGGAAACGGATGGTCTAAAGAGCCGCCAACTGACGCCCGAAAGAACTTAGAAGTGGTTGCTCAGCTCACGGATGAAAGAACGTTTGTGATGTTCATTCCTGATGGCATTCACGTAAGTAGAGATTTTCTCAGTATCTGGCACAAAGTTGTCGAGGCAGTAAAGCCAGGGCATAGCGTCTTTGTCAGTGACGCCTCGCCCTTATCGGGAGCGACAGAGGGTGACTACGATTTTTGCAAGCAAGATATTCGCGTCGAGCGCGATGAGCGGGGGCGACTGCGCACCTTTCCCCTCACTGGTTCGTATGAGCAGCTACGAGACTGTCTGACTATTTTACGCGGCATGAATATCGTGTCCGAGAGCGATATCGTCGCTGGCGTGACAAGCAATCCGCTCGCGCTCATGGAGCCAGCTCTGAGGCGAATCGATAGATTTCCTGAGCTCTCAGGGCTTGCGTGATATGACGGTTCGCGGCGACTTAGGCATAAGGTTGCCAGAGAGTCGCTAATCCCGTAGGGTATTCATATTCCTCATATCGAGGGCTTTCTTGTATCGCATGACACTCGCCCGCATGAACAATTCAATGGCAGACACGTCGCCTCAACTAAGCTCACCGATCGGTCTTGTGGCTGGTAACGGCCGTTTTCCCATGGAGTTCGCTGAGAAGGCGAGAGCGCAGGGGCTATCCATAGTGGTCTTAGCGATCAAAGGAGAAGCAGACCCCCGTCTTGAGCAACTAGCTCAAAAGTTCGTCTGGATGCGGGTAGGACAACTTGGAAAGCTTGTGCGAACCTTTAAGTCCAGTGGCGTTAAGCAGGTCGCGTTTCTCGGGGGCGTCACGAGAGTGAACTTTGTGGATGGTTTCCGGATTGATTGGCGTGGGCTTCGAATGCTCTCACGTATGCGCTCTTTCAACGACGACTCACTGTTGCGCTCGATTATAGCCGAAGTTGAATCGACCGGTGTGCAGGTCATAGCTCCGTGCACGCTGCTACCGGATAGCGTGCCGCGACGTGGCCTTCTAACGGGAAAAATGCTTTCAGGCGAGGCTCTCACTGAAGCTCAGATAGGGTGGGACGCGGCGCGCGCCCTTGGAACGCTCGATATTGGGCAGTCGGTCGTTGTCAGGAACAAAACGGTCATAGCGGTTGAGGCGGTCGAGGGAACTGACGCGACGATTCAGCGCGCGGGAGCGGTGAGAGGTGGCCGTGGTGTATTAGTGAAGCTCGCCAAGCCCATTCAGGATCTGCGCATTGATCTACCGGCCATCGGAACAAGAACAATCGAAGCGATGCAGGCGAGTAACTTGGGAACGCTCGTCGTTGAGGCGGGCAAGTGTCTCATGCACGATCCTCAGGCTGTGCTTGAGAAGGCGATCTGGTACGACATAACGATAGTCGCCGCGGAGCGCAAAGAGGATCTAGAGGTAGCGTAGTCGCCACGAATGACCTTGCTATCGTTTTCCCACGGGTAGACCTCGGAGCGGAGGAGCAAAACCGCTCACTCTTTAGGCGGTTTAGGCGAGAGTTTGCACACCTTCGATATAAGCATTCTGCGCTTAGCGAAGCATCTGTAGAGCTTTTCACAGAGCCAGTAGACGGGCGGGATCATGAGCGCGACTCTGAGCGGAGTGAGCCACCAAACCTCTTCAGCTAGTCTCTGAATGAACTCAAGCCCTCGGTACACTCGACCTTGCCGGGTATATAGGTGAATAGCTTGTCCCAGTGTGTCAACGCCGAGACCCGTGACCTCTTGAACCCACCCTGCCTGAAATGGGGCGATAGTGAATCCGTGTCGTTTAAAAAAATTCTCCCGACGAGCGATTAGTGTGGAGCAGACACCGCATAACCCATCAAAGATTATGAGCCCCTTGTTCCCGATTCTGTCATCACTCAGATTCACGCTTCGCCCACTCCCCTTGGCATAAGAAGAAACGCCACGATCCCGAGCCTGTACACAACCCAGGTAAGAGTCAGTATTCGAGGGAGACGCTCCCGCGCGATGGCGAGGGCGTGTAGGACAAAAATAAACGCGACGACACCGAAGAAATAGATAGTCGCGGCTAAAGGCGATGTCCCAGAGAGCCGGTGATAGAGAAGAAGTGGCAACAGCGCGATTGAGCCAATCAGCGAAACGCCGAGCGCTATCAGCGCGTATCGCCATCGAGAGCGCCACGATGAGCGCCGCATAAAGATCCACTGGAACGGCACCTGCGCGATGACAAAAAACATCTCCGTCCAGTAATCATAGCGAGCGGCTATAAAACGCTCCACTATCTGGACAAAGGACCCAAGCGCGAAGCCAGAGACCCCGATACAGCAGGTGACGTATACTGTGGTCAGCGCGCTCGAGCGAAGAGTGATCATACCGTTGTCCCGCTCCTCCACCGGGCGCAGAGATCAGCGGACGCCTCACTCCAGTCAGGGAACTGAAATGTGAATCCCGCATCCAGGAGTCTTCCTGGCGTTACACGCCTGCTCTTGAGTACCAGCTCACTCTCGGTCCCAAGAAAGATGGCGCCTAACTCAAGCATCCACTCATGAATTGGGATTGAGAAACGTTTTCCCCAGGCGTCTCGCAGTCGCTTCATGAAGTCCGAGTTGGGTATCGGGTTTGGGGCCGCGATGTTGATAGCCCCATCGAGCGCCTCATTGTTGATGATAAACGTGATCGCGTTGATAAAGTCGATGTAGTGAATCCACGAGACATACTGCTCTCCTGACCCAGCCTTGCCGCCGAGCCCTACTCGCGTGAGCCAGAGAAGGTAGTCAAACACACCGTCTCTATCGGGACTCATCGTCATGGCCGAACGAAGTAGCACCTTACGGGTTTTTGGAGTCTGAGCGAGGGCGAACTCGCCCTCCCAGGCGCGAGCGACATCGATACTAAACCTCCACTTGTCTGGGGAACTTGCCTCCGTCCCTCCAATTATACCGGTGTACTCGTCGTTTGGCGCGTCGAAGCGGTGCGCGTAGAGCGTCGCGGTGCTCGCTTGAAGCCAGACTCGAGGAGGAGTGACACTAGTCGCGATTGCCCGCTCGAGTATTCGAACAGAGCGTGAACGAGATGACCAAATTTCACATCGATTCCTAAAGTTGTATCTACAGTTAACTATCCGGCCCGTAAGATTGATGAGAGCGTCAGCGCCCTCGAGCTCACGTACCCACGCTCCAAGAGTCTGTCCATCCCATTCGATCACGCGCCAAGGAGCCTTTCGCGCTCGCCGACTTAGTACGGTGACCGCGTGACCCGCGGCGTGAAAGTGTCGAGCGAGTATAGTTCCGACCTGTCCTGTTCCCCCTGGTATTACGATCTTCATACGTACTCCATGTGTAGCGTCTTAGCGGCGTAGTAACGCCGTTAATGGTTTGAAAAATGTGGACTGATCAAGCCTCAAAACGAGGTCGAGTAACCCGGAGCATTTCCTTCCAAGTGAGTGAATATCGGAGAGCAGTATTGAGAATTCTCGAACCTCGCTGGTATTGCTTGATGAGCTGGCGATATCTTTTCTCAGCTGTTCAAGCATCTTCATCATTGGATCGAGTTCGCGCTTCTTGCGTTCCGCCACGATTCTCTGGCTGACCTCCCATATATCTTTCTCGGCATGGAAGTACTCCTTTCGCTCCCCGGGTCTGCTCTCCCGGTACACAAGTCCCCAGGTGATAAGCTCGCGAATGTTCATATTCGCGTTGCCGCGTGAGATTTGAAGGTTTTCCATGATTTGCTCTGTGGTAAGAGCCTCCTGGCTCGCCAACAAGAGACCATGAACCTGAGCCATCGTGCGATTAATGCCCCACTCGACACCGACGGTGCCCCAAATCTGAATAAACTTGCTTTTAGCGTCTTGAATGTTCATCTCTTGTACTTTCAATAGTTTCTGAAAGTATAATCTATTTGGGCGCTGTTAGTCAAAGACATCCAGATTGGCCCTAACGTATTGAAATATGGGTATCGTAGTGACTTTTCGTAGCTCGGGTAGGCGCCTTTTTCGATTATGAATATGTTTTTTGGAAGCAATTTTAAGATTCCTCGGATTAGAGAAATACGTGGGAAGCCAGACAAGAGACAACACGAGGCGAGTTCATAATCTCGCCCGTGTCCTGATAAACGAACCGAAAGGAGTTTGTATTATATGTCTCTTGTATCTCAGAAAACACGATTGCTCGCGTTCGCCTCTCTCGTGAGTGCCGTTTCAGGGGCTCAAATAAACCCAGCGCGGGCGCAATCCGCGGCGGATAAAACGCTTGCTCAGTCGATTCTCGCCTCGCAGGATGTGCAGCAGTTCAACGTGATGTACCATTTTGATTCGGTCGCGTTTGCCGAAACGCTCCCAGGCGGAAAGGTGCAAAACTATGTGGCGCTCGCCAGCCTCAAGCTTGGTCGAGATGAGGGAAGCAATAAGCTCCTTCATCGAATCATCGTACGAAGGAAACTCGACGGCGATACAACCACGTATCTTGAGAACTCCGAGACCATTTTTGATAGCGGAGTAAAAGAGACCACACTCTCAAAAGCTCCACTCACTACCAGCGCCGAGAAGCGGAGCCTCTTGCAGTCCTCATTTTCCGTGAAAAACGATCCTCGAGAGATTCGGGTCTGGCTCACTCCCGCGGCTCTGGGACACCGATTTCCGCTTCTACGCGCGGCGATATCGGACATAAGTACCGGCGAATTTCAGCAATGCGCGCAGGGTGTAATCGATGGACCATTCAAGCACAACGTTCAGTATGGTCTCCTCAGTGAACGTGAGTCTGATGGCAAGACGGTGTGCGTTGAGCAGTGTAAGGATCCTTCATCGACCCCGTGTCGCGAGACTGAGTTTCCGCCTGGCGTGACATACGCTTACATTAATACCCGCGCGTTCTCTGAGGCGAATAACAACTTCGTGCTTAGCAAAGCCGGCAAGGTCGCAGGTGATGAGGAGACACTTACACGCCTTTGTCAGGGTATGGGATTTGATGGAGTCGCTCGAATAAATAAGGCGCGACTCTTTAGCCCGAAATCAACGTTCGATCGTATGTTCTCGTGTCGTAACATGGTTGTAGTCCGATACGTCAACGGCGCGTGGACGAACTCGACGTCGTGTGATGTGGGTCGAAAATATATAGAGATCGCGCCTAAGGCGGACGAGCCTACAATCGGCGAAAGCTCAGACGTTACTTGTTACAAACTCGACTAAGCGCGATGGCGGCGTGGGGTACCCTACGCCGCCTTTTTGTTGGCTCGCTGAGACGCTCAGTCTCTCGATCTTCTTCCGTAATCATCCGCTGGCTCGACGTGCACAAGAACCTTCGATACCTCCGGTAAGGTGGCGTGAATCGCCTCTCCCACGTTATGAGCGACCTCGTGCCCTTCGCGGATTGAAGAGTTGGGATCGCACAGCACATCCAAATCAACGAAGTAATCGAACCCAACCTTGCGCACATGACATTTGTGGGTGCCTAAAACGCCTGGTACTTCACAGGCGACTTTACGGATAGTGGCGGCGATCGATGGATCTGGCGCCGTGTCGATGAGCTCAAGGAGAGCTGGCTTCAATAAGAGAGCGGCGTTGATGGCGATGATCACTGCGGCGAGCAACGCGGCGTAGTCATCGGCGCTCTCATAGCCCGGACCGCCGGTAAGCGCGATTGATATGCCAACGAACGCCGCCGCGCTCGTAATAGCGTCCGCTCTGTGGTGCCACGCGTCGGATTTGAGCGCGATACTATTGATCTCGGCGCTTGTCGCGAGGACCGTCCTAAAAAGGAGCTCCTTTACGGCGATCACCCCCACCAGAACCAGTAGCGTAAAGGGCGCTGGCGCGTGGTGGGGAGTCGCTATCTCTCGGACGCTCTCCACCGTGATGAGTGCCGCGGCGCCAAACAGAATGAGAGCCACAACGGCTCCAGCGAGTGGCTCAAACTTTCCGTGACCATATGGATGGTTCTCGTCCGCTGGCTTGCCCGCCATTTTTATGCCGAAGACAACGACAAGCGAGCTGACGATATCTGACGCGGACTCGATCGCGTCGGCGATGAGAGCGTATGAGTTTCCAACCACGCCAGCGACCCCCTTGGTAATCGCCAGTCCCGCGTTGACCGCGATACCAAGTCGAGCTTTTCGCGTGCCTGTCAGAGCAGCTCTTTGGGTCTCGACGTTGGTCGGAGTACTCATATCCTCTAGTTATCTAATCGGCGTATTTGACGCCACAGCCATAAGGCTCAGTATCACTGGGAGAGGGTGCCTTACCAGCCTTAATCGAGTCGAGCGCGTTCATTATATAGTTAGTCGCCGAAGCGATATCGCTTGAGCGTGTCGACGCGACACTGTCGATTGCGCCCGCGTACGCGAGTTTTCCCTCGGGATTGATCACAAATACATGCGGGGTAGTGCGAGCGCCGTACAGCTTACCAACGCTCCCGTTAGGATCGAGAAGGACCGCGGTCGAGGCGACACCAAGATCGCTGATTACGCCAAGCGCCTCCGCTGGGGTGAGATGTCCTTGTTTTCCGGCGGCGCTTGAGTTGATGGTGAGCCATACCGCCCCCTTGGCGAGGCTCTCACGTTGAAAGCGCTGCATATCACCGTTGGCGTAAAATTTCTTCACGAAAGGACACCCAGGATTGAACCACTCCAGCACTACCGCCTTGCCCAAAAAACTCTTTAAGGAGACCTCAGCGCCTTGGGCGCTTCGCAGCGTGAAATCAGGGGCGCTGTCCCCCACTTTCGCCGGTTCGCTCACGGCGAGCCGCGGTAACGTGATAGCTACGAGAAGACCGAGCGCGTATGATAGTATTCGGGACATAATAATCTCCTTGGATGAAAACGGGATACACTATCGGATTGATCGGTACCAGTAAACGACGAAGACTTGGTTCCAGCTTTCGCTAGACTGAGATTTTATCCCGGCAGTTTCCTTAACTCATCAATAACGACGCCCGGCGTCAGTATGTTGGGAAGAATGACTGGTGGAGTACCTGGACCAGAGAGGATGACATTGAGCGGAACGCCGTTCCTGCCGTAGCTCTGTAGCGCTCTCGTGATAGCTGGATTCTTTGAGGTCCAATCCGCTCGTACTAATGTCACGTTTTTTGAGGTTATTAGATCCCGAACCGCCTCTGCCCCAAACACGACACGCTCATTTACTTGGCAGGTGATGCACCACTCAGCGGTGAAATCGAGATACACGGGACGTCCCTGGGCGAGTAGTCGAAGAACACGATCCTCGGAGTAGGACTCCCATAGAAGCCCGAACGCGTCGCGAAATGGCGCCACACCGTCGCTTGGAGAGCACGCACGCGACCTGCTCTCCTCCACTTCAGAGTTGGTAGGAATGGCGATGTACACCGCGAGCGCAAATGCCGTGATCGCCTTCGCGAGGAGTGTTCTTCGAAGGATCCCTTGAGCTTTACCAGAGCGCGACAACAACCAGAATCCGAAGGTCGCGAATAACAGCCCCCACAGCACATCTATGAGGATGGTCAGACCGGGAGGCTCCATGCCCATCTGTCGGGCGAACACTCGCGTCAGCCACACGACGCTCGCGAAGAGTGGGAACGCCATTACTTGCTTGAACGTCACCATCCATTCGCCGGGTCTCGGCAAGAAGCGAAGAAGCCCGGGATTGTACGAGAGGAGTAGATACGGGGCGCTCATTCCAAGCCCCAGGCTCGTGAAGACAAGCATGCTTGAAAATAGTGGGAGGGAGATCGTCGCGGCAAGGGCGGATCCCATAAATGGAGCTGTGCACGGAGTCGCTACCGCTGTGGCGAGCGCGCCACTGAGGAACGAGCCGATGTGACCGGTCGGCAGTTTAGACCGACCCGCGATGTTTTGTATCGATTGACCGAGAGTGATGTCGGTTAAAAACAAAACGCCGATCGAGAAAAACACGAATATCATCAACACGACAAAGAGCGGCGACTGAAGTTGAAAGCCCCATCCGAGCTGTTCGCCGCCGGCGCGAAGGGACGCGAGGAGTAGGGCGAGAACCCAAAATGAAACCACGATACCCGCGGAGAATGAAAACGCGTGGCTCCGATTTGATCGCGCGTCAGAGTGCGAGCTCTCAACGAAGCTTAGGATTTTGATCGAGAGTACGGGAAATACGCACGGCATGAGGTTTAAGATTAGACCTCCGAGGAACGCGAAAAACAGCGCCGCGCTGAGCCCGATATCGGCGCCAGGCGTCGTGAACGCGCGTTGTGTCTCCGACCCGCCCGCTTGATCGATGGGCGAGGTGGCTTGTCCGGGATTGGTGTCGAGCAGGACCGCCCGTGGTTGTCCCGATGGCGACCAACCGCTATCGGCGACGAGCACGCCACGCACTCGATCAATCGGCTGTGTTCGAGACGAGTCTCGGAGTAAGGAAAGCTTTAAAATATCTCCGTCTTTCGAGCTTATTTGCGGCGCCGAGTTCGAGATTATCTTGGGATCCTCCGGAAAAAATGTCGCTGATGATGGCAGGGTTCTTCCCTCAAGCGGGATGATCGCCAGAATGACGCGGTCTTCCTGCTCTTCGACCGCGATGGATACCTTGTCAAGTGGACGCGGGATCGCGTTAAACGCCGACTCAAACACATTGGCGTAGCGAGACGGCGCGCCGCTCGTGCTGGTTACCGGTAACGAGAGAGAGAGGGAGGCCTCTCCTGGAAGGCATTCCTCTTTGCAGACTAGCCACTGCAAGTCGAGCTCGATGGGGAGCCTCGAGGCTTGGCTTCCGGATCGCAGATCGGCTTGAAATGGAATGACGATACTCCCGTACCCATAGTTCATGAGCGGGCCTGTCGGCACTCGATCGGGATATGGCCAGAGTGGTTCATGAACGGTAACGTCAGATGGCGCGCGCCATGTGAACTGTGGAGGCAGACCCGAGTCTCCCGGGTTCTTCCAGTAGATGTGCCAGCCTGGCTCGAGAGTAAACTGGACCGCGAGGCTAAATGTGGAGCCGGGAGAAGCGGAGTCTTGGTCGGCTAGTAAGCGGGCTTCTAGGTGCGGGGCTTTCGTGACGCTTGAGTCCCCGCAGCCGACTAGGAAAACAGCGGTAAGGATTGCGCATGAGACAAAGCGCAGCGTGTCGCGAAAGTGGAATAAGAGTGAGGAGGTGCGCCGCATAGAAATAGTATGTAGGGATCGTTATTCGCAGCTTACAACGAATGACAAGGATCAAAAACGGTGCAAACGAGAAACGAGGGGGGTGGTGGGTTACGCGGCGAGTTGAAGCGAGTTGTCCGCCCGAGCGGTCGCGATTGAGTTCGCCGACTTGATGTAGTCGAAAGACATCGCCGCGAAGGCCGTATTCTGTTGCTGGATGTGAAGGAATGAGTTCGCGACTTCTTTAGCCGTGGAGCCCATGGAAAGGGACTCGAGATCGGCCGCAGAGAGGATCTGTGTAGCGACGATCGGATTTGCAACAGCGTTTAGCGCTGGCATGGCAAGCGCCGCAAACAAATCCGCTGCCGGATTCTGCTCGTTGCGTCTGACATCCTGTTGTACTGCTAAAGCCGCTTCCATAACTTATGGTGGTTCTACCATGACCAAGGATCTGAGCAAAGTTATTTTACCTCCAAGCCCAAGATCTTGCAGGAATCGCGAGTTTGGGGCTTAACGTCAATAATTTCAGGTGTTTAGCGGTTGTGGTGTCGCGATGAGACCGAATCTGTAGCCCTTGCTTGGCACTTTAGGGTCCGGTTGAATTACCGCAGTCCATTCCCGGCCAGTCGTGTTGACCTTGCTGGCGAAACCCGAGTAGTATCCCCGTCTCGTTGGGTTGTGTCACCCGTGCGGCGAGAGGCGTTTTGCCCTGAGATATATCCGCACAGACCTCGAATAGAAATCGAGGTAGCCACACCACAAGGATCACTTTGGTGCCGCCAGGAAAAGCGGTGCGTAGTTAGGTAGTACGGATTATGAAACGCACATATCAGCCCAGTAAGAAGAGCCGCAAAACGACCCATGGTTTTCGCAAGAGAATGGCAACCAAGGGAGGCCGTAAGGTTATCAATGCTCGCCGTGCTAAGGGTCGCAAGCGTGTGTCGGTTACTACGCCACGCAAGGGACACTACCGGTAATCAAGAGGCTCTATTACGCACAGCCCTCAGATTGCTCGTAGTCGTCAAACGCTTGGTCCAGGCGCTCGGCTCCGGACGAAGAACGATATTGAAAGGTGCCAAAAAAACGGCGCCAAAATATACGCGAAGCATTTCCTTCTGCTGATTGTAACGTCTAATACTTCTGAGAGTCGCCTCGCGATAGCGGTAACCACGAAGTTAGAGAAGCGCGCAGTCGTACGAAACAAGATCAAGCGACGCATTCGGCATGTGTTCCGTGAGGTTCGCTCTCAATTTGTTAATCCGATCGATATAGTCGTCGTCGCTCGTCGTGATATTCAGTCGTGTGATTTCGCTGATTACAGGCGCGAGATCTTGGGCTCACTTAAGGCGCATGGATACCTGCGCGCGCAGGGGGCGTAGTTTGTTCGCGCCGAGGTGGTGCATGTCGTCTGACCCCGATAAATCCAGTGTCACCGCGAGAGTTAGGCGCCCGCTCGCCAGGCTCATTCATTACGTTTATAAAGCGCTACTCTCGCCCTTCTTTGGAAACGCGTGCAGGTTCCATCCGAGCTGTTCTGATTACGCGCTTGAGGCGCTAGAGCGATACGGTTGGATTCGCGGTACGTGGATGGCTCTGCGCAGAGTAGCTCGCTGTCAGCCGTGGAATTCCGGCGGGGACGATCCTGTGCCCTAATTGAATGTCGCTCCCTCGAACGGTGGATGGTTCGTAAATAATTGAAATGTCCGCATTCCCTTGCCTCTGATCGTGCTTCCGCTGTACAAATCAGCGGTCAAATTGATCTCCCTCCTCTCTACAAAGGGTTCTTACGTGTCTGACAATTCAACTGAAAATAATCAGCGTAGCTTACAGGCGATTATCCTGTGCGTTCTCGTAGCCGTTCTTTATACGCAATTTTTCATCGCCCCCAAGGATAGGGCGCGACAGCAGCAGCTTCAGCAGCAAGCGGCGCAAACCACGTCCACGACCACGACCACGGCACCTGCCGCGGCTCCGCAGAGTGGTGTCACGGTGGTCGCTCCGCAGCCATCAACGGTCGCTCGGGCGCATCCAAGCGTGGCTGAGGTTCAAGCGGCGCCAAGCTCGAAAGTAAATCTCGGTAATTCGCGGGTTTCGTTCTCCCATTTAGGCGCGCGCGTCGCTCATTACAAGCTTCCCTCGTACAAGTTGCATCAGGGATCGGATGAGGCGCTGGATCTCGTCGACGCGCCTGAGGGCTCCCCATTGCCGCTTGGGGTGTACGTTGGCTCTGAGAGTGATGAGCGCACTCGCTACACGCTCACAGCGGTCAACGGGACCGCTCCAGGAGCTGAGTCTGTAGAGCTTAATGTTCAGCAAGGATCGGTCGTTACGCTTGATTTCACTGGTGCTTTGCCCAGTGGCGCGAAGATAACAAAGCGCGTAACGCTTGCTGGCGGAAGTTATCTCTTCAAGGTCGACGTTACCCTTGACCGCCCAGTAGCGGGCGGACAGCCCGTGTGGCTCGAGTGGTCGCACTTTTACGCAAGCGCTATCGAAAAAGACCTGCGCATCAAGCACGCGCTTACGTACCTAGACGACAGAAATAAGATTCAGCACATTCAGCTCGATCAGATCGGCGAGGGGGTGCGTGACTATGGCACGAGCAAGTGGATCTCCTTCGGTGATACCTACTTCACGAGCACCATTATCCCAACGACGTCTGTTCCGAACACGGAGCTCGGCAGAGAGGGCGATCTCTTCATCGGACGAGTTGGCGGAACGGCGACGGGCGGAAACTTTGTGGCCTATGTTGGTCCAAAGGATTACAAAACTCTTCAAGCGTCTGGATACAGCTTGGAGCGCTCAATTGATCTTGGCTGGTTCTCGTTCCTCGCGCTTCCGCTTCTCTGGCTGCTGCACTTCCTATACGGACTCCTTGGTAATTACGGAGTCGCGATTATAGCGCTGACGCTTATCGTGAAGACCGTCATGTTGCCGCTCTCCAAGGCGAGCTTTGAGTCGGCGAGAAAGATGCAGGATCTCGCTCCGGAGATTAAGGCTCTCAAGGAGCGTATCAAGGATCCCACGCAACTCAATCAAGAGACCTTCGCGCTCTATAAACGCAAGGGAGTTAATCCGATGGGCGGGTGTCTGCCGGTCGCCGTGCAGATTCCGGTATTCCTCGGCCTTTACAACGCGCTTTTAAACGCGATTGAACTGCGTCACGCTCCGTTCGCGCTTTGGATCACGGATCTCTCATCGCCAGAAAAGCTTACCGTCTGGGGCATTGGAATCCCGGTCATGGTTCTTCTCATGGCGGCAAGCATGATATACCAGCAGTGGACAACGCCCAATCCCTCGGCCGATCCAGCGCAACAGAAGATGATGATGATAATGCCGGTGGTATTCGCGGGAATGTTTATCGTATTCCCGATGCCGGCTGGTCTTGTGCTCTACTGGTTGGTGAATAACATTATATCTATCATCCAGCAGCTCTACATGCGTAACGCGCAAAAGGGCTCGGTGTATGTCGGCACGATGGTGGCGAACGCTGTCATCTTCGGGGTCGGCTTTCTACTGACGCTTATATAATGGAAGAAACAACTATAGCGGCCCTCGCCACGGCTCCCGCTCCAGCCGGAGTAGCGGTTGTGCGTGTGAGCGGACCGAGAGCGAGGTTGGCGCTTAAGTCCATTTTCGACGGAAAGCGAGATCCTCTTCGTCACCCGCGCACATTGGTATACGGCGACATCCTTGATTTTAAGACTTCAGCCCCGATCGATAAGGGACTCGCCGTCTTTATGCCGGCGCCCTGGAGTTTCACGGGAGAGGACGTTGTTGAGTTCCAGTTCCATGGAAGTCCTGTGCTCGTGCAGCGTGTGCTGAGGTCGCTCTACGCGTATGGCGCGGTGCCAGCGGTCGCTGGTGAGTTCACTAAGCGAGCCTTTCTCAACGGTAAGATGGACTTGGCGCAGGCGGAGGCGATCGCTGACGTGGTGAGCGCCAAGACCGAGGAGGAGTTGCGATTCGCCGGGGAGCAGCTCAAAGGTAGACTGAGCCAAGCGGTGGCCCTGGTAGGCGAGCCCTTGAGAGACTCGTTGGCGGAGCTTGAGGCTACTATTGATTTCCCCGATGAAGATATCAGGCCAGACGCGCTTGAGGATATTGGCGCCAGAGTCTCTGTCGCTCGCGCTAAAATAGAGCAACTTCTCTCAACATATGCCTTTGGCTCACTCGTGCGAGATGGTGTGCGAGTGCTTCTGTGTGGTCGTCCCAACTCGGGTAAGTCTAGCCTTCTTAATTTACTCTTGGGCAAAAAGAGGGCGATCGTATCAGAGATCTCGGGTACGACGCGCGACCTTATTGAGGACGAGGCATCGCTTGCCGGGCATAAGTTCGTGTTCTGCGACTCAGCCGGGCTTCGTGAGACTACCGACGAGATAGAGAAGATCGGAGTGGAGCTCGCGAAGGAAAGAATTCCATGGGCGGACCTCGTCCTGTTTCTCGTGGACGCCACTGATAGCGCTGGCGAGTGGAAGGAGGCGATGCGACTCCTTGCTGACCACGACAAGCGAGTCTGGATGGTAATTAATAAGATTGACCTTAATCCGAACGCGCTCTCGCAGTTTTACTGCGATTCTACGCAGTGTCAGCAAAATTTTTATATCTCGGCGAAGACTGGGGCGGGAATCGGCCCCCTTATTGAGGCGCTGGTAGATGATGTGGCTAATCGTCTTCCAGAGAGGGGAGAGGCTGGAGAGGTAGTCACCAACGAGCGTCACCGTGAGTGCTTGATTCGCGCGAGTTCGGCGCTGGAGCGGTGTATCGGTGGCGTTCAGTCAGGCGGCATACCGATCTCGATTCTCGCCTCTGACATCAAAGAGGCGCTAAACGCGCTCGATGAGATAGTCGGCAAGACGTACACCGAGGATATTCTCGGAAGAATTTTCTCGAAGTTTTGTATTGGGAAGTAATCGCGACTTTTCGTGGCAAGTAGGGGCTCATCGTCGACGACGATCTAGCGTAGATCCGCTCCTACCAACACGAAGGTTTTGGTTCTACCTGAAAAGGGGGCGCGAATGGTCTTTCCGATGCTGTGAGGCAAAGAAAAACGTTTTGTGACAGGTTCTATCATTCGATATGAGCCCTCTCAGCGTGATGTACTTAACTATAAAGATAGCCGAGCCGCCCATCATATATGCTCTAAGGAGATGAGAGGCCCCGCGAAATCACTGTAAGCATTGCCGTAACGCGCTCGGTGAGCGTGTCGGCACGGCGCACACCGAGGATGTTCCTGAAAAGATTGTGTCGAAGTTCTGGGGTGGAAGAAAAGGTGGGCGGTAACGTGTTCTCATTCTTGGGGAATGAGAACACGCTCCTTCCCCAAGTTCTACAACTCACGACTCTACTTCTTACGCCGCTGCTCTATAGTCTAACGTATAATGCTCATGCTTCCTCAATGCAGCTCTGATGCGACCAGCAAGCTTACGTGCGACCGCCACGATCGCCTTCCTCTTGCCGATTCGCTCTGAGAGCTTAATGTAATACTCCTTGATAACCGGGTCCTTCCTTACAGCTTTCCAAGCGGCTTCAACCAACATATGACGCAAGCGGGTGTTGCCTTGGCGAGAGAT
>CAIVDM010000202.1 GCA_903904735.1 uncultured delta proteobacterium
CGCTCCAAGAGGCATCCTGACACAGTCGCCGGATGCTGCTGGAGCCTGGACTCAATCGGACCGCGGAGCTTCTAGCTCCGCTAAAAAGCATGCCCGTCCTGTATATTGCTAGCTACTTCACTGCCCCGATAATGACCCTGAAAATGCCCATGCTTTCTTGTACCGCGAAATGTCAGAAATCGGGCGCCTATCGGACCGCGGAGCTTCTAGCTCCGCTAAAAAGCATGCCTCGCCACATATCTTACTAGCTACTTCACTGCCCCAATAATAAACCTGAAAATGCCTGGGCTTTCCTCCGCTATTTCACCGAGGCATTTCCCTGCACAAGTTGCCCAAGTGCGCCACATCAGCCCGAAGCTGCTCAAGGATCGACTCAGGCTTTACCGACAGCACGAAACGCCCCAGGCTCAGAATCCTGCGGTTAAGCTCAGGCGATGGAATCCCCGGAAACTTACGAATCAGGTTATCACCATCCCACGAATCCTCTTGGTCAGGATGCCACGTTTGCGCCGCATAGTATCGAGACGCCGGAGCGCCGATAGTGATCTCTATCGTCTCAGGCTTCGCGCCCGACCACACGCCAAAACCCTCCAACCAATGGAGGCTCTTTGGCCGCTCAGCGTCCGACGTCGCCGCCCGATCAGGCAATGAGTCGATCTCTTTAATCTCGCGCATAAACGAAACGTTCATTACCAGATCTCTCCCCTGACTATCCTCAAACAGCGCGTAGAGAATGCCATCTGAGAAGTGAAGACGCCTAAAGAGCCCCTGATACTCCTTGTCCTTATCGTGACGCCACGGTGAACGATAGGTCAGGTTCACTGGCTGTCCGCGATGACAGAGACCTATCAAGCGAACAAGATCCACATCAGCGAGTTTCGCCACTGATGTAGAATCAGACGAGAATCGCTTTTTAATGTGCTCCAGATCGTAGTTAAGGTCAGCGCGACCATTTGTCACTCGCGTCCAAAGACCATCGACCGCCGTTCGCAGCGAGGCGTCATCGATCATCGACAACAACTCACTTAATAAAATCAACACCACCAGCTCATCCCGGCCAGGAGGAAGAGACGCGAAAGAAAAATCATCCTTGGTCAGGTAATAGCCGCGCTCTGAGTCGTTATACTCGATCGGAACTCCAAACTCATACCGAAGGCGATCAATCGTGCGCATCGCTGTGCTACGAGAACACTCACACATCTCAGCCAGAGTAGAAGCGTTAGGGAACTTCTTGCGCTGCAGCTCACCTTGAAACACTAACGCGCGCTTAAGAAATGTTGACGTGTCCATACTGATCTCTTTCAAAAGTCACAGGCATATCGCCCCTAAATTATGGGGCAACAGGGAGCTTGCAGCTACCCTAAAATACCATGCGACCCGTAAGCGCCTCGCGCTATGGCCACATGCCCAAAATGGGCTTTCCTAAGAAGTCATTCGGAACGACCCTCGTCGTCGTCTCTGTAATGGAGCCTTGTCCCAGAAGTAGACTATCGACCGTGCCACTTCGCTCGTACGTGGATGTCACAGCGCTATAACCAGTGGACCAGCCCGCGCTATTTCGCTCACCAAACACTCCAACACCACCCCGCATTGGCTGCCCCAACGCGTCGTTTGGAACTACCTGTGTAACAGTCTCCTGAACAGTATCGCCAACGCCATAGATGCCCCCCAACCGACTGGGGCGCTCATACGACGATGTCACGGCGCTATAGCCCGTATTCCAGCCAGCGGAGTTCCGTCCATCAAGATGACCTAGTGGAGGCGCCACAACCACGGGAGCGACACCTGGATGAACAGCGACAAAAGAGCCATTTGCAAACGAGTTGCTCTGCGCTTGCGCATCTCCACTTATCACGAAAACATGCACAGAGAACGCCAACAACAAGACCCGCAAACTTCCCAGCCCTCTTGCGCGACCAGTCCTTATTCTCATACCGACTCCGATAAAGTCTTATCCGAGTCTCAAGGTAACACGCTAAAATGCCCCTCTCGACGACCTGACTCACCAGGTGAGTTACTCCCTCTCTTTGGCAGCCAAGGTTCTGTCCCTCCCTAGCCCTCGCAACCTATTTACATCTAGCGCCAACTCGATTACCGTCCGTTGTCTAAGTGCAGCGGTAGTGATTGTGCATGATTACTGCAACTTACGGGCCCATAGCTCAGCTGGTAGAGCGCGTCGTTCGCAATGACGAGGCCGGCGGTTCGATCCCGCCTGGGTCCAGACTTCGCCTCTGCGAGGCTTCGTCTGGCAAGCCGTCCCATGGCGAAGTCTGCCGTCCGAAGCGCGCAGGGCGAAGAACAGCTAAAATCTTTTGTTCGAAAAGGCTTTTCCTGATCCAGTTTTAAGATACAGCTCAAAAGCTATCGCTTTTTTTCGATCGCTGAAGGCGATGTACGCTTCAAGCTGCCGCGGTAAGTATTTTGCAGTATGCGAAGACCTTCCCGCATTATGCTCCACCGACCTCTGCTTTCAATGCGAAGTCACGCCAAAATGCGGACTGATTTTTATAATTGGTTACGCTCGCCCCTCTCGTACTAAGCTTCTAGAACCAACTCCAAAACAACTAAGACAGCCATCTACGACCATATCTCGCCACGTACGGCACTGCAGTTGATTCGTCTGCACTCGCGTTTTATCCTCCGTGCGGGAAGGTACGAGTAGGTTTTATCTCAACGAAAAGCTGCCGCTGGTACAGAGCATGGTGCTCTCAACCACAGGCAGTTTTTCACAGGAGAGCAACGAATGTTGCAACGAGAAGAGGTTAAGAAGTGGGTCATTGAAGCGCTGCAGGAGGTCGTTACAGTTCCTCTCAC
>CAIVDM010000203.1 GCA_903904735.1 uncultured delta proteobacterium
CTTGAGCGCTGAATAGCTAAATCTTTATGGATCGCTATGTCTAAGGGATTCTTAGGTCCTACATAGTCCTTCATGAAATAAAAGAAGTTACCGTAAGCGGACGCGCAGCAGAGGATGATGAAGGCCCTGGTGTGTAGTCTTTCGGGGAGGCTTCGTTTTACGAGCAATGAGGCGCCCAGAGCGGCCATCCATGTCACAAAAGGAGCGCTGCACAGAAATCTGCGAGATAGGCCATGGCCCAGACCACTGTCGACGGGGAATGAGATAATCATCGGCAGGGTAAAGAGGGCGAAACCGATGAGACAAAGACGAGGTCCCGCGTCTTTAACGGACGAGAAGATTACCTTTACCAAACCCAAGAAGAATAGACCCGATAGGACCGGATCTAATATCGGGCCATTAATTCTGAAAAGATGCCTAACATGGTCATACTCCAGGTACTGAAGTTGTAGGAATACGTCAGCCACCATGCGTCGAATGGCCTCTAACTGCCCCACTCCGGCGCGCGCGAGCTCGTCGCTTCGAGTCGCTAAGATGCCACTTTGTCGGGGTAGGAGTCCTTCGGGGTTACTCGGACTGACCGCGAACATGATGAATGGCATATAGAAGAACGCGATCGAGATACCCCACACCATGCCATAGAGAAGTATTTCTCGCCGCCGCTCCTTATCGCTTCGAACAAGGGCATCAAGGAAGATGTACGCGACGAGTGGACATACAAGCACACCTGATTTTTGAAAGACGAGCGTGAGGGCGCAGAACAAGCCCGCGAGCATCGCGCAGAACACGCTTCGGCCGCGGATCGATAGTAAGGCGCAAAGAGAGCTGGCGGCCACAAAAGCCAGATCGTAAGGGTAGCAGTAGAGTAGCCGGGAATTGAGCCAGTGCCAGCCCAAAAAAGACAAAAGAGACGTACAGACGAGAGCCACAGACCTGGTGTGAAATAGTCTGATTATCACATACCAGAGAGAGACAGAGGCGGCACCGGCCACGGCGACAAGAACCTTTTGAAAAACGAAGAGATCGACAACCGCGTAAAAGGGTCGATACAGATAGGAAACCGCCCAGTAGTAAAAAGATGGAAACGAGTTGAGAGTGCCTAGAGGATTAAGGTTTATGTAGCCACCAGGGGACAGGACAGCGGAGAAGACTTGAAACTCGTCTTCGATGGCTATAGGCGAACGGGTCACAACGTTCCAGGATCTCAGCGCGAGCGCCACTAGAAAGACAGAGCACGCCAACCATTTATCTGTAGGCTCCATGCGGGCCGTCGGACGCTTTCGTAATTGCTGCCACGCAGCGAAGATAAGCACAAAGCACCCCATACTGAGCGACCATTGGTAGGAGAATACGTCCCAGGGAATGGAGTTCTTGCTTCGTAGAAGCGCAACAACTCGACTTTGAGCCAGCCCGCATAGCACCACCGCTACGCCTAGCACGCCTTTGAGGAGTATAGGTGAGGGCGCTAATCGCGCTCTATGGGGCAAGAGGGCAAGCGCGCAGGAGCCGAGGGTCATCAGTAGGTAGGCGCGCGACGTCTTGTCAGTGAGGCTGTTGAGTTCGTAAACACCTGCGCAGATAAGCCCCAGACTAATGGCTATGCATACAGTAACTAATGCTTGCGTAAGCGGCCGGAGGTCCGCGTTGGACTGATCGATTTGATTCATATGAATAGGTTGTGACTCGAGTATAAGTGCCGCAGGTTAAGCCTAAACGAGTATCCGAGCCGTTATACTAGTCGTCAATAGGGATTCAGGGCGCGCCGAGGCGATGCCGTGCGGACTTTTTCTGTTTAGCAGGAGGAAGCGGGAATTGCTTGCAGTTGTTCTGAAATATCACGCCGATCGCACAGGCGCGCTCTCGCAGGGTGGATACGCAGAGAGAGTATCATGGGTTTTGAGAGCTAGCGCCAGGTGCTGTGCTATGAAGTTGGAAGGCTCGTCCGGGCATCGCCCTATGAAATGTCTGATAGTAGCAGGGCTTTATTCGATGGGAGAGCGAGCCTTGTCCTACTTCCTGCCGGTGCCAAAGAGCCCGTTTGCAGATCGACTCCTGTGATTCGGTTGCGAGCTGCCTATTTGGCGGCTAGTAAGCGGACTTTAGTGCTAGTTTGCAAGCAATTGGTGATGCTTCTTAATAAACCGAGAGTTGTTGGGTTTAGGCTATGCAATGGAGACTCAACTCGGTATTTTCAGCGAGTTTCAGGACAGTCGTCGCGGACTACGTAATTAGTCGAGCTGTAGCGAGTTTGAGAGGACTTATTTAATGGAGTTGAAGGGAAGTTCGTTTCGGGCTATCCGCGATGTGTTGCAACGGGTTTTGCTCTTTGCCGCTTACTCGGTCGCATTTTCGTCTTTACTGACACTTTGTCGGTTTGTTTTTTTTGTATGCTATAATTCGTATAGTGAGTATCTCATTGATGCCAACTTTTTCCCCATCAATGGAAAGTTTCAAGCCTTTAATCCTATTAGGAGGCTTCTAGAAGGTCAATTCGCTGGAGCTGACTTCGTCTCGTACACAGGTTCAGGGCCTTCCTTACTGACTCTTGCTGGGATGCTGATTTCTGATTGCCAGAGTTTCACATGCTCGGTTTTCTGGGGCAATTTTCTATCTTTGCTCCTTACCATTTTATTTTTTTCCTGGATCACGTTTCTTTGCCTATCCGGAGCACGAGTTCCATTAGCTCGTTGGTTTCTGGTTTTTTTGTCGGTAGTTATAGGGCTCGTGATAGGGCTCCCTCTGCCAACGCACTATCCGCAACTTGATAGATATTTCGCGTCCATATCTTCGCTGAATTTGATAGGAAACAGTCAGCTTGGTCTTCGTGTGGCGAACGCTACCATCTGCTCTATTTTCATATTTATTATCGCGTCTTGTAGGAC
>CAIVDM010000204.1 GCA_903904735.1 uncultured delta proteobacterium
ATGTTGAAAGAGGAGCAGCCCAAATGGCAGGAGCGAGAAGATTGGCGGACGAAGTTCGAGTTGGATTAGCTGAAGAGGTCTCCGTGAAGGCAGTCGCTAACGTCGACGTTCGGCGAAAAGATCCGCTCGACGAGACGTGGTTCAATAAGCCAGTTCGTCAGCACGTACGCGAGTTTGGCGCCCTATTCGGCGCGATAGGCTTCTTTGTGACGGCGGTAAAGCTCTACCAGGGGCGAGATGCTTCATCATACGCCGCATGGCTCGCTGTCGCGGTCACCTTCTCGGCGTTAGGTTTCTTGGCGCCACGCCTTCTCCTCCCAATATGGAGAGGTTGGATGAAGTTGGCTCACTATCTGTCGATCGTTATGACGACGGTAATCCTCTCGCTCGCGTGGTGCGTCGGCTTTCTTCCCATCGCCGCGATGTTGAAGGTGCTTAGAATTAAGCCTATGGACCTATCGTATCGCTCATCGGCGACCACGTACTGGGAGACCCGCGATCCCAAGTACGATGACTTCAAGCGATTAGAGCTTCAGTATTAACAAACCGAACACTCGTGACACAGGAACTCGACCTCGGACTTCGATTTATAGTAGAGCCGTCGGGAACCTCGCTTACCGCCAATGAAGCGGCGGCTCTCAGAGATCTCAAGCCAAGTGGTATCATGCTGCGTAAGCGCAACTTCGCGCAGAGCGCCCCGTATCATGAGTGGCTTGACCAATATTCACGACTCCTCCAGGAAGCGCGCGAGGCGATCGGACGTCCCAACATTATTGTCTCAATCGACCACGAAGGTGGAAACGTGCACCGCTTTCCTCCGCCGATAACGCGCTTTCCGTACCCCGCTCTTTACGGACGGAATCTGAAGGCAGTCGAGCAAGTAGCCGCGATGATGGCAGCGGAGCTTCGAGCGTCAGGGGTGAACCTCTCATTTTCTCCGTGTGCTGACATTCACTCAAATCCCCAAAACCCGGTCATCAATCAGCGCGCATTTGGGCAGAGCTCCCAGGATGTGGCGGAAAGCGTATGCGTCTTCGCCGACGCGCTACGTCGCGGCGGAGTAGTGCCGTGCGCTAAACACTTTCCCGGACATGGGGATACCAGCGCTGACTCACACTACGCGCTTCCCGTGGTCGCGAAGACCCTTAGTGAATTGAAGGTCCAAGAGTTTCTTCCATTTAACGCGCTCATAGCGAGTGGAATCGAGATGATCATGAGCGCGCACTTGATGGTGCCAGCGATAGATCCGAATAACCAAGCGACCCTCTCGCCCGCCGTCATGGGGCAGATCCTTCGCCAGGAACTATCATTTACGGGGATAACGATAGCGGATGCCCTAGGAATGAAAGCCATTCACGAGAGCCTTTCGAGTGGATCGTTCGCCGAACGCGCGCACGCCGCTGGTATCGACCTTTTCTTGATGGTTGGTGATACCGTCTCGATAAAAGACGCATTAACTATTCGGGAGGAGTGGGAGAGATCAGCTTCTCTTTCTATGGAGCGTGACTCGTTAGGCGAAGTTCAAGCACGACTCGAAGCGTTTCTCTCCTCGCTTCCGCAGTATTCAGTGATGGAGCTCGACCAGAAGACCCTTAACGCACATCAAGCGCTCGCAGCGGAGCTAGCTACCAATTCGGCATGGTCGACCTTTGATTTCAATCCTGTCGGATTTGATTAGGAGCGTGGTATTTCGGGGGGAGGGCGGGGCTCTGTACCCGCCCGTAGCGAGGCGCGTACGGAGCCGCGCCCTCCCC
>CAIVDM010000205.1 GCA_903904735.1 uncultured delta proteobacterium
CTGATACTCGATACCGGCAGCCTCGAACTGTGTCTTGAACTCCGTGTCGTATACCTCTTGAAAGATATCCTTAAAGCGTCCGTCATACGCCTTAAGGATCGTGTTCTTTGTCGACAGATATGTCGGAAGCTTCTTGGCGAGTCCGTAATTAAGGCTGCTTCGAGCGAAGCTGCGAATGGACTCGTCGAGGTTGTACATTCCCATCGCCACGCCACTACCGGTGAACGAGAACACCTCGTGCTCGATCGGAGCGCCGCCATCAGCAGGGGTAAAGGTCATCGTGAGACGTCCCTTGCCTGGCACCTTAAAGTCAGTGGCCTTGTACTGGTCACCAAAAGCGTGTCTGCCGATAACTATCGATTCAGTCCATCCTGGAACTAGCCTTGGGATATTCTTGCAGATGATCGGCTCACGAAACACAGTTCCGCCGATAATGTTACGAATAGTCCCGTTCGGGGACTTCCACATCTTCTTCAGGCTGAACTCCTTAACGCGCGCCTCATCGGGGGTAATCGTCGCGCACTTGATTCCGACACCATATTTCTTGATGGCTTCCGCTGAGTCGATCGTGACCTGATCATCAGTCGCGTCGCGATTCTGAACCGAGAGGTCGTAGTACTTAATGTCGATATCGAGAAATGGAAGGATGAGCTTCTCTCGGATGAACTGCCATATGATGCGAGTCATCTCGTCGCCATCGAGCTCAACTACGGGATTAGTTACCTTTATCTTCGTTGCCATAGATTGTCCTTCTCTCGTGTCCTTTCTCGATTCTGATCTATACGGCCTCTATGAATAGCAAGGAAACGAGGGCTTAAAAAGGTACCTTACGTCCTTTCTCGCTCGAGATCCGCGCGTAACGCCGGGTTTCCGACCTGCGCCTGGGCACTTTTTAAGCCCCACCCGTCATGGTAGGTTCCAAGGCACTATGGAACAGATCTGTTGCGTCATTTTAGCCGCCGGCCTCGGTAAGCGCCTAGGGGGAGACTCACCCAAAGCTCTCGCCACGACTCGTTCTGGGGCGCTGATAGATCTCGCCCTTGAAAGCCTCGCGAGCGTGTCTCCGGTAAAGACGATAGTGGTTGTCGGTCATAAACGAGAGCTGCTCGAAAAACACCTCGCTACGTCTTCGGCGGCGAAGGGACACACTATTGAGACCATTTCGCAGCCCGAACAGCTCGGAACCGGACACGCCGTTCGGTGCGCGCTTCCCGCTCTTGAGGGGTTCACTGGAACGGTGATTCTGACCTACGCCGATCATCCCCTTTTTACCGCCGAGACCTTAAAGCATTTCGTCGCGTATCATTCCTTTAAGAAATCGACCCTCACGATGCTTTCCTTCACGGCACCACCCCCCAACGGCTATGGGCGCATCGTTCGTGGGGCGAAGAATGAGGTGTTACGAATCACTGAGGCGAAAGATTGCAACCCTGAGGAACTTCTCATTAATGAGGTCAACTCCGGCGTGTACGCGGTTGACTCATCATTTTTGAAGCCCGCGGTTGAGTCGCTTCAGAACAACAACTCTCAAAAGGAATACTACCTGACCGACATCGTCGAAAAAGCGGTCAAGGAGGGGCAGACTGTTTGCGCGTTTCCGCTCGGAGATCCGCAGGAGGCCGCGGGAGTAAACACATTGTCGGATCTAGCCTACGTCAATCAGGTTCTTGAACGGCGCCACATCCGCCAGCTGCAAGCCGATGGCGTTTTATTTGATGATCCCGCTACCTGCTCTCTCGACGCCTCCGTCGTTCTTAAGGCGGGCGCGCGAGTTGGTCCTCAGGTTCAACTTCGCGGGGACACCGTCGTGGAGACCGGAGTAACACTTGAGGGATCGTTACTCATTATCAACTCCACTATCGGACGAAACGTAACGATTAAATTGGGCAGCCGCGTTGAGGAAGCCGTGATTGGAGAGGAAGCCTCGGTCGGCCCCTTCGCTAACATACGCCCTGGAACCTCACTCGGCGCGCACACAAGGATCGGTAACTTTGTTGAGGTAAAAAACGCCACACTGCGTGACGGCGCGAAGGCATCGCACCTCACGTATCTGGGCGACTGTACTGTTGGCGAGGAGTCGAACATCGGCGCTGGTACGATTACCTGCAATTACGATGGTTATCGCAAATCCGCCACGACGATAGGCAAGGGCGTGTTCATCGGTAGTAACTCATGCCTTGTGGCTCCGGTACATGTAGGAGACGGCGCGCTCATCGCCGCTGGATCCGTCATCACGCAAGACGTCCCCGCTGACGCGCTCGCGCTTGGACGCGCCAAGCAAGAGATGAAAGGCGGCTGGGCGGCGACTCGCAGGGCACAACTAGAGAAACAGAAGAAATAGGATCTCTCGTGATAAAGATCTACCAGTATCCGGCCTGCTCAAGTTGCAAAAAAGCCCTGGAGTTTCTGCGTGATAACGGCATCCCCTTTGAGGCTGTTGATATATCACTCTCACCACCATCGGAGCAGGAGCTTGTCGAGATGATAGAGCGCCAAGGGGGGATCAAGCCCCTCTTCAATTCTTCAGGTAAGCGTTACCGCGAAGGTGGATACTCTGAGCGAATTCCAACTATGAGTCGTGAGGACGCGGTACGAGAACTGGCGCGTGATGGTATGCTCGTCAAGCGGCCGTTTGTCCTTAGCCCGAAACACGCTCTTCTAGGCTTCAAGCCCGATCACTGGGAAGCGCTCCGCCCGGTTGGTTAGTCTACGCGCGGCGTGCGGGTTATCCGCATGGATCGGTGCGCTCGCCTAAAATCTAACGCTTGAGGGAAGTCCTTGCTCTACGGAGAGAGAACAACTTGCCTAGTGATTTCAATGCACTACTCAAAAAGCGGGAAAATGGCGTATTAAAGGCAATTTTTCTCTCAGGCTTTTCTCGGCCCGATCGATCTACCGGTGGGGTTTGGACGAGTGACGCACTGTGCTGTGAGGAGCAACTCTCATGAGGCCCCGGCAGGTCCCCCAAGATTCAAAGGATCGCGATCTTATCTTCTTGATTGTGATTGCCGTGTGCTTTGTTGGCGGAGGGTGGTTCATGTACGCCTCGCACCTCGAAAGCTCATCGATTCTCCCCGGTCCAACTCTCGTATACGTCTCATACATGTGGACCAGCATCGATAGGCGCGCGCCATAGCTAGCTGGTGAGAAACGATCCGTCGTACACATTTTGAGAGTCTGGGCGAAGCGAGGCCGAGACCGTGGAACTCGGGGAGGCGTATCGTTGACGCTACACGCGGGAATTCTTCGTGGGCTCCAACGACGCGCTTTCTTTCTTCAAAACTCAGGGCGAAAAAGCGAGTCAAACTATCAACACGCGGTACAGGAAACTATTTTTCACTGACGTTCTGGATTCCTCTCGTGCGGTGGCAGTAGTGAGCTCTCCCGCCCGAAACCACTTCAGATCTGGGGCAGATTATTTTCCGAAGCACCCACCAAATCGAGCCGCGTAATAATCCGCTACCGTCGCCCTTCCTCCCCCTCTTTGAGAGCCTGTGAAAACCACCCAAGGCTCTGCTGAGGGCGGCGGGACACTGACATCGGCGCTACCTTTTGGGCTCGATTCTTCTCAATATCAACGATGCGCCTGTCTATAGCGTCGTGCCAACTGGAATACTCGTTAACTCCATCTGGATTCGCCTCGAACGCCACCCCGAAAACCGCACTCGCCGACTTCAGGAACGACACCTCGGTTATCCTTGGTAATGCGTAGTAGAGAAGATGAGCAACACAATTCGCTCTTCGAATAGCACTAATAGCAAGTTCCCCTCCCTCCGATAGATCTCCTGGACGTTTGACAAGTAACCCGAGAGCGCAATTCAGTGTAGCCGATTGCAGGTCAGCCCCTCTCTGGTCCTGCTCCAGCTCAAGCGCACAAGATGTAATCACTGCGATTGATTCACGCTCAGAATCTCCCAACTCTAGCTTGCCGCGCTCCATTGCTCGGAAAAGCGTTGCTACTGTTGCGCCCGATAGGGCATAGAGACGAACTGTCCGATCCGTGCCGTCCAGCAACGACTCGCTGCAAAAACACTGGTGCGCGAGCGAGAGCGCCGCCCCCATAAGTGCCGCCCCAACTGCTGCCTGCTGCTGCGGATCGTAGTTTGCGTCTTTTGCTTGGAAGCCGAGGATCTGAAACCCTACTTCATCAGCCGCCGCGATTAAGCTGCCTTGCGATATCTCACCGACCTTATGCCTGGCCTGCCGCGATGCGAGCACTCCAACGGTCGACAATCCCCGAATCGCGAGGCTAATTCGCTCCTGGTTTCGGCTATCACTGAATACCACCCCTGCGCCAACTACCGCCTGCGCCAACCGCGCTCCCAATAGCATGCGAGTGCTAACCTCAGCGAGGGTCATTTCAGGTTTATAGTGCGAGGAGATCCTCTTGTGACACGGATTCGGATCGCACAGCGTCGCGAGTAGCGCATCGCATTTTCCTATGGTCTGTCGGTCGGTTGGAGCGAGCGCTCCCTTTATAAGAGCAGATTCCAGCAGAGACACACACGAGCCAAGGCCCTCAATCGTCTTTGCATGGTTCCACGCCTGACTCAGGGTCGCCAGAATTGTTTGAGGACTCAGGGCAAGCCCTCTGTCGAGCGCTTGATGGGCAACAGATACAGCGATAGGGGGATTCTTTGCCTGAAGCACAACAACGCACCGCTCCGCAGATGTCGAGAGACGTCGGTCATTCCCCATACTAGTTTGAGAAAAGACATCAAGAACCGTCCAGATCTTATGGAGGCGTTCCGCCGTTTGATCATCCCTAATCTCGCCCTGAAATCGTCGAAAAATAGCGCTAGGATCTCTCAAAGCGTCCTGCGCACCAGCCTCTTTGGTGAGGACTCCTATGCGCGCGGCATCGAGGGAATCAAGCGCTCGATGGATCTCTTGAGATAGTGTTAAGCCACCCCGTTGGCGTCCCGCTGAAGGCTTCTCACTTGGGCCGAAACTTTGGTTCATCATAATAGTATCAAAAGAGTCACCTAGCTGACAAAGAGATCGGACATACGCTCACCCTGGGGAAGGTTGTAGATTAGCTCGGGGCTCCTCGTCAAAACCAGGATCTTTGAGAGGAGCAAGAACCGACTCAACCTTCCCAATTACGACGCCTCCGGCCTGCCTCGCTCCGGCAGGGCACCGCTACCCGCGGCCATATAGGTGACCATAATGCCGCCTACACATGATAGGGACGGGGCTCTCAGAAAGCTGCGAAAATAAAGTGCTGGGAATCTTAACTTTACCGAGACTCGATTCCTGAACAGGTCGTCGTGAGCTCTCCTGCCCGAAACCGCTTCAGATAGAGTGCCAACAGCGATATCGCGCTCGGGGTCATGCCTGGTATTCGCATCGCTTGACCGATCGAATCAGGTCGATGCTTCTTTAACTTTTCTCTCGCTTCAGTGCGCAACTGCTTGATCTCATCGTATGGAAAATCCGCGGGGATACGCTCAGTCTCACTCTTTTTGAGTCTCTGCGCCTCTTCCTCTTGCCTATCGAGATAACCACTAAACTTAACCTCTATCTCAAGCGCCGCTTTAATCTCCTCGCTCAGCTCGTGCTCATAAGGAACATAGGAAAGGATGTCATCCACATTCAATTGTGGGCGCTTGAGAAGTTGAGAGAGGGTGGCGCTGTCCTTGAGCGACGCCGTGCTGTTGCGCTCTAGCCACGCGTTCGCCTCCGCCGTTGGCTTTATCCTCGTGACATTGAGCCACGCGGCGGCTTTCTCATAGGTAGCTTGTCGTCGTTCAAACACCTGGGTCTGAGACTCGCTCAAGAGCCCAAGGCTCCTGGCTATCGGGCACAAGCGCTGCGCCGCGTTGTCTTCACGCAAAATCAATCTGTATTCAGCGCGAGACGTGAACATCCGATACGGCTCGTCGACGCCGTTTGCGGTGAGATCATCAGTCATGACCCCGATGTATCCCTGCGCTCGGGTAACGATGAAAGCCTCGCGCCCCAAGACCGAGTGCGCGGCGTTCACTCCCGCGACCAGTCCCTGCGCCGCCGCTTCCTCGTATCCGCTCGTGCCGTTAATCTGCCCCGCCAGAAATAATCCCTTCACATCCTTCGTCTCGTAACTAGGGGCGAGATACCTCGGATCAACGAAGTCGTATTCCACCGCGTATCCGGGCGCCAAGAACTCAACATTCTCAAGACCCTTGATCGCGCGAATGAACGCTTCCTGAATATCGAGTGGAAGCGAAGTCGAGATCCCGTTCGGATAAACGATGTCGGAGGTGAATCCCTCCGGCTCAAGAAACACCGCGTGGCTGGTCTTATCCTTAAAGCGGAAGACCTTGTCCTCGATCGACGGGCAATAGCGAGGACCACCTGAGGTGATCTGCCCGTTGAACATCGGGCTGCGCTCTCGATTGTCGCGGATAATGTCGTGCGCGCGCTCATTGGTCGAGGTCTGCCAACACGAGATCTGCGGGCGATTGATTGATGTTGTCGTGAATGAAAATGGTTGTGGTGGTGCATCTCCGGGCTGCTCAAGAAGCCCCTCAAAATTAATAGACGAGAGCCGCAATCTCGGAGGCGTTCCTGTCTTTAATCTTCCGAGCGGGAAACCAAGAGATCGTAATGAGTCGCTGAGCAGATTCGATGCCACGTCGCCGAGACGACCGCCTTCTGTCTTGTCAGGTCCTGAGTGCATCAGTCCGCGCAAGAATGTTCCCGTTGTGAGTACCACCACTGAGGCGTGAATTACTGAACCATCTTTGAGCGTAACTCCAGTTACCACCCGACCGTTGAACTCAATCGTCGCCGCCTCACCCTCAACGACCGTGAGGTTCGGAACGCCGATCAAGTAATTTTGAATCCACCCCTTGTAGAGCTCTCGATCCGCTTGCGCCCGAGACGCTCGCGC
>CAIVDM010000206.1 GCA_903904735.1 uncultured delta proteobacterium
ATCAAACCGTCTGAATCGTCGTCTTTTCGATTGACACAGAGCTTTCCGAGCTCAAGCTTGTCGTTTAGCGCCTCCACCTTTTGATATAATTCGGCGATTGACTCCGTCACTGGATTAAAGGCTACCTTGAGGTTGGGTGTCACAGCGGCATACGCTTGCGCCATCCGATCAAGCTCGGCGTTCGTCATCGCTGGCGGAGAATCAATTACTTTCGCTAGATGAAAGAGCCATCCCTTAAGGTCAGGGTCTCTCACATCACTCAAAGTCCTGGCTCTGTCAGCGGATGAGAGCCCATGCCCAAAGCGCTGACTTATGTGGTCCATGATCTGCGCGTTAAGGTCTTGGTTTACCCATTTCCTAATATCAGCGGCGCTCATCTCGGGCAAAAGCCTGACAAGTGTCGGCATGAGCGGCTCGACCTCGCTCGCTTTACGTTGCGAGATCACCTCGTACATCGCCTTGCAGAGGTCACTCTGATCACACGGGTGGGTTCCTTCAGAGCTCTGAGCCACCGCGCCTGACGCGATGGTTAATGTCACGGCAAGCATCCCTAGCGCCGCACGACGAGCTGCTCTGATCACATACCCATTTTGAGCCAATCGAGTCTTCATTCTCATGGTGTTACACCCTCCTCCACAGCCTCTGACATCTCAGACTCTTGTTGCGCCTGGATAATTGAATTCAGCTCTTCGCGCTGGCGATGAAACTCAGGTAGTTGGCTCTCTTGAATGTATCCCATCTCAAGCGCCAGCTGCGCCTGCTCGGGAACGTTTTCAGGCTGGAGGGCTGCCGAAGGCATTTCACGGCTCGCGATAAGCCCTTCTGGCCCTTCAACTGAAGCTGACTCCAAGTCACGTTCGAGCGCTTCAAGATCTGCGGAGGGCACTACATTCTCTGATGTAGTGTTCGATGGAAGGAGCTGTTCAAGGTTCTGTGGCTTGTCCGCCGAAGGGTTGTCGATAGGGGGCGGAGGCGCGACAGCTGGGTTCACAGCCGTCTCATGAGAGGGTCGTGTCACATAGATTCCGACCGCGACACAAACAACTACAACCGCGAGTCCGATTCGTTTTTTCATTTGAGAGCTCCCCTTCGTGCAGCCATCGTGGCCATCGAGCGCTATGACCACCGTAAAGTGCTGGCGCCTGATTCATCTAGGTGTTCTGGCGAATAAGTGGATGATGAGTCTCTGATTCGACCATCCGGTGCTGGACTCAGCTCCTCGCTACTCCCCCAAACCCTACAGGAGGTTTCGTAACAAAACTTGTATGACTTGAGGATTTCTGACTCACTCGCCAGAGGTTTTCGACGACAATGTACGTAACCGATGAGAACTGTTAGAGGTCGAGGTAACGTATCGGGACAACTGGGAATCGATTGAACTCGGTGGTGCGGTAGGCCGGGTGGAAAGACAAACGTATCTATTGCTGAGGTATCGGTCAGCGTACTCACGCAGAGCGATAGTTGGTACTGGTCAACTCTTAGTTGATTCTCTCCGCGATCCAGTCGTATTCAAACGTGCCGCTCTGAGAACTGGTCGAGCCGGAGACCACCGTTTTTCCCGACAGCGCGGAGCCATCAGCAGAGAGGTCCGCCGAGCTACTCAGCGTGGCTCCGTTTACAGACTTCGCCAGCAAGCTCACGTCGAAGCCTTGCTTCCGGGCCGTTACGGAAATCTTTTCAAAGTTAGTGAACAGGGCCTCCCCGTTCACACCAGGTATGCCTGCCATCCCGATAAGACTTATGGATGAACCCGTGAATCCGTTCTCGCTTTCGTCGAACGTAAAGTATCCCTCACCCTGGGCGGGTCCCTTAAGGGTCCATCTCCAAACACCAGCCAAGTCAGAGGCGTTGGATGCAGAAGTGTTCGGGCCGGCGGATACTTCAGTATTCCGCGGCAAAACACTGGAGGTCCGAGGCTCAGCTGTTCTCTCGAGCAACGGTTCGAGCGGGTCCGCGACAGTAGTCTCAAGCCAGTCCACAGAGCTGTATGTCTTGACCTGACCATCCACCAATCGCTCATAGCCCTTCGTCGCTACCAGCGCGCCAACGTCGGTCTTGTCTGCCTTATAGAACAGGGCAGTGACAGAAACCTCAGAGAGTCGCTTCACTTCGCCCTGTTGTGACACGCCATCTCTATTCGCGTCGAACCAAAGCGCAAGTTTGTCTAGTTCGGTTCCTGCTATCCGTCCGTCGCTATCCGTGTCCATAGTAGCGAGCGCCTCGTACCCATTTTGCCAAGGGGTGGCTGGTACTGGCTTGTCGGTCGTGGACTTCTTTCCGCCGAAGGTCCAAGTGCCGAATAGCTGTTCAGCAGAGGTGATTGAACCGGTGTGCTCAGGGTCGAACACAAGAACAGGAAGAGACTCTGACCCTCTCCACAACCACATCTTGTTGCTGGAGTGTGGGTTGAGCTTAAAGGATACTATCGTACTCGGAAGTAGAGAATAGTCGTCACGCCATACGAGGGAGATCGGGGTGGCCATCTCAGCGTAGTACCCGATGGATCCGCAACGCTTCGTCTGAGCGGTGATTTCGCTTGCTGGAATGAGTTTGCAATCGTTATCAAGGTAGAGAGACCCCTGCCTGCACCCAGGTTGGCTGTCTCTGACCGACCCGCCACCGATCTGTGCCTCACCAGCATGTCCCTGGTAGTTAGTCGCACCGTACCCTGTTGCACAATTGATATACTTCTTGTTCTGTTCGTATGTATCGCTGGTCAGATTGTTGGCCGCGAGAAGGTGTTTCCAAAAGTGGCCGGTGAAGCACGTCGCGTACTTCTTCATCATTTGGTTACCCGCGAGATCGACACCTTCCGCCTGGGTGTATCCGTAATCTTTATTGTGGCAGGTTACGAACGCTTTTTTCGCGATATCTTCAAAGCACTTCAATGATTGTGCTCCCTGACCTGGCGATATCTTCAGCCTGCCATCCTTGTGAGTGCTTCCGTGCTTGAAATTAAGACTGTAATAAACGCACTCAGGTGTTTGTGTCGGCGGCGCTGGCGGTATCGGGACGGGCGTGTTGCTGGGACTTGGAGCGGGTTCAGCCTCTCGCTGCGCGTACGACTCCGACACTTCCGCGAGCCAGACCCCGGAAATTGAAAAGCAGAGTGCCGCGATAACGAGACTAGGCGCCCTCAGGTAACAAATACCAGAACAAAAATGTCGCATGCTTTCACCCTACTCTCACACCAGACGGATATGCTGCCCACGGACGCTCGGGTATCCCTGCTTACCAACAAAAGATGTCGGCTTTGATCCGGGAAAGCTTGAGACTTATTTACAAATACCTCGAGCAGTTATCTGCTGTAACGATCTGAAAGCCGTAGAGGAGGGTTGCATTTTGTTGCCCCGCAAGGCCAGAGCTACTGCCCCGCGTCGGACGGATTAGTGTTGCATGGGATTCTAAAACTGGTCGGGCTGAGAGGATTTGAACCTCCGACCTCTCCCACCCCAAGGGAACGCGCTACCGGTCTGCGCCACAGCCCGAACGGCGACTACGTTATCGGAAATCGCCCCAAGGATCAAACAGATACCGGTCTTTGACACCGTATTTTCTTTAGCTTAGTCTTGGCGCGTTCGTACGGGCCTATAGCTCAGTTGGTAGAGCGCTACACTGGCAGTGTAGAGGTCAGCGGTTCGACCCCGCTTAGGTCCAGACTTCGCCCCTGTCGGGGGCTACGTCTGGCGAGCCATCCTTCGCCCAATGCGGGTCTTTCGTTTCGCGAGCCATCCTTCGCCCAATGCGGATCTTTCGTTTCGCGAGCCACCCGTCGCCCAATGCGGATCTTTCGTTTCGCGAGCCACCCGTCGCCCAATGCGGATCTTTCGTTTCGCGGGCGACCCGTCGCCAAATGCGGATCTTTCGTTTCGCGAGCCACCCGTCGCCCAATGCGGATCTTTCGTTTCGCGGGCGACTTTCCGGCGCACTGACAATCACACCTTCCCGAAGAGATTACCCTACTTGCGGAAAGTATTCGCTCCAGCGACGATCTGCTAGAGCGGCGGTGTTTGGATCACATTCCACCACGCCGGGGTACCACGGCTTCATTCGCGCGTCGATCACAATCGGCGGCGTATACATCGGGTGATGTCTAGCGAGCTCAGTCTTTGATGCATAGAGATCCGCCGCTGGCTCAAATCGCGTGAAGGCGGTCCATAAAAACGCGCTCTCATCACGGGTCGCTTCAGCGGCGTTATCAACGAGAACAACTAATGGCCACTCAGAGAAGCTCTTATGCTCCGCCACTCGCTGGGCGAGATCTCTATCGCTCTCAAACGAGACTCCTTGGACGACGAGACATCCACCACACAGAACTCTCGCTTCAGACACTCCGCGCGAAAGCTCGCCGTGAAACGCTCGCGGCAATGCGCGCTTGGGCTCACCACATCCCACCAAGAGTCCCTTGCTGCCGTGGTTAATCTTTGGGCCAGCGTAATCAAGGGTATCCATCGCCGTGTTCGAGAACACGAAGAGATCGGTTCTAAAATCTACGCGCTCGAGCGCGTACTCAAGCACCTGACTAAAGCGGGTTAAGTCCATGCGCTTATCGACGAGGATTAAAAACTTTGTGAGCGCTAGCTGTCCCTCGCCTAGGATTCGAAACGCGGAGACCAGACTCTCACGAGCGTAGCGCTCTTGCACAACGGCTGACGCGAGCGCGTGAAAACCGGTCTCCCCGTACGACCAGAGGTCGAGTACCTGCGGCATGACGAGCGGAAAGATCGGGGAGAGAAGTTTCTGCAGATACTCGCCGATAAAGAAATCCTCCTGACGGGGCTTTCCAACAACGGTCGCTGGAAACACAGCGTCGTGTCTGCGAACTAATCCCTTACAGCGAAACACGGGGTAATCGTGCTGAAGCGAGTAGTATCCGTAGTGATCGCCGAAGGGACCTTCCGGTCGCGTCTCATTCGGATCCACTTCACCTACGAGCGTGAACTCGGCTGTCTCAATCAACGGAAGCGGTCCAAA
>CAIVDM010000207.1 GCA_903904735.1 uncultured delta proteobacterium
GTGTAGGTCGGAGTATTCGTGTACGTCGGCGTGTAGGTCGGCGTGCTGGTATACGTCGGAGTGTAAGTCGGAGTGCTAGTATACGTCGGGGTGTACGTCGGAGTGTTGGTGTACGTCGGGGTGTAGGTCGGAGTGTTGGTATACGTCGGAGTGTAAGTCGGAGTGCTGGTATACGTCGGGGTGTACGTCGGGGTGTAGGTCGGAGTGTTAGTATACGTCGGAGTGTAGGTCGGAGTATTCGTGTACGTCGGCGTGTAGGTCGGCGTGCTGGTATACGTCGGAGTGTAGGTCGGAGTATTCGTGTACGTCGGCGTGTAAGTCGGAGGTACGTAGCTACCGATACAATAGATGGACTTTGTAGCTGTGCACGCCGCTGTGTTAAACGGCGATATGGATCCATCGATCCAATTGTTCGCGCCGGTTGGATCTCCGAGATGGGCATTTCCGGTCGTGCTCATCCAATCGCTACAGGTATAGTTCGAGGCCGTGAGGTATCCACTAGTCGTTGTCGCGCTGAATACTTGCGTCGATCCAGATGCTGTGCGGTTTTCCGTGTAAGCTAGAGAATACGATGGTGTTGCGCCACTCCACATCGCTGCTCTATTAGCGAACACGACTTGGCTATTCATGTTCCAAATAGCACCTGAGGCACTCGTGCCAGTTACGCTGCGAGCGCTCCATGTCGAATCCGAAACGAGGGGAAACCAGGAGCCAGTATATCCTTTAATATCGGCGAGCGATTGGCACGTCTGCCGCATCGAGTCGAGGCCCCCTCCCCCGCCCCAAAGACCATCATCAGTAGTGCTGGCGACGAAGATGGAGAGATCGCCGTTATTTGTGGTTGTGCCACACTGCCAGGTTGGGGTTGGGGTTGCGGTTGGCGTGCTAGTGTAGGTCGGCGTGTAGGAGGGAGTCGAGGTGTAAGTCGGAGTTCTTGTTGCGGTGGGGGTAGCGGAGGCGGCTGGGGTGTTCGTCGCGGTCGAGTTTGGAGTTGCGGTTGAGGTCGCTCCGCTGGGGCTACTTGGTGTCCACGTTGCAGTGGCGAACTCCATGATGCCCACGGACTCTTCATCCTGCATTGAACTGGACATAACGTCGGTGGGTGGTGTTGGGATTGGCGTAGGGATTGGGGGTGTTGGGGTCGCACTTAGATTTCGAAGAGAACAACTTCCGGTATCGCACTCACAGGAGGGATCCTGCGCTGTTGGATTTCCGAGGTCACACGTGTAGGAGCCGAAAGCGGTTACGCTACAACTAATGCATGAACTTGGCTGCGTCCATGCTTGCTCGACTGGCTTCGTGAACCAGCCACTTAGGGTCACTCCCGTTACAAGAGAAATCGCGATAGCAACTTTGGCGAGCGTGCCAGCCGAGCGCACTGCGCTCATTGTGATGCGCGCGCTCGTGATGAGCGAAGAGGCCACTGCGTTGAGCGTTTGATACACGAGTAGTGCTAGCGCGCGGAGGCACGCCTCAATATGGCGCATCACTGCTGAGAAGCTATGCGGATCTCGCGAGCCGCGTGTACTACACATCTCGAGTCCTAACGTCGGCAGACTCTCTCAATTTGTTTAATGATTTCTTATGCCTGGACGAAGCGAGAGTTTTTGTGTGGGCTCCCTATTTCCCACACTAAGAAGTTCTGTGAGAGAGCGACCAAACCCTCCAACGAACGCGCGACCAACACCCCGTTTCTACAAGCGAAATACGACCTACTGCCTACACTACCGACTTGAATTAGATGCAGGGGGTCAACGCAGCGCACTGAAAAGGTGCCGCATAAGAGAGGTCTTATCGATTTTTCACTTTAGCGGCGCGCAGGATAGGACGATATGCACCACGAGGAGAGAAACCTTGAATCTTCTTATGCTTCGATTGCATCTTTAGGGAGCATTGTTTAGCGCCGTAGGGGGTCGACGGAGCACTCCATCCCCAGTCATAACGTACAATTTTGATACAAGCAGGGTCCGAGCAAGACCGCCGCTACTTAAGCAGCGACTGCAGGTACTGTCCGTAGGAACTCTTTTTGAAAGCATCCGCGCGTAGCGCGAGTTCATCCGCGGAGATGAACTTCTGCTGATACGCGATCTCCTCGAGGCAAGCGATCATCAGACCCTGGCGCTCTTGAATCGTCTGAATAAAATTACACGCGTGGAGAAGCGACTCGTGCGTTCCTGTGTCGAACCACGCGACACCTCGACCAAGCAATTCGACATTCAGTTGATCGCGAGTAAGGTAGGCGATATTTACGTCAGTGATCTCAAGCTCGCCTCGTGGAGATGGCTTCAGGTCTCGCGCGATATCGAGCACCTGATTGTCGTAGAAATAAATTCCAGTCACCGCGTACGGAGATGTCGCGTTTTTCGGCTTTTCCTCAAGTTTAATCGCTTTGCCCGTTGAGTCGAATTCAACGACTCCATAGCGTTCAGGATCCTTCACCTGATAACCAAACACCGTCGCTCCCTTCTCTCGCTGCGCCGCTCGGCGAAGCAAATCAGGATAGCCCTGACCGAAAAATATATTATCTCCGAGCGTCAGACATACGGAGTCATTCCCAACGAACTCGCGTCCAATTATAAAAGCCTGCGCGAGACCATCGGGGCTTGGCTGCGTAGCGTACGAGAACGAAACACCCCACTGAGAACCGTCACCAAGCAAGCGTTGAAACGCCGGCGTGTCATGTGGAGTTGAGATGATCAAAATATCGCGAATGCCCGACAACAGCAGTGACGAGAGGGGATAATAAATCATCGGCTTATCGTAGATCGGAAGGAGCTGCTTGCTCACGGCGAGCGTAACTGGATGAAGTCGGGTGCCGGAACCACCTGCTAATACAATACCTTTCATAGGGATAGGTCCTTCCTCAAAGAGTCGAGTCGTCCAATTCGTATACCACGGGCGTCAGCGCAGGTCATCCAGGGGAAGTTGCAAGCGCCCCAAAACCGGCGCTTTTTAGCTCACTTGAGCGCCCTTGGGCTCACCGTGGCTCTGCGCTACTATAGAAGGATGAAATTTCGGTATCCACTCCTCCTGTGCGCCTCACTTCTGCTTTTCTCATCTCCAGCGCGCTGTCAGCCTGAATTAGACTTGCCCACTCTCTTAAAGAACGGATCAGTCCGCGTTGAAACGGACGACGGCACCCCCCTACTCCGATATCGCGACAACGAACGCTTCGTGCCGGCCTCAACACTCAAAGTCGCCACCAGCTTCTGCGCCCTGGAGAAGTTAGGGGCAAAGCATCATTTCGAGACCCTTTTTTTCTCCGATGGGAAAGACACGCTCTTCATTAAGGGCTCGGGCGATCCGTCGCTTGTGTCCGAGACACTTGAGTCAGTCGCGACACAGCTTGTGGCGCGAATAACGACCATTAATCACATCGTCATCGACACGTCACTGTTCTCAGACGATATAGATATCGACGGAAGCGAGCGTTCGAGCAATCCATACGACGCGAAAAACGCGGCTTTTGTGGGGAATTTCAGCTCGGCGCACCTTACGAGAACGAAGAGTGGCGCTATCGTGAGCGCGGAGGAACAGACGCCACTAACACCCCTCGCGCGACAAGCAGGACTCAGACTCGCGAAGGGAAAGACAGAGCGAGTGAATCTCTCCACAGATTGGCCCGTAGGAGTTCAGTATGGGGGTGAGCTGCTAGCGGAGTTCCTTAAACAGAACGGCGCGCGCGGCTCTATGCGGATCACACGCGGAGCGATCCCCTCGTCGGCGCGCGCCATCTACACCCACCGATCCCCACAGAATCTAGAGCAGATGCTCAAGGCGATGCTGAAATACTCAACCAACTTCACCGCCAATCAGATCTTTCTCACGCTCGGAGTCGCTGAGTTCGGGGCACCAGCCACGGTATCAAAAGGTCAACGAGCGATGCGGGGCTGTCTTGAGCAGCTCGTTGGGTGGGATGACTTTCACGTTGAGGAGGGGTCCGGGCTCTCACGTAAGAATAAAGTCTCCGCCACTCAGATGAACCAGCTGCTTAGCAAGTTCGACAGATATAGTTGGCTCCTTCCTGAGCAAGAAGGGTTTATCGCCAAAACGGGGAGCCTACGAGGGGTTAACTCGCTTGCGGGGTACTTTACCCCTGATGAGCAGATCGGAAGAGTACGCTTCTCAATCCTCATTAATAGTGAAGTCCCTCACCTCTACAAGTTCAAAGTGGCTAACGAACTAAGAAACTACCTTAAAAACAAAGGTAATTAGATTAAATATCTATAGATTAGGGCTCCAATACACGATAATTATCTTATCTAAGATGATCTTAACGTTTGGAGGCATCTATGGCGGCTGCTCGCTCTGTATCAACCCAGCCACGACTTTGGCTTATCCCATTGATATTACTGGGTGCAGTTAGCGCTCTAGGAGCCGTCCCGACAGCCCAAACAAGCCCCATCGGCGCGACGGCCCTGTCAATTAGCCCCGGCGACACCGCTTGGATGCTGACCGCAACAGCCCTCGTGCTGCTGATGACTCCGGGACTCTCTTTCTTTTACGGGGGTATGGTCGACCGGCGTAACGTAATCTCAACCATGCTCCAGAGCTTTATTGCCATGGGGATCGTGAGCATTTTATGGGTCACGGTCGGCTTTAGTCTCGCCTTCGGAGACTCACTCTACGGAGTAATTGGAGACCCACGAACATTCTTTATGTTCAGCGGAGTCGGCGAAGCGCCTCACGGGGAGCTCTCTCCCACGATACCGCTCGCGCTGTTCGCCCTCTTTCAACTCAAGTTCGCGATCATCACCCCAGCGCTCATCACCGGAGCGTTCGCGGGCAGAGTGCGCTTCTCAAGTTATATGCTCTTTGTTTGCCTCTTCTCACTTTTCATCTACTGCCCACTCGCGCATTGGACATGGCACCCACAAGGATTTCTACGTCAGTGGGGTGTATTAGATTTCGCCGGTGGTACCGTCGTGCATATGTCGGGCGGCCTCGCCGCGCTGGCGGGAGCCCTATTCCTTGGGCGTCGAACTACACACAAGCTTCAAAGCCAACAGGTCCCCGCGCACATTCCGTACGTCCTTCTTGGAACCGGAATGCTCTGGTTTGGCTGGTTCGGATTCAACGCGGGCTCCGCTCTCGCCGCTAACGGGCTCGCCGCGCGCGCCTTTCTAACCACAAACACCGCCTCCGCCGCGGCGATGTTGGGATGGATTTTCTTTGACTGCGCCCGAGGGAGAAAACCATCGGCGCTCGGCGCGTGCATCGGAGCCGTAGTTGGACTCGTCGCGATAACACCCGCGGCGGGATTTGTGAGTGTTGGCGCTAGTATGTTTATCGGGCTCGCCGCGAGTGTCATCAGCAATATCGCCGTTCATGTGCGAACCAAGAGCGATCTCGATGACACGCTCGACGTGTTCCCATGCCACGGTGTTGGCGGTATTACTGGAATGCTTTTAACGGCGGTTTTCGCCGATAAGGTCGGGCTCATCCACGGCGAGGTCAACACGTTCATAAATCACATCTATGCGCTGGGTATCGTGGCAAGCTTCACGCTTGTCGGCTCGTACATACTCTACATGGTATCTGACCTAATTATTCCCGTTCGAGTAAGCCACGCTGAGGAGTCTATGGGGCTCGATCTTAGTCAACACGGAGAGAGTCTCGACGACACAGAACCTGCGCCTCGACTCCCGCAGCCGACCCTGCGTGTGGTGACAAAATAACTCTAGCGCGAACTTTACAACGGGTATTTCTCCACGTCCCACACTGACAAGAGGTGCACACGTAAGCGCGTTCCGTAGCTGTCTACCTACAGCGCTTGAAAAGGGAGGGTCACTCACTTAATCGGCTCATGACCGATCGCAATCACAGACCAACAAGTCACTAGCCTCTAATGCGGTGCGAGACGCTCCCCGCAAACGAGAGCTCACCACCCTCCCCTCCTCTTCATGCCACTGCTGCGGGAAGCTCCTAGCCTCATCGGAAGTTCACCTAGACCTAGAGCCTTAGACCTATGCGTAAAGTCTCTTTTACGAAAGCGGGGTCCAGAAATAACGACCAGGCACAGCACTAAACATTAAGCATCGATTCAGACCCTTATCAGGAAATCCAGTTGCGAGACCGGTTAATTTCGACCTGATTTTCCATCTTTCCTGCAGCAAATGCGCGCATAGTGCGATGAGTGGATACGGGGATAATTTGGATTGAGAGCACCTAACTGAGCCTACCGAGCCATCGGCGCGCCGAGCGCGAGACAGCCCGAAGGCCCATTATGTTGAAGGTAGCTATGAAGCAATTCATACTCGGTTCACTTGCCGCGCTCGCGCTATGCTCCACTCTCTCAGCACATGCCGCACCATTTACCCTCACTCAAGAGGAGATGGAGATCCTTAAAGAGTCAGAAATTGATCAGGTTCCTACTGACAAGGTCTGTGAAGGATTGAAGCCGAGGGAAGCTAGCTCTGGTGTTAGCTTTAACGCATCTCCCTGTTTCGGCCTTCCAAGGAAAATAAGCCCAAATCCGACAACTCGAACCGCGGCGGCATATGCATGTGGCAGGTATGCGGGTCTTTGGGATGCGTATTGCAAATGCCAAAATAAGAAGCTCCAATACAAGCCAGGCTTCATCGGAGACGTATATTTCGTCAACTGCAACAGAGACCCTAATGCGAAAGTGGACTGCGGTACATTCAAGTGTGAGTAACAGAGCTGTCGACTATCTCGCTGACTGCTCTGCCGCGCCCGATCGGCCGGCACTGACAGGACATCAGTACATATCAAGCAACCAAGGAACTTCAGCGCGGCAAGATATCATTAGAAGCCTGCCGCGCCGGTGAGTCCATCACATATAGGGATCTACAGCCTCGATCTCTACCGACAGCAGACAACCTCTGTCGTGTACGGCAGATGAACGTGATCCCAGTCGTAGACCCAGCATCCAGTAACTTTTTGTGTGCATCCCACGTGCTTTGTGGCGTTCTTCTCGACTATCTCGATCGCCTGATTCTGAGGTCCTGTGTTTTTTCTCAGCCCTATCCCGCTACATTTGCCCGACTTATCGCACTTAGCACTTACGTCAGTTTTATCGAGACCTGCCTCATTGCCGTGCGTGCCACAGTGCATAACCCACGGGAATTCAGCGGGACAATATACCACCATGTCGTTACCCTTTGGCGCGTTGTAGGGGGGAGACTGGACACGAATTTTCTGACAGTTCGGACCGTGATTTCCTGGGATGACAACGTGATTGACCTCAGGAAATCCGCCACCCACGCCGCCGTCCTGGGCCGCGGCGAACAATAATGGACAGGCGATGGTGAACGCAAGAACGAGAGACGTACGAAGCTTTCTCATATAAACCCTCCCTAAGAGCAAAAGGAGTGTCGCTTTCGACCACTCCTAAAGCTTGGAGTCGGTCAGTTAAACTACTAGCTTGAGCTCTTCGGCTTCTTTGAGGGAAAAACCTACGCGGCTCTGGGAAAGATTCTCGATTACGCCTAGTTAGCCACTTATCAGGAAGGGATTTGCCGTACCCATTAAGAGAGGATTCGTGCCGCCTATCTGCCCTGCGGCTCCTTCGGTGGCTTCACCAACGACAGAACGATAGCGCCCACAATCAAACCCAGCACTATCAGGAGGGAAAGCTCTGTTGGCAGTCTTATGTGGAGAAGCTCGTCGAATATCGCCATTTTCGCGCCAATGAACACGAGCACAAACGACAGTCCGTAGTTAAGATAATGAAAACGTGAAATAAACGCCGCCAAGAGAAAGTAAAGAGCGCGCAAGTCGATGACCGCGAAAATATTCGAGGTAAACACCACCATCGGCTCCTTCGTCAGTCCGAAGATCGCTGGAACCGAATCAAACGCGAACATAATGTCAGTTATCTCAACGAACACGAGCGTAACGAAGAGCGGAGTCACCATCCAGCGCCCCGCCTCTCGGATGAAAAACTTCTCTCCCGCCATGGCGGAGGAAACAGGAAGGTATCGATTCAGGAAACGTAGGATCCTATTTTTCTCGGGATCCATCTCCGGGTCATCCCCCTTGAGCACCTGGAACCCCTGGTACATGAGAAAGAGCCCGAAGAAGATCACTACCAGCGGTATCTCCATCATGACCGCGCCCATAGCGATGAAAATTGCTCTGAACAGAAGCGCGCCGAAGAGTCCGTAGAATAAAACGCGCTGCTGATACTGCGCAGCCACGGAGAAGAAGCGAAAGATAACCAAGAAGACAAACAAGTTGTCGACGGCGAGAGATTTCTCGACCAAATACCCCGATAAAAACTCAAGCGCTGTCCTTCGGGCTAGTGAGTCCGCGGTGCCGCCAAGCGCCGTCACGATCTCTGGATGCTGCTCAAGGCGCCACCATGTAAAGAGATACAGCATGACATTGAAGAGAAGCGCGACTCCGAACCAACTAAGCGCCGTGATAGTGGCCTCACGAATGGAAACCTCGTGAACTCGCGCCGCGTTCAGGCGGAGCGAAAGCCAGAGTAAGAGAGCGATAACGATAACGAAAAAAGTATAGAGCGGCCAGAATTCGGCGAAGGGGAAGATGTGCACAGTTTGATTCATGATGATATTTTCTCTAACTCCGAGAGTATCAATGCCCCAATAGTCGCCATCGAGAGCGCCGAGTTCCCTTCAGCCTTGTTGTTAGCGGTCACAAATGCCCGCTTGCCCGTCGAGAGCGCCCGCTTGGCGAACGTGACTACATCAGCTCGCATTTGCGGATTCGGACGTAGCACCTTATCATACGGCTCAAAGAGCTTTGCCGCACCCTCATAAGTGATACCGAGAGGCGTTAATAGACGAGCCACGTAAAAGTCCGCCCGCAGCCCTCCACACTCAGCAATTCTCCTCATCTGCTCGCGCAGCCCCGGCATTGCGCTCCAGTGATTAAAACAGTGGGTTACCCGAGTCTCGTTGAGCGCCTGGCAATATCGAGGGGTAAGCAGCTCTCGATTCCGCACCTCGACGGCGTACTCAAAGTCATTGGGCAGACCAGCGAGAAATGCTGCCAACCGCTCCGTGAACTCCTCATACGGCATCGTTTGCTTCGAGAACGGCGCAAACTGAAACACGAAGGGACCCGTCCTCGAACGAGCCGCTGGGTCGTCGTACGCGCGGAGCACTCGGTCCTTAAAGAGCTCAACATTTAGGAAATCAGGATTCCTCTGCCCCGCGTGCACTCCATAGCGGGCGTGTTTGGGATACGAAATGATAGTTAAGCGCTCCCATACCTTCGAGACCCAGCGAAACGACTCAGGAACCTGCGTGGCGTAGCGCTGCAGTGTTGTTGGAGATGGAGGATTATAGAAAAGACTATCGA
Source organism: uncultured delta proteobacterium (assembly GCA_903904735.1). Taxonomy (GTDB): domain Bacteria; phylum Bdellovibrionota_C; class UBA2361; order UBA2361; family OMII01; genus OMII01. Next base: position 9,292 of record CAIVDM010000207.1, read on the forward strand.
TGCACGCCGTCCTGAACCACGGAATCGCGGCGTACTCCTCAAGACACCGCTGTGAGAAGTCGCGGTCACTCTTGTACTCTCGGGTATAAATAGTCCCGCGCCATCCGGGGAACGTCCACGTGGAGGTTCCTAGGAATATATTTAAGGGGAGGCGAGACGCCTCTGCTGAGTGTAGTTCCGCTGAAGTGAGAGTGCGCGCAAAGTCGGTCATAAGACCGACCCAGTGTAGCTGGTTTCTGGAAGAGAGGGGAGGTTCTTATGGGGCCAGCGGAGCTAGAAGCTCCGCGCTCCAACGTAACAACTATGGCGTTGCAGTCCTCTTCTTTCTACCAGCAA
>CAIVDM010000208.1 GCA_903904735.1 uncultured delta proteobacterium
CCCCTGCGACCCGTTCGCTAGCGCCATCTTTTAACGAAACAATATCGGTCACGGTAAGCGTGGAGTTGTCTGATCGCACTCCTGAGAAGTTGGCATCTATCCATTTTTCGGCCGAATCAAAAGCTTTGTTAAATTTCTTGTTCGTTTGGAGTTCCTTGAATGAGTCAGAGCCCTCGAGTAGCGTTACTAGCTCATGCTTGAGCGACGTGAGCTCCTTTCCGTGATGCTGCTACAGGAAGTCGCGGATCTTTACCTGATCCTCAGTTACGGTAGGATCAGTGCTCGGTGGAAAACTGATTCGTATGGATCCGTCACCGCGCCGAAGCTCTCGCAAGATCATCGGCACCTGCGCAGTGGAGCTCACATTGATAGCTCGCATCGCCTGACCAGGAGCCGCCGTGAAGCCACTGTCACAGCCTGGCTGTTCACCTAAGAATTTCTCCCACTGCGCCAATGTCTTATCGATATCAGTGGCACCAGCCCCAGAGGCCTTTGAGTCTCTGCGTTCTCTTGTAATTCGTGGGGCCTCTGCTACAGCTGTCATACTATCTCCACAGGAAAGGTCCCTATAGGTATGGCTACCGCGCTCAAGGATGTTACATGGCGCTTGAGGGGTGCAAGGAGGGGCGATAATTGCTTGTACTTACTTGGAAAGCGGGGCGACCCTCGCGCGACGCCCCGCCAAGAGTTCTCACCGGCTCTTTGCCAGCCCCATTTTGACCAAGAGCTCGTAGCGGGAGCGCAGAGTCGAACGAGCCTTTGCTAATCGAACAGTAGTCGGTGTGATCCGCCCCCTGATTCGCGAGGCTTTTGCGGCTGATCGCTCACGTGATACTTGGGCACGGAGCTTTTTCAGTTCGAGTCGTATCGACGCTACCGCATTCTGGGCGCTCCCGAATCTAGCGATCGCTTTGGCCGCTAGTTCGGATGATGCACGCACGTCTGATGAGTCGCTTGTGCTTAACTGACTTGAGATGGAGGCGATAGTTTCCTCCTCTTCCCAGAAGTCAGGTAGAGACGATTTGATCGTACAACGATAGGCGCAGATCCTTCTTCCTTGTTCGTCTCTTACGCACAGGAAGCGAACAATAAGGGGATCTCCCTGACAATACTCGAGGGCTGGAGGCATTACTCTACACCCCTCTAGGGTAGGTGACGTGCACTCACACTGAAGTATTGAGGGTGGCTTCAGGCCTCCCCACGAGAAGCAATCGCGGAGATTGTCTTGTGGTGATGGAGTAGGCGTTGGCGTTGGAGTGGGCGTCGGAGTGTCTACCGGCGTTGGTGCTGGAGTTGGAGTGTCTTTAGGAGTTGGTGTGGCGGTAGGTGGGCCCGAGATAAAACTATCGCAGTTAGGATTAATAGTCTTACTCTCATCTCCGGCTGCTGGTAGGCATCCAATACATTTTTCTACCGCTCCGATATTTCCCAGCCCTTCTTGAGTTTGCATGCACTGCCCGAACTTATCGCAGCGATAGCTCGACGCGCCTCCTTTGCCCATGCAGCCATCGAGTAAGTGGCACGTGCGTGGATCTGTCACATCAAACTGTTTGCAGATCGCTGGTGGCTTGCCCGCGACTGCTGGGAGAGCGAAGCAATTAGTGGAGAACGCGAATGATAGAAGAGCCAGAAATGGCGAATAGCGGTATGAGCGAGCGAGCATAACCTTCCTACAACCTCGTAGTACGCGATACGCGTATGTCGCTCTGTCACCAATCCCGTGAAGAAGAATCGCTCCTGCGTGGCAGGTTGCTTCAGGAGAAATTGCATATTCGTGAGCGGAGAGTTGCTGTAGGAGATTTGCCTAGGCTGAGGGCGATCCCTGTGGTGATCGCCGCCCAGGTCGGGCGCCTCGGCGAAGAGGTGCGCGAAGAGGGCACTAGCTACAGCCGCCAACTTATTTGGCTCTGGCTCCGCCGCCGGTGTCACCAAAAGCCCTCGGGGTGTATTCCGCATGCAGGATGAAACGGGATCTCAAATGTAGGATAGGGATAAGTGCTAAGATCTAGCGGGTATACGCTGCTGCTTTGGCGCGGTGCGCAATTCCCGTACGTAGTGTTAAGAACTAAAGATTTTTCCTCAAGACGTCGATAGTGACTAACATATGGAGAGAACTAATAGGCGGACAGTGATCAGCTCAGCGCTGTTAGCGTTTGTGGCGCTTGTATGCAGCTTCGCAACTGCCCAAGCTCAGATGATAGCGGAGGGTGGTATGTCAACTCAAAACTCAGGCCCGCCACCGCCACCTCCTAACCAGTGTACACAGCTTTCATGGCCGATGCGTGGAACCTGCGACTCAGATTACCTCATGACGCGCGTATCTGGGGCCGACCGATGCGTTCCGAAGTGCGGAGACGGAGAGAAGATGTATGACGTCTCATGTCCGTCGAGTGCAAGGGATCCAAAATGCCCGGATTGTCAGCGCGATTGTAGCACCTGCGCATTTAAAAAAGTGCAGTTTGATAACGCAGGCGCCAACTTTGATGGCGGTACTCGCGCTGTATACGACAATCTGTTCTCTCTCACGAGCGATGCTCCAACCTGTCTCGGGGATATAAAGAGTGACGAGCAGAAGACATGGCAAAAGCAGTACAGAAAACTCGCCAGCGCCTCGAGTTTAAAGTACCTCGATGACTACGTCATGAGCAGTATTCTCTCTAATTTCAAAGGCATTATCGGAGAGATGAACTACAACACAGTGAGTCGCTCATTGTTTTGTCAGAAAAAACCGCTCTACGACAACCAAATTAACACGAAGTATCCTCCGAAATTCCTGAAGTGTACCTACCGCTGTCCGGCTGGCTCCTCCAATTGTCAGGTAGCTTCAAATGGCGTGGTATATAGCCCGTGGTGTCACAACTATGAGGGCAAATGCGCCGAGGGGTACTTCTTTGTGAATAAAGATTGTAAAACGGTTCAGGTTTCATCGTCTGAGGAGTCCGCGTGTAACGCCACGGTCGCCGCGAAAATTAGCTATGTAGCTTCATCGCCGATCTCACTTGTCTGGGAAGGTGGCGACCG
>CAIVDM010000209.1 GCA_903904735.1 uncultured delta proteobacterium
GTCGAGCCCAGCCGAGCGAGAAGAAGGAGAGATCCAGCGGAACGAAGAAAGTGCCGCCGACTAAAGCCTGAATTCATGTACCCTCTTAAAATATGGGGACGAAAGCGTTTTTTTACTCTATACAGCAGTAGCACCCATTACCATAGTAACGAAAGGCCCACGAAGGTATCATGCGCATAAGATTCTCAACCCGATTGGTACTAACTCTTAGCACTCTCACTGCCACAACGTTGTGCCAGGCGGCGGAACGAAATTGCACTCAAAACCGCCTCGATGGGACGAAGCCTCCGTCGACCCAATTCATGGTATACCCAGCGCAAACCGTCGTCCCATTCTATCAGTGGCAAAGCAACAACGGATACTGCGGAGAGGTATCCATGATCCAAGCAGGATTAAACCACGGGCAGTGGATGTCTCAATTCAACGCGCGTTTAGTGTGCGGAACGGGCTTGTCACAATCCGGACCTCGCGGATGGTGCAAATCACACGATAATCAGCCCCACCACAATGCCCAGCTGTTGTTGGAGACTCCAGGAACAGGCGTAACCGGTACGTATGAATACGCCAATGCGCCGGCGTGTTTGGCAAACGCAAGATTGGTTGGAACCACGTACCCTTACGTAACTGGTTTCAAGACCGCGAATGTCGGAATTACCGGCTATCAAGACTACCTATCATGGGTAAAAAGTGAGGTCATAGCGGGCCATCAGGTTACCATCGGAGTTCTGTTTCAAGGAGCGGACGATCCTCAGTATGACCACATCGTCTCAGTAACCGCGATCGGAACCAACCATTCTCCGTTGGACAGCGCTTATTACGGGGATGACGTTCTGTATTTCGACGACCACGGTTCGTACAACCTTGACGGGGATACGCCTGCCAACATTAATCCAGCGATCCCCCTGGGCGCTGGGCGCGACAACACCCGTTGCACCCCTTATGTTTTCGGGTACACATTCGAATCACTCGGTCGCACCCGCGAAGAGGCCAATCGAAATTCAGCGCAAGCCTATTCGATTATAGTCCCGGGGGTCTTTCCAACGGACACGATTAACGGAGGAGACGGAGAGAATAGTTATGTTACCATCACTGGCCACAACTACGGCTTCTCTGTATCCGGCGCCATCGATAACTCTCTTGGAGGCCCCTACCTCGTCCCTATTAAGGTAACGATCCCGAAAGCTACCTACACAAACGGCAAAGCCAATCCTAGGGACCCAAAGGCTGGATGGCAGTACGAAAACAGCATGATCGGTTCCGCCCAAGACGGCTCAAGCTGCACGAATACTAAGCCAAAATATTCCATGAAACCCTTTATCCTCCAAGCAACGCTGAGTGGATTAACTCCCGGCGCAGCGTATAACCTGTACGAGTATACTTTCAACGGCATCAAGGGAACGGGAACTGCCGCGGCTCTGGGTGTACCTACCGAGAACTTCAACCTGAACGCTTCGATGGCAACGAGAAAAACTCAATTCACGGCAACCAAGCCGACGTATGCGCATAGAGTCAGCAGAACATCAAAGCAGATCGTCGTCTTCAGGGCCGTCCCGGCGACCGCTCCCTAAAGAAATGTAGTCTCGTCTCCGCGCAAACTTTTAGTTTGATTCCGCGAGTGTTTGGTCAGAATCGTGGCGATTAAACCTCACGTCATTCACATTTTCGGGAACCGAATGCTCAGTAGCAACTGGGAACGGGTGAGTTATCGGTCCCCTGGCAGGCCCCTATCGCTACTTCTTTAATCAGCGACACAGCGTCTACCCTTCACTTTTTTAGGTGATTACTCGCAAGGTTATCCTCCGTTCACGGTAAAAAGGGGCGTCTCTCACCGCCACTCCCCAAGACCCGAACTGAAGGGGCGGCGCGGCGTGGAGAGCGGTGTTGTGTCGGGCACTCCGGAGCACATTGTCACCTTTCTGTATCGAACAGCAGGTGTCTTCCAATTCTCTTCCTTAGCGCTATGTGGGGTGGTACGGTGGTCGACCTCAAGCTCTTTCTTAAGGCCGACACACAGTGTCCGTTCATCCGGGTATCTTTACGTAGTTTGTAGCGTTTTTTCGGCGTGTAAGACCTCTTATGCGCTGTCGTTTTATGAAAGGAAGTACAATGAGGGCCGAATATCGTCGAATCTTTCGCAGTGCTAACCCACTGCTAAAGTTAGTCAGAATAGCGGGGCTGCGAAACCGCGCTGGGTTGCGAAATCGAAAAGACAACAGCGAAGCTGATATTGATTACACGCTGTTTTTTGTTGCTCTGGTCCAGTTACCAGTCGGGGTAATTAGTTATCTACTAAGCCCTGGACTTAATCTAAATCTGCTAGCCTGCTCCTTAGTTGGAGGATTATCCAGCATTGCCCTAGAGCTGTGCACAGGCAGATTGAACAGCTTTGTTTCTACCACCGGACTTCTCGCGATAAACGTGTCGCTGGGCATTTTTTTCGCAGAGCTAGTCCCAATTTGGTTTATGGTGCTCGGGTCCCCGGGAGTGGAATCGTTTTGGCTCCCTACATTCGTGGTCACTGTGATACCTATCGTATGCACTGTGGCGTTGTTTCAGGACCTTGAATACGCCACTAAACTGGTTGGTAGGGAACGCGATCAGTGTTTGGCTTTCGCCCTTTCGTGCTCGCTCTTCTTCGCCCTAGGTCTTCCATTCGTATGGATCGCCAGGGCCTTCAGTGAAGCGTCAAACAGGAAGCATTAGTAACACGAGCTCTCTTTTTAGGTTATTAACCAATCTACGTAGAGAGCCCACCACCACTCAACAAGGAATCTACTTGTATCGGAGATACACGTATCCTAACGAGCTTGCGGCTCATTTTTTAACGCGGTGATCTACCCACAAGTAAGTGTTCCTCTGTGGTCGCGGAAAGATGCGCTGAAAGTTGTGGCGGTGCGTGAAGAGAGTAGCCCGGCTACAGGGCAACGCCACAATATGCGCCCTTCCGAACTCCTTTGGATGCGTCATTACTTTGTAGATAATGAACCTTCCAATCCGCCCGATATAGCTCTTCTCGGTGGCGCAACGAAGAGGCTGTAGTCGAATTCACTCCCGCACGAGGTCAAGAAATTGAATCTTCGCTCACCTGAGTCCATGCCGATGCGTAGAAGATTTTGGGAGAAAGCTTTGCAGGCTGGAACAACGGATCTGGTGATCTATGCTCTCGGCTGTACACTACGGACTGACGCTAATGAGGGCCTGGGGCCTCTAACAGCTTGCATTTATCACAGTTTTCTGGTGGTTGAGTGCTGGCCGGTAGGCACGTTATCATTGAGGCTGAGTAAACGTGCTAGATCACGAGATCTGCACAATACCTATGTTATACTACGCAGTCTAATTTTTAATGGAGGACTCGATGAGTCCCTCACAGCGACCTACTGAGAGCAATGCGCAAGATGCAGCGGCCACCTTTCTTGGCCACGAGAGATTCACGCTTACCCGGTATCCCACTGGGTTTTGTCACTACGTCTTTGAGGTAGCCCCGGATTCCGGCCCGAAGGTTGTGGTGCGCATGGGCCACGATGATACTCGCAAAAACCTCGAAGGAAGTGTTTTTTGGGATAGGGAGCTGACGTCGCTAAAACTTCCGACGGCGCGCATATTGCACCATGACCTCGCTGCTGAGTTTCCGTACACAATCCTTGAGCACATTCCAGGTTCTGATTTGGGACAGCTCTTTTCCTCGCTTACCCCCAGCGTTCGTCGGCAGATAGCGTACTCCCTGGCAGAGATTCAGAGTCGAGTGGCGACGCTTCCGAGAGCTCAAGGGTTTGGGTACGGGTTCTCTTTCTCAGATCCCCGATTGCGGGGGAGTTGGAGAGCCATTCTTGATGAGCAGCTCGATCGCGCTCGGCAGTGGATTCGATCTGTTGGAGTCGCGTCGGAATCTCACGTCGAACGGGTCTCTCGCGAGCTGACAAAGATCCGCGGGTACCTGGATGACGTTGCGCCGACTCCGTTCCTACACGATACAACTACGAAGAACGTGCTCGTAACTGAGAGTGGGCTGGCAGGAATCGTAGACATAGATGATCTCTGCTTTGGGGATCCACTCTACGTGCTGTCACTTACTTATATGGCACTCCTCTCTTCCCGTAGTTCGACTGACTATGTCGATTTTTGGAGCAACGCGTGGGAGCTCACATCACTTCAACGTACCGTTATGCGTATCTACACCGCCATCCACTGCGTGGGATTCATCGGGGAGGTCGGCCAGCGGTTCAACAAGGATGTCGTAGAGATTGACCACGCACGGCTACGTTACCTTGAAGGTATCCTCGACGATCTTTTTACATGAGCCCGCGACTCCTGATCCACGGAGCTTTCGATACGCTAAGATAGACACTGATAATTGCACGGCGGCCGAGCTTTGGAGGCCAGTGCAGGGCAAACTGGATGCATTCCTGAAAAGTCCATGTACTGGCGATTGGGTACTCAGTATAGTTTCGGGTATAACCCTTTATTCGAGCGGATCGCTAAGGCGCCCGCTCACTGAATCGTTATCCCCGGACTCCTATGGATATTATCTCACATGGCCACAAAGCCCTCTCGACAAAAGTCGAGGCCGATCCCGAGGTTCTGCGATTACGCAGGGAATTTGACGACTTCCAACTGGGCCGCTTTCTACTTGAGAATCTCGGATTGAACGGACATTGGACCTCGTACGTTCTGATGCACCCTGAAAGGGGACGTGTCACAAATCTTAGTAGCGACGGCGCTCCCTTCACGGAGCTTGAATCATGGCTCTTAGATCGGTGCCCGATATTCCTTGCGACTCAAGAAAGGTTTCGGATATTTCGCGACTTGACCCAGCCTCTGTTGCGTCCCGGCATGAGCCTGGCGTCACTCCCGGCCGGATTGATGGACGACTTACTAAGCCTCGATTACTCGACGACTCCCGGTGTTGAGCTCACCGCGATTGATTTGGATCCTCATACTCTGCGTGAGGCAGAGGAAAATTACCGAGGCTTGAGGCCTCCGGTAGAGGCTAGTTTCGAGAGGCGAGACGCATGGCAGCTCAGCTCCTCTGAGCGCTGGGACCTTCTCACTAGTAATGGACTCAACATTTACGTTCAGGACGATGACCGTTGCACTGATTTTTATCGCAATGTAGCCGCGGCGCTGAAACCGGATGGCATTTTTGTAGTTAGTTTCATCACACCTCCCGAGCAATGGACGGCCAAGGCCTCGCAAGATCTGGACTATCAGCGATTCCTATTCAAAGAGGTAGTGCCGGTCAAGTGGAGCTGTGTCAGAGATGAAAGTAAAACCCGCGAGCAGCTCGGAACGGCGGGATTCGAAGTTGTCACGGTGAGCTACGACTCTCAGCGAATGTTTCCAGCTGTCGTTGCGAAGAAGGTGAAAAGGGGATAACAAATATTTCGAGCGGATCGCTTTGGCGCCCGCTCACTGAGACGTTATACCCAAGGGCACCATGAGTGATGATGCGGAAAACCCCAGCGAAACCGGACGGGAAAAGGTGCTTGGCTATCTTGGTCACGTAGATAGTATTGCAATGTGCTCACCCGTTGCTTTGGATCTTGTGGGGGTCAACAGCGGGTGGCCGTCCCACAAACCAACGTACCGCAAGATTCGATCTTGGGGGGGCGTGTCCACCATCTTGTGTAGTGATGGATTAACAGACCCATTCCCCAACCGCCCTGCCAATGTTGGTCATGGGATTGAGCTTTTCATTGAGACGCCCGGGGAACTAGAAGATCCGATTAGTTCATGGCAATTTTGGCTGCTTCGCAGTGCATGTGATCTGGTCGCTCGTGACGGTCAGTTTCGAAACGACCTAGATTACTTCGGTATAAAGACCGTAAGCTTTACCGGATGGCCTGGGCCTGCTGAATGGGCCGATGCTGATCACGTGGTGGGTGCCATCATGGGTCTACCCACGCCGCATTTCTTACAACACTGCTCCTTGAAGACTGGGGTTATTCGGTTGGTTCCGCTCACGATTGTAAGACCTCAAGAGTTACTTGTCGCTCGTAAGACAATCGGAGATCTATGGAAGTTATTCGGGAGTCTGTACTCAAGAGGAAGCGCGTGCCATTTTTCATCGCTGGATGCGCCCGTGCGACTCATGGAATGATGCGGGGGTATAACAAGCCCCTCGTGCAGGACCTCAACCCGCTGACGCGTTTTTCGGCCGCACAGTTTTAACGTTATCCCTCGAAGCAAGCTATGAAGAAGCTGTTGGTGCTGTTTGTCGCAATATTTTCCCTGAGGGGCGAGTTCACCTATGCATGGGGCGCGGAACATGAGCCAGTTGAGATTAAAGACGAGCATCGTCTCTGCCAGAGTGACTCTGAATGCAGCGCGGTATTGCTGGAATGCTCCTGCGAGTGCGGACACGCTATTAACAAGAGGTTTCCAGCGCTGTACGTTGCCGCTAGGGAGCAACGCTGTCGGCTTTATTCTGGACGGTTGTGTAAGATGTCGTGCCCTGACAAAGGTAGATGTGTAGCGGGTAAATGTGAAATCCCGAAAGAGGTCGAACAGAAGGGCTAACAAAATATTCGAGCGGATCGCTTTAGCGGCCGCTCACTGAAACGTTATCTGGATGAAAATGTTGAAAATATTGTTCATACTCCTGAGTGTGATTGCCTTTACCAGCGGCTTGCCTCGCGCCTCAAGCGCGCAATCATTTTCGACGCCGATTACCTGCAAGTTTCAATTTGGACAGTCTCTTGAAGCGGACAAGGCTAAAACTGACATTCAGTCGACGCCTTTGGAATGGAATTTTTCCGGCCTCCGGGGCGATCGTCCGTCTTTTCTGTCCGGAGGTGACACTGGACCGATATTGGTACACTTCCATGATATCGGCGACGGGATGTCCTTATTCCTAAGGCAAGGAAATGGTGCACATTTAATCACGATCTGGCCAGATGGCCAGGCATTTTGGAGCAAACACAATGGTTCCCTCGCGGGCCACAAGGATTCGCAACAATTCAGGGGGACGTGCGAACCGATAAGAAAAATCGGTTACTAGGTTGGTAAAGTGTTATAGGATAACAAGCCATCGGAGCGGATCGCCAAAGCTCCCGCTCACTGAAGCGTTATGGCGCTTAAGATATTCGGAACATTTTTGATTTTGTGTGCCTTTACGGTTAACACACCCAGCATGGCCGAGGAACCGGCGCACCTTATGATTGATCGCGCATATTTTTACTGCGAAAAAGATCATGCGATGCGTGGGGGTATATTTGGCAAGGGCCCAACTGTAAGTTTTGGTCCCTCAAGTTCCACTTGCCGTCGCCCAGAATGGAAGCGGCTGACTCACAGCGAATTCATGGATCAAGCTACAGACAAATTTTCAATAAACTGGAACAAGGAACTTGTTTGGTGGAGAACGAATTATTCGACACCAGGCGCCATAACAATAGAGCCCAGCGGACCTTCGTCCGCTGGCTCTTAGCGTTATACTACGCAGTACAGAGCGTTCCCGATCGCCGAGCCTGTGGTTCGAGAGTCCGCGCCATTTCAGCCCTCGTTCTTTAGTGAACCGGAGTCCCCACGGTACGTGACTCAATCGCA
>CAIVDM010000210.1 GCA_903904735.1 uncultured delta proteobacterium
ACCTTCGCTTTACATGAGCACCTTCGCAGGTATTCGGCATCGAGTCGGACAATTGGAGTAGAGCAGCGACCAGAGCTTGTGTCTTTAGGGCAATCGCTCGCCGAACGGCTCCAAATCCCGAATCTCTCATTTAACCTCAGTTCAATCGCGACTAGTGAAGTCAGAGCCGCCGATCTTGTAGTCGCGCTTCATGCCTGCGACACGGCCACGGACGACGCTCTTCAAAAAGCGGTGATGGCTGGGGCGGAGTTCATTTGCGTGGCTCCCTGCTGCCATAAGTACGTGCGCCAAAAATTCACAAGTTCGGCAGATCTGTTGGCTATGCTCCGACACGGAATCATCGAGGAACGCTTCTGTGAGAGCCTCACTGATTCTCTACGCGTTCTCTTGCTTGAGTCAGTAGGCTACCAAGCGAAGCTGTTTGAGTTCATCTCACTCGAGCATACGGCAAAAAATGTGATGATCACTGCCCGCAAGACTGGCAAACCGAATCAAGAAAGTAAACTGGCCCTTAAGAGACTCAAAGAGAAGTTCAAGTTAACAGACTTCTACCTGGACCGTGCGCTCGCGGTGTAGACACAATAAGCGTTTAGCTCGCTGTCTGAGCTAACGCGGCTATGATTCGTTCACTCTCGACTACTGATCGCGCGGTGAAGTCGCCAAAAGCGTGCCTAATCTTCTCACACTCATCCACGAGACCCGCCACATCTTTTGACTCCACTTGTCCTTGCAGTAGCGCGGATGAATCAGCCAGCGTTCGCAACACGTCCGGGATATAAGGATTGCAAGTCTGAATCTCAGCGTATAGTCGTGGATCGTGTCCGAGGATTCTCCCTATCATAGCCAGCCGCAATCGATAGACTGGACTACTGACATCTACCGATCCTTGCACGTCGAACCCAAGCCGCATCATACAGTGCGCCGCGCTGATCGCTTGAAAGTGCGTCAGACCTTGCACAACAGCCATCATTCTATCATGCTCCTCCGGCTCCATCGGTATCATTCGGACGCCACGATCAGAGAGCCATGATGTAACTTGCCGCGAACGGTGACCAGAACGAATCGAGCAAGAGACACAACTCTGTCCGTAACCGGATCCTACCGTTGGAGCAAACATCGGATGTAGTGAAAGCACCTCGCTCGGAAGACGAGAGAGAACTTCCACAAAGGGCGTTTTAACTGACGTAAGATCCACCAGCAAATGATCAGACGTTAGGTCGCGCTCTATCTCCTCTAACACGACACGAGTCGCCCCAATCGGCACACACACAAACACTACTGGGGCTCGACGAACCACTTCTCGATTCGAGATTTCTGAATCGATATCGGAGGCGATCACGGGGAGGGAGCGTTGCTCGCATAAATTCGATATCCATTTTCCAAAACCACCGCGTCCGCCAATCACACCAACTGTTTCCATATCGAGCAACCACTAAACCACCACCCCTTCAAACGTTGATTGATCTCACGCCTCTGGAGCTAACGAGTTATTAATTTTCTCTTACGAGACCACAATTTCGTGATCCAGATATTTGAAGTCTCATGAGAATCGGATATCCTGTAAGCCTAATGGAGACCGCAAACCCTGACAAAGGATCTTTTCTCGTCGAGGTGGCCTGGGAGGTATGCAGCCAGATCGGTGGCATCTAC
>CAIVDM010000211.1 GCA_903904735.1 uncultured delta proteobacterium
GGGGTACTTCTTTGTGAATAAAGATTGTAAAACGGTTCAGGTTTCATCGTCTGAGGAGTCCGCGTGTAACGCCACGGTCGCCGCGAAAATTAGCTATGTAGCTTCATCGCCGATCTCACTTGTCTGGGAAGGTGGCGACCGAGATGTGTTGAAGAAGGCTTCGTTAGTCCGATTTCCTCTCGATCTATCGAACAGCGATCGCTGGTACGCGTGGTACGGATCGAAAGAAGCCCCGCTTCTTGTGTACGATCCCTCGCACAAAGGGGAAATTACCTCCGCTCAGCAGCTCTTCGGCAACTGGACGTTTGGAGGACAGCGCAGCGCCCTAGTGAAATCCTCAGAAGCGTTATCAGATGCTGGTGTAGCCTCTAAACCTTGGAGGAATGGTTATGAGGCTCTCGAGACACTAAATCACAACAGAGACGGCGAGATTTCGGGAGCGGAGCTCGCGCCGCTTGCTCTCTGGTTCGATGAGAATAGAGATGGAGTGAGTCAGCAGGGGGAGGTTACGTCTGTGCAAGAGAAGGGGGTCAAAAAGCTCTTTCTCGGTCCCACGATAACCGACTCCTCCGACCGCTCTGTGCGTGTCGTCCGCGGCTTCACTCGTATCAGTACAAACGGCTCCGAGATATCAGGAGCGACTGTCGACTGGTATAGTGAAGGTGGCACGTCGGTTAGTGAGCTATCTGCCAAGTTGGATTTCGCGCGGCGAACTGACGCGTCAAACGCGGAACAGACCTTCTCAGATGGTGACATATCGCGAAGATTGCCCTGGGCTACTGGAGAGCTTGTGTCTGATTCGCCACTCAATGGTCGCTGGGCATGGAGTGATCCTCGAGACAAAAACGCTCGTGAGCGCGGAGAGCTTGTACTAGCGGAAAAAGCTGGCGGAGGGATCTCTGGTATGGCGCTCTCTGAAGTGAACTTAGACAGCGAGCTGCCGATGCAAAGCGCGATTGCTTTTAAGATTCTCAACGGTGAGATCATAAAACGTAAAGGCTCGAAGATAGAGCTGAAGTTTCACTCGATTGACGCTCGTGGCGCGCAGGGCTCCGATCCAGGACTCCGCACAACAGCGATATTTGATACCGCCGCTGGAACCCTCTCTGGAACGACCACCCAGATAGTTGGATCGGGTTCAACAGAGAAAGAGGTGCGCTATAGTTGGGTGGGGCGAAAGAAGAGCTCCTCAGCGAATGTCGCGAAGTAGGGAATGTCTCTTTATCGTGCTGAACTTGCGATCTCATTTGTGGCGGAAGGGACACCCGCCGTCTCCGAACAGAATTCGAATCATGACTGGGGCGCGGCTCCGTGCGCGCCGCGCTACGGGCGGGTACAGAGCCCCGCCCTCCCAAAGTAAAATCGCATCACGATCGGGAGGGCGGGTCTCCGCACCCGCCGTGTTGCGCATCGCGATCACTTTCAAGACTAACGACATTTTTGCGGCGGGAAGAGACTCCCGCCCTTGTATGTTGGGAATGGATCTCTTTTTGTATGTTTCAGGGTAGAGGCAGAAAGA
>CAIVDM010000212.1 GCA_903904735.1 uncultured delta proteobacterium
ATATGCTCAATCCCTTCTTTGGTAATCGATTGTGACGCCGCTTGCACCGCCGCGACTAATGATTCCTCCGCACCGCGATGTGAAACAAGCGACGCGAGAAATGTCCCCGCGACAACATCCCCCGCTCCTGTCACATCCACGACCGAGACTTCTGGCGCTGGAACAAATGACTGTCGCTTGCCCCACACAAGAAGCTCCGCGCCCTCCGCGTCTCTCTTCAAGACAACCAGCGGGATCTGAGGAATGAGGTCTTGTAAGATCTCCCCCTCAGTTCGGTTCATAAAAGCGATATCAGCGTGCCGCATCATCGCTCGCACCTCGCGCGCTGACTCCTCGTCTTTGAGCCAGCATAGGTCAGAGTCAACAGCGATAATTGGCAAACGAATCGCGGCACCTTCAAGTGAGAGAGTTTCCGCTCTCTTCTTCGCCACCAGAGCCTCTACGACTCCACGCTGCTGCGCGGGCATCATCGTGGAGACAAGAATGACTGATGCGTGCGCTACCCACGAACCGGGGATATCACTCGCTGTAATGCCAGGATTCACCCCAGGCTTTAGATCTATCGATCTATCCGTGAGGTCATGTGGGTTGTGATAGATCTGGAGCGAGAGCGCCGTTTTACCACTCGGGACAACAGAAACCGCGTCGCACACGACACGACCTATGAGAGGCACAAGATTAAAGTCCTCACCAACTCGGGTCACAAGCGCTGCGTCTGGCACAACACGAGACGCCGCGAGCGCGGCGAAATATCCCCCTCCCCCTACACAAAACTGCTCGGTACCGTCAGAGAACCGGTTAACATCGTGATTTGCGTAGCCGATGACGACGAATCGGGGGGATTGGTGATTTGAATTTCCGTTCATACTCGACTAAAGTTTAGGCACTTTCAGGTAGGATAGTAAACTATGCAACGGTTCTTAGATCTCCTTATCGGTCGCCTTGAACGAGCATCGGCACCTCTCTGTGTAGGTCTCGATAGTCGTTACGATCGGATTCCGGACGCTATTCGCTCAGGTAAATCAGTAAGCCAAGCAATTTTCGACTTCAACAAGTCTGTAGTCGACCTTTCGAGCGACTGCGTCACCGCCTATAAGATGAATCTCGCGTTCTACGCGGGCTTTGGCTCGGAGGGCTTAAAAGGTCTTCGAGAGACGAACGCGTACATCAAGAATAACTATCCGGGCATACCACTCTTCGCCGACTGCAAGCGATCGGAGATGGGGGAATCAGTTGAGATGGTGCGCCGAGAGATATTCGAGGACCTCGGCTTCGACTGCGTGATGGTTACGCCCTGGTTTGGATACGACACCATCCGTGATTACCTATCGAAACCCTCTCACGGAGTTCTAGTCTACGCACACGACAGCAATCCGAGCGCGTATGAGATACAGGATCTCCTGGTTGTGGGGCGCCCATCACCGGAAGGGCGAGATTCAATCGCGGCCGAGTCCTTACCCACGCCCATGCCTCTCTACGAATATGTAACCAAGAAAGTCGTGGAAGATTGGAATACGAACGGAAACGTAATTATCGAATCCGGACTCACCTACCCGAGAGCGTTGCGTAGAGTTCGGGAGATAGCAGGGCCAGATATGCCACTTCTCGTTGCGGGGCTAGGCGCGCAAGGTGGAAAAGCTGAGGATTTGCGCGGGCTCTTTGGAACAAATAACCGCCGCCTCTTCGTTAACGTCAGCCGCGGGATCATATTTCCAAGCGGCGAGGGCTCGTGGGAGAAGCTCATGGCGAACGCGATTGAGGAATACTCCTCTATGCTGCGCGGCGCTCAGGCTGCCGTGATTTAGGGCGTTAACTCTCTGGGAAACGCGATTGCGACCTGCCGAGTCACTTCTGACCAGTCCGCGCAGGGTATTATTGAAATATCCGATCGGGGCGCTGAAGGCTGCCCGAGTAAGAAGAGCTTACCTTGATAGCCAACGGGAATATTATTAGCTACGTCGATATGGTCGTCGACAAGCCCGACAACCTGCGGATAGCGCCCCATCAGCTCTCGCCCCTTCCACGCTGGACGCTCACCATCAAAGAGATAGGAGGGGCTCGCGACAACCTCACCCACGGGAAAGCCTTGGGACCGAATCCAGTCTCTGGTCGCGCCAACGATCGAGTCTGGGCGCATAGTCATGTACACGATATCAAAGCGCTCATTGAGCTGCGCGACCGCCGCTACCGCTCCTGGAATCGGAGCAAGCAGGTCTCGGTGTATCCTATCGTCCGCTCGAGCGGCTGATAGCCAGGCCCTCGCCTCAGGCGTCTGCCATTCAGCGACATTCGTGGTGTACTCATAATGCGCGATGAGATCGTCTAGTGAACCAGCGCGAGGGGACCCAAATCGCTGAGAGAGCTCGGCGAACCAGTAACGTCGCGTATCGCAAATCGTCTCATCAATATCAAGCGCGAAAGCCTTTCTCATACTGTCTAACTGCCCAAAATCCCCTGATTTTCCACGGTCAAATCCTACCCCGCACAGCTTGCCTAAGCAAAAATCTGGCTAAATTTGCTTACCTGACGGGTCGCACTATACTTCACCTACTTGTAGGTATTTGGTTTCCCTATGAATCCTGTAGTAACCGGTATCGGTGGGGCGTTTATTGACCTCACCTTTAATGTCGACGACTCAACGCTTGCTGAGCTATGCGTTCCTAAAGGAGGCATATCTTTTGTTGACGCAGTGACACAGGAGCGGCTGATCGCCGCGAATCTCAACAGCCTTCGAGATATCACTCCTGGCGGCTCAGCGGCGAACTCCGTCTACGCCACGCAGCTCGCCGGTGTTCAATCAGCCTTCGCAGGTAAAGTAGGGGGCGATGATTACGGTTCTATATTTACCCAGTCACTTACTAACGTAGGAGCACTCATAGCGACGAAGCAATCTCCTGGAAGCACTAACTCAGTGCTGGCTTTCGTAACACCCGATGGGGAGAAATCATTTGTTGTGCATCCCGCGCTGGCAGCGAGCCTTAACTTTGCTGACATCGATCGCTCACTACTGAAAGCGAGTCGATGGATATTACTTGAGGCGCAACTCTTCGAATATGGCGCGGAAAGTCGAGCGGCAGCTCTCTCATCGATAGCATTCGCGAGAGACCACGGCGTTAAGCTTACTTTAAATCTAGGCAGTGTATCTGTCGTTGAACAGACAGGGGGATTAATTCGCGAATTACTCGATGATAAACGAGTCGATTTAGTGATCGGCAATCGTGACGAGTTCTCGATGCTCTATCCGGGCACTCCAACCGATACCGTCCTGGAGGAGCTCGCGCGAAAAGTCGAATACGCCGTATGCACTGAGGGCGAGAAGGGTGCGCTCGCTCGTCACCGCTCACAGCTTGCCCAGACACCAGAGACTCCTCCCGTTCCAGTAATCAACACCTCCGGCGCGGGAGACTCTTTTCTGGGCACGTTACTTGCGGGGATAACGCGAGGTCGAGACTTGCAGAATGCGATGGACGCAGCTCACGCGGTAGCCTCATTGGTTGTGCGGCATATAGGCGCTCGCCTAACTCGCCTACCGGGGAACATCATAGAGGCACTTGAGGAGACAAGATGATTCAACAAACTCTCAATCCGTCGTACGGCGTTGATCCGATCTTCTCGCCGTCATCAATTCGGCACTGCTCAAACCTTTTGTTTGAACGAGCTCTTCGTGATAGTTTATCGCACTTCTCCCTCGATGGCCGGAAGCTTGATGAGCTCGTAGGTGATGTCGTGACTCGCGCCGACCTTCGGACCGCGCCCCTTCACACTCAGTGGCGCAATTTTGACTTTGGCGGAGTTGAGAGAATTTCCCAACTGGATTCTCAGCTATCTAACCAGCTTGCTGACCCCATCGATCGCGCGAAATCTCGCCTTGATCTTCTATTCCTTAATGAAGCGTTAGAGACTGGCGGCAATGGATCGTGGAGGTATTTTGACTCTGTTAGTGGGCATTTTATATCGCGCACGGAGGGGCTAGCGACCGCGACACTGAGACTTTTTCAGAATGGGTTTTTCTCATCCGACACTCATCAACCGTGTCGTGTGGATGCGCAACGATTACGAGCTATCTCGGCCGAGGAGTTTCGCTGCGCCCTTCAAATCTCCGCTGATAATCCAATCGCTGGTGGAGTTGAGAGTCGGCTAGACAGGCTCTCCTTATTTGCCTTCTACCTCGAAGCGCACAGAGAATTTCAGGTCGACAGTAGCGTTCGACCAGGAAACATCTTGAACGCATTTTCCCCGACAGGCGCTCAGCCCATAGAGCCGCTTTTCTCATTTCTTGCTCAGAGCTTAACCCATATTTGGCCGGGTAACATTCACGAGGGCAAGGCGCTTGGAGACGCTTGGCGTCACTCTGCGCTCGATGATGACGCGACTGTTAAAGGCATAGTGCCAATTCACCGGATAACGCAGTGGCTTCACTACGCGATAGAGCCAGTGATGCGTGAATTCTGCCAGGGCACTCTTCAAACCGAGACCCTGACAGGCTTGCCGGGATATCGGAACTCAGGACTTCTCATCGATCGAGGCGTGCTCGTGGCGCGAGACGCCGAGCTGGCGAAGAGAACTCTTCACCTGGGAGACGAGCCAATTGTGGAGTTACGCGCTCTTACGATCGGCGCGATGGATCACGTACTCAAGCAGGTACGTGAGGCAGCTTCAATGGACAGCGCTAGCCTTCCCATGGCCAAGCTGAACGGAATTTTCTGGCGTGCAGGTCGAGAGATCGCCGCTGCAGTTCGACCCGATGGCTCACCTCCGTTTAAGGTCATGGATCAGGGTGTGCCTTTCTGAGGAAGCTAGCTCGCTTGTTAATCGGCAAGGCGTTTATGTACGCAGACCGACCATCCATATCCTGACGTGGCAGTAGAAATAAAAAGGGCTACTTTGAGTAGCCCAGTGAAGAATTACCTCTCTTAAAACAGACCTACCAGAGCGCCGAGCCGATTGCTAGAAGAATCAAACCAACTAGCCACACAAGCGCCGATGACACAGCCACTTCATAAGTCGTCGCACCGAACGCCTGAGCCACAGCTGGACATCTCCGTTGCATTCGAACATCGGAAATCAGCATGGAAAAGAACACGGCGGACACGAGCGATATCAAACCCCAGCCTGGCTGTGCACAAGCTAGAACCAGAGATGGGACGGCAAGAATCGTGGAAATCCCGACGAACTCAACGTAATGTCTCGAGCACTCCAGGTCCCACTGCTCCGTTGAAAGTTCCGATAACAACGAATGTACCGAATCTTGTCCTTTCCGCTTGGAACCTCCGAAGTGCCAAAGCAATATGCCACCGATCATTATCCATATCCCCGTAGCCATCAGGGGCCGCCCGTACGCCTCCATGGAGGCACCAATCAAGAAAACATCCATCGAATTTCTCCTTCGATAGAACCTCAGAAACCAGAAAAACCTACCAAGTAGTTTACATCGGGTAGGATTACTACGCAGCCACGGCTGCTCCTAGCCGACAGGATTCTACGTAGAGTGGAAAATACGGTTTTCCGGAGCGAGTTAGTGGCGCGAGATATATCGTCAGGGCGCGGCTTTGTACACGCTGCGTTACGGGCAGGTACAGAGCCCTGCCCTCCCCCGTACACCACTACGAATCACGATCGAGAGAGCGCGACGCTACGAGTTCGGAAATCTAGATATAAATCCAACGGGTGCCAAACGGTGATAGATACAATCACTCACGCCGCAATATGAGACAGGCAATCGACATGCTCTTGGCGCATCGAACCATGCGCTCGATCTCCGCACTTGCGTTAGTTTCAACGCAGCGCCTTACGCGCCTCCCACGAATACTTAATGGACGTAGTGCCCTTTGTCTCGGCGACACGCTGCGTAGTCTCTCCACGCAGGACTCCATTGTGCTCATCAAGAGTGGCAGCGCTCTCTGATGAGTATTTGTGCGGATCTTTGAACACTAGTTTGATAGAGCCGTCCGCGCCCTTCGTCACACTACCAGTCATAAGATAGTATTTCTGCAACGCTCGAGTCACGCCCGCGCTATCACGCACGCCGATCTCTCCGACAGTCATAACCTCAACCTGCCCATTCTTTCGCTCACGGATAGCTATTAGGCCCTGATGGGACGAGAGGTTAGTTTGATCCTTAGACCCCCACACCCAAACGCCGCTAATCTTTGAATCCGAGGCGTAATCTCGGCGAGGATCTGCGAAGTCTGGCAGTCGATGGAGCGTCTCATTATCATCGCCACGCTCCTCACTATCCGATTCGCTTTCCGTGGAGCGACCTAACGAATCAGGCAATCGCATCTGATCAGCAAGCACGAGCTGCTGCATCGTGGGCGCTCCGTCACTGAACCAATCGATCGTACG
>CAIVDM010000213.1 GCA_903904735.1 uncultured delta proteobacterium
CGCGGTTCCTCTCTTAAATATTCACAAGACCCGTCTCAATGATCCGCACCTAAGCTTTCTCGGCACCAATGACCACCCTGGTGATTACCGCAGTAGTGGGTGCACGGCCTGTCACTCTATTTACGCCAACGATCGTGACCCGCGCCATTCAGGGCCGTACGCGAAGTTCGGTCACGAGGGCAAATCCCAAACCATTGATCCAACGATCCCCAAGAATGAGGAGGGACATCCACTCAAGCACTCCTTCACGCGAGCAATTCCCACGAGCCAGTGCATGGTGTGTCACATGCACCAACCTAATATGTTCGTGAACACGTATTTAGGATACACGATGTGGGACTACGAGGCGGACGCGCCTCACATGTGGCCCGAGAAGCAGAAGTATCCAACAACCGAGGAAACGTACGCGTCGCTGCTGCATAATCCAGAGGAAGCGGCGATTCGTGGAAAGTGGACTGACCTCGATTTCTTAAAGCGAGTCAGCGATCTCAATCCCAAGCTTAATACGACTCAGTTCGCTGATTATCATGGGCACGGATGGAATTTTAGAGCGGTGTATAAACGCGACCGTAAGGGGCACTTGCTCGACAAAGACGGCAAGATAGTCTCCTTTGATGATCCTGAGAAGTTCAAGAAGGCAGTGCACCTCCAGGACATCCATGTTGATTTCGGTATGCAGTGCGTTGATTGTCACTTCGGGCAGGACGCTCACGGCGATGGGCATATCTACGGAGAAGTAGCGCAGGCAGTAGAGATCGGATGCCAGGATTGCCACGGCTCCGTCACACAGCGAGCGACGCTTAAAACCTCCGGACCCGCGGCGGCTGACGGTGGAAGGGATCTCTCGCTGAAGCGAACACCGTGGGGAGAGAAGCAGTTTAGCTGGGAAGGTGATCAGCTTTACCAACGGTCGCTTGTTACCCCTGGACTCTCGTGGCGAGTGAAGCAGGTGAAAGACTCTGTAAACCCAGCGACTAAAGACTTTAACGAGCGTTCGGCGAAAGCAAAGCTTGTCATGAAGCTCAAAGATGGTGAGGACACCTACGCGTTCGCCTCCGCGAAGGACGCGGCGAAGAGCTCTTTCTCGGCAAATCTCGCGCACCCTGAGGATGATATGTCGTGCTTCGCATGCCACAGCTCGTGGACAACGGCGTGTGGAGGGTGCCACTTGCCGATTCAGGCGAACTGGAAAACGACCACCAACCATTATGAAGGAAAACAGACGCGTAACTGGGCAAGCTACAATCCGCAAGTTGCTCGCGATGATATGTATCAACTCGGGCGTCACGGTCCAGCGAAGAACGGCAAGATCGTGCCGGTGCGATCATCGAGCGCGTTGGTCTTAAGCTCAACAGATGCGAACCGTCAGAAGATATACTTCCAGCAGCCTCCAACTTCAGCCGCAGGGTATAGCTCCCAAGCGTTCGCGCCGCATTTTCCGCATACGGTACGCACCCGAGAGACAAAAGATTGTAAAGATTGTCACCTCTCCAAGGACAACGATAACAACGCCATCATGGCGCAGCTGCTTTTGTTGGGCACAAACTTCGTCAACTTTATGGGCTATTACACCTGGGTAGCGACGGGCGAAGAGGGGCTTGAAGGTGTACAGGTGACTGAATGGGATGAGCCTCAGGCCGTAATCGGTAGCTATCTCCACCGCTACGCGTACCCCGATTACTTTAAGAAGCACCGACAGAACGCTTTAGAGCTTCAAGAGAGTCATCGACACCACGGCGTTGAAGGTGACACTCGCTCGATCCAGATGCGCGGCGAATACCTTTACACCGCCGCTGGACCCGACGGTTTCCGAGTATACGATATCGCTAATGTCGCCAATAAAGGCTTCTCAGAGCGTATCGTGACGAGCCCTGTATCACCACTTGGACAGAACACCCATGTAGATACCGAAAACGCGACGGGCGTCGCGCTGCC
>CAIVDM010000214.1 GCA_903904735.1 uncultured delta proteobacterium
CCCGAAGGATCGTCGCTTGGACAGCCGACCGAATTTAGACCGGGTCAACATCGCGGGGTATTCAAAGTCCTTTTTCGCGGTGACCCTACAGCCTGGACGTTAAAGACGGCTACCGGTAGAACGCAAAGGGTTGAGATCTCCTCGAACAGTCCGAAGCTAAAGCCAATTGAGCCTCTCGCGTCATGTATCAACACCTCAGACGCAGGCTCCCTGTCCGCGGTGATGGGATACTCAAATCCGAACCCATTCGAGATAATGCTTCCGATCGGACCACTCAACAACTTTTCCCCGAATCCGCCAGATCGCTCTCAACCCACCCAGTTCTTTGCTGGTCGTAACATCGGAGCTTTCTCGCTCCCTGTCGATACAGAGCTTACCTGGAGCCTGTCAGGTATTCCGGTCGTCGTGAGCCCCAGCACCAAGGTGTGTACGTGTCCATCTACTAATAACATGGCCCCCAAACAAATCGTTCAAGAAAGCGCTGTAAAACTGGGCGAGTTTATCTTCAGCGCCACCGAGATCCTGAAACGTGCAAGCGCGAAGCGTCTAGAAGCGGCGACAGATGCTCAGAAAAAAAATATCCGAGAAGGCTTCGATCGAGCGCGCCAAAAAGCCGCTGCTCAGGTACTTGATATGAAACAAGCGCTGGAGAAGCTCCCTCGTGAGAGCCGGAGCTGCTCCGAGCTCCTTATCGGCTGCCACATAGTCGATGACGGACCAACGATTGAGTTTGCCAGGAACAGCCTGAACAACTCCCTTCAAACAATCCTTCGCATCATCCGCCGAGCGAACTACCTTGAGAGCGGCCAAACCAGCGGCAGAGAAAAAACTATAAAGGCAGCTGAGGTCGAACATGCGAACGGCATCGCCGCACTTGACCAGCTGTCTCGATTTAGAACCACCTGCAAATGACCCGTGATGGATGCCGCGCGCCGCGCAAAGTCGGTAGAGAGTCCTCGCATAAATTCTCCATCCGTCCCCGCTAACCGTTAGTTTTTGGGCGACGTTTGGAAGGTTATGCACTTTTACGCCGGCTCTACACCAACCCGTTCCAAACCAACTCCCTAACTGCGTCGCCGAAAAAGGAGCGCCCATTCGAGGCAAGACTCAAACGGACGCTCGATTATTAGTCTTTTCCCGGACGCCACTCAAACGCGTAGTTGGAGATCGCCGGAGATCTGCGAAGAAGCGGAAGATTAAGTGGTTTCGAGCCGTCGCTTCTCGGAGAACGAAATGTAAAGCTTAATCCCGTTGTCGTCGTAATACTGAGCGCGCGCGACTCTCGAATCACGTTCTTGTCGGGCACCTTCGTAGTGAGCACGAGCGTTGCCTTGCACAGGGACGTTACTCCCTTTGCGTCAGTACACTCCGCGTTTTCAAAGACCACCTCAAGACGTTTGGTTCCGACGCGCTTGGCTTCGTTGTGGGTATCTCTCACTATCGTTACGCCGGCGTTTCCTCGGCGGTTTACTCGAATGGATCCTTGCGCTGTCTTCACTTTAAGAAGTTGGCTCGTGGCGGGAATATCCTTATCTGAAACCTGCGGGGCGATTGCTTTGTACCACCCTTTAATGTCTCCGTATTTCACCTCAAGTAACTTTTCGGAGGTGCGAGCTCGGGGAGCGGTGAAGTATATGCCGTATTGAATAAAGTCCTTTTCAGTGAACGTATATGGTTCGGCCACCGCGTTTTTGAGCGTGAGCAAGCACAGAGAGAAAACCACCAGATATCTCATGTTCATGTCAAAACCCCTTAATAGCTATACCCATAAAGGATATAACCGTAAGGGGGACTCCGGTTACATAATGGCGCTGACATGTCGGTCATATACGTCATCAGAGGACTCCCCGCCTGTTCTCGCGGTTCGCCCAATGGACTTCGACGCCTTCCAGTGCCGGTCTATGAGACGATCTCAAAACGACCTCTTTCAAAGGGATGTCTCGATAAAATTGATCCCTCCGATCTGCCAAGGACGCACGCCGGTAAAGCCCCCTTGAGGGGACTTCCCAGTCGTACCCTTAAGGCTTTGCGACGATGTAATACGAGGCAAGCAGCGGCCGTTAGCCAAGACCAGCTACTCCTTCACTTTCTTCGAGCCCCGGGCACTGGCGATCAGAGCCCTCCATTATCTCCCTAGTGCGCCCAGCTCCCACCGTGCAAATATCTTCCATGGATTTTTTCGACCACGAAAGGCCCTCAGCGGCAGCCAAAACGCGAGACTATCGAAACGTCTTCATTATTCAGAGCGCTTTGATATTTGTGGCGCTCTTTTTGGCCGAGATTCTTCGATTGTGTCGGGCTCCCATGTTCACCGTAATTCACGATTCGGTGTACACAGCGCTCGGCGCTACGTACTTCTACCTTGTGTGGGATCTTCTTAAGAATTTTCTGCGTCGCAAAGCCGTGATCGTCTTTCTCTTCCTCTACCTGATCACGTTATTCCTCATAATGCTCGTCCTCCAGAATCCTTTCTTGCAGATTGTAAAAGACCCCTCAGCAGGCTTTACAATACTTCATATCGGCCTATTGAGTGTTGAATTTCTGACCATATATTGGGTGTTCAAGGATGTATTCTCCTCCCATAACATCACAAAAAATAACCTTTGGGGCGCTGTCAGCCTATTCCTCATGATCGCCATTAGCTTCGCGAGCATATTTGAGCTTCTTAATTTAATCGAACCGCTTACCTTCGGAGTCGCTCTGAGCCCAGGTTTCGCTACGTTTTCCGAAATGCTGTACTGCTCCCTCGTCGCTATCAGCGGAGGCTCTCCAACGCTTCCAGCTCAATCCCAATTGGTAAGAAATGTCATAGCGGTGGAGAGCCTGGGTGGAAACCTCTACCTCGTCATCCTCATTGGACGAATCGTTGGAATGGTAGCCCCCAGCAAAAACTAACAGAGCCGCGGGAGTCTTTGATCGCCGTGCTACAGGGCACGCAACTGAAGCATCAAAAGTAGCGCCACAGCTATCGCGATAGTAAAGGGAACACCAACGCGAACGAAGTCAGAGACTCGGTAGCCTCCAGCTCCACTCACGATCATATTCGACCGGCAACTGGTGGGAAGCACAAACGCCAACGAACTGCCGAGCGTTACAGCCATCAGCAACCCATATGGATCGGCCCCGGCGTGTCTGCCAAGAACCAACGCGATCGGCCCTAAAAATATCACGGACACGGAGCTATCGATAACTTGGCTCAGAAGGCTTCCGGCGCACAGGAAGATAGCCGCCAAAAGTAGTGGCGGTGTGGTTGTCGCAATGCTTCCCAATGCCTGCACAATCACCTCTCCCGCGGCGGCTCTTTCAACCGCGGTTCCGAGGGGAATAAGAAGCGCAAGAAGAAACACCACGCGCCAGTCGATCTCTCGATAGACCTGCTCCATCGTTACCGCCCCACAAAAAATAACGAGGCAGGCAGAGAGGAACGCCGCTTGGTGTACAGGCATCCCCGTCAGAAGCGGAGTAAACATCAGCATGAATAGCGCGATAATTGAGAAGAACGATTTCGATGAAAGAGGTGGTGTTTTTCGATGCTCGGAGAGAACGACGAAATCTGGTTCTTTAGCGAGCACTGTCAAACTTTTGCGCGCGCCTTGAACAAGAAGCGCGTCCCCGTACATGAGAGGCAAGGCGGAGGATAAGGACATCTGCGCCTTGCCATCACGCCACAGCGCGAGCACTTGAGCGTCATACTTCTCGCGAAAATGAAGGTCAGCAAGCGTCTTGCCGATAAACTCGGATCGCGGCGTCAAAACAAGTTCAACTATCCCCACGTCTGGCGATTCAAGTTCAACAGACGCTGCTTCAGCCTCTAGGACGAGCGAGCTGATAAGCTCCCTTCGCCTTCCTTCCTCCAGAGAGCCGCTCACAAGATACACCTCCCCATCCCGCAAAACGTGATCAGAGGAGAGGAGCGCGCCTCCCAATTCGCCCCCGGGGTGAATGACAGACACATCGAGC
>CAIVDM010000215.1 GCA_903904735.1 uncultured delta proteobacterium
AAACTCTCGATGTCCTCACACCACTGACGACGCAGCGGCTCACGGAGTACGGTCCCCGTGACTGAAGAAGTTACCTCTGTCAGATAGACCATCTCGCGCACGCCCGCGTTCGGCATTAAACGAGAATACAAGACTGTCGTCTTAAGCGCTGGTTTTTGGAGCGGAGTGCTACCCGTGCCGCGTGTCAGAGAGGCGATCGTGCCGAGGTTTAAGAGTGGTCGATCTCCCACGCTTAGCCGTCCCAAAAGCGCCGCCTGCTGGTCCCCGAGCAGCGCCGTGATAGGGACTTCACGAAAAACCGTATGGGGAGCAAGTGATGGGTTAACGCGCGCGAGCCTTTTTTTATCGATCTGAAACTGCCGGCACAGCCCATCACTCCACGCGCGCTCAGCCAAGCTATAGAGCATCGTGCGAGACGCCATCGTGTCCTCGGTAATAAACACCCTGCCCTCACTTAACCGAAACACAAGAAATGAATCGAGTGTTCCAACGTAAATGGAGGGCTCCAGAAACTCTCGTTGTAGGATATGAATCTTGGGCGCCGCGAAGTTGGGGATCGTTGGTATCCCTGTCTGGTTCGAGATTAGCTCCACGCCTCGTCCAAGCGCTTGAATCTGCGGGTAGGTGCGCGTGTCCGCCCATGTAATGACCGGGTGAACAGCCATTCCATCGGGAGCATTCCACGCCAGCACCCCCGAGCGCTGGACGGCGAGACCCGCCGCGGCGATAGTAGCCTCGAGCGCGGTGGCTTTTTCGATCGCTTTCTCGAATATCTCGATGACTGAGAGAAACACCCCTTCTGGGTCCTGCTCAACGCACCGCTCATTCACCTCTGGGGATGGCACTTGGACGGACCACTCGGCGACGGAACCGCCCTGCTCATCAAGGAGCACTCCCTTTGTGGAGCTTGAGCCTTGGTCGATACCCAGATAGAGGAGTGTTTTCATGCTGAACCCTTCTGGTTAGGATACTCTACTTTGGGCCTCTATCGCTATGCGCCCTGGGCGAACCTGTAGCGTAGAGCGAACATTCGCTTTAAATAGCCCCTATAAGTCCATGCCACCAGATGAATTTCTCTCAGTTTTTGTGGTAGAGTCCTACCCAGAAGTCTCTTCTCGGAGTCGCCCTGTGACTGATAAAATTACCCTGACCTCCAAGATCCACGCCGGTGAGCGCCTAACCAAAGCTGAAGCTCTCGCCGCCTGGAACCTCTTTGACCTGCATGAGATGGGAAGCCTCGCCCAATATGTGAGGTTTCAACACAATCCAGAGAAAAACGTCACGTACCTCATCGACAGGAACATTAACTATACCAACGTGTGCAACTCCGATTGCTCCTTCTGCGCCTTCTATCGGCATGACCCGAAAGACCCCGAGGCCTACGTGCTCTCACGAGACGTGTTAGGTCAGAAGATCGAGGAGGCTGTACAGCTCGGCGCCAGTCGAATACTTCTTCAAGGCGGACACAACGATGAGCTACCTTACTCGTTCTATCTGGATATGATCGAGTGGATTCATTCACGCTATAAAGTTCAGCTCAACGCCTTCTCGCCATCTGAGATCCACCAGATGACGATCGTTTCCGGCAAGAGCTCGAAACAGGTTCTCTCTGATCTTCAAACAAGAGGACTCTACGGTCTGCCCGGTGGAGGAGCTGAGATCCTGGACGATGAGGTGCGTAAGCGAGTCTCGCCGAAAAAGATCTCTGGGGGCCGATGGCTTGAGATAATGTCGGAGGCTCACGATTTGGGGCTTATCACCACCGCCACCATGGTGATCGGATTTGGTGAGAGCATTGAGCATCGCGTCAATCACCTTGAGAGGCTTCGCACACTCCACGATCGGGCGCTCGACAAGGGCAAAAAGGGGTTTAACCTTTTCATCTCGTGGACCCATCAATTCAATGAGCGTACCTCCCTTGGAAGAAGCAGGCACGTCGGTAAGTACGGCGCGGGCGCCGTTGAGTACCTCAAGAACGTCGCGTGGAGCCGTATCGTCCTGGATAATATCACGCATCATCAATCAAGCTGGCCAACATGCGGACCGCACGTCGCTGAGATCGGGCTTCACATGGGATGCGATGATATCGGAAGCACGATGATGGAGGAGAATGTGGTCTCGCAAGCAGGGGCTCCAACAGCGCAGAAATGGTCGATGAGCCCCGAGGAACTTGAGCTCCACATTCGGCAAGCGGGATTCACGCCAGTTCAGCGTGACAGTAATTTCAAGGTAATCGCTCAGCGTGAGGCATATTCAACCACAAACAATGGGGCGAGCGCTCTCGAGGCTCCACCATCGTAATGAGCGGCGTGGACTACACGGCGGCTACAAGCCTTTCGCGCGAGACCTGGCAGCGACTTCGAGAGGAGCATCAGGCGAAGGTAGGCGCATGGACTGATGACCGGGTGTACCGAGCGAATCTTGGCGTCCCGCACCCCGTCTACGATTTTCTCTTTACCTATTACTCGTTTCGTCCCGCCTACCTCAAACGCTGGACACCTGGGGTTGATGTCTCGCTTATTGACGCCCATCCCGATGAACTCGACTGGTGCGAGGATTTTATCGAGGGAGCGGATGGCTGGGTGATACCCGCCTCTTCCTTCCCCTCTCACCGCAGAGACTATCTCTCCTGGGCTATCACCTACCTGGAGCGGACCGCCGAGCGTCCAGCGTCATTCCACTGCTTTGGGCTCCATGAATGGGCGATGGTGTATAAAGCCGAGACAGCGAGACACTCACAGATTCCACTGCGCCTATCAAAAGCTGAGATAGCCAGAGTCGTCGACGACGCCGAGTTGCGGTGCACGCACTACGACGCATATCGCTTTTTCACCCCCGAAGCAGCGCCGCTCAATCGACATTCATTGTCGCGCGCGACTACGACCGACTTTGACCAACGTGGTTGTATCCACGTCACCATGGATTTATATCGGTTCGCTCACAAGATAGCGCCGTGGTGCTCGAGCGATCTTATCGCTGACTCGTTTTTGATGGCGTGTGAAGCTCGCGCTGTCGATATGCGAGCGAGTCCTTACGATCTCTCTAACCTCGACATGAAACCGATCCGAATTGAAGCTGATGATGGAAGAGAGGAGTACATCGCGGAACAGCGACAACTAACGGAAAAAGCGATACCTTTGCGATCAAGATTGTTAAACGTGTATAGATACCTTCGAGAGCGCGCGTGATACTTCCCCCCTCCTACCTATCACTACCTGTAAAGTTTCGGCGTGAGGTTCGACCCGAGGTCTACCCTAAGCCTGAAATCGCTATCTACAACGACGAGCTCGCGAAACAGCTTGGGGTGGATCTGCGAGACGCGAACATTCTATCGGGCGCTGTTATTCAACCAGGCACCACCCCTCTGGCGCTCGGTTATGCCGGTCATCAATTCGGAAACTACACCGTGCTCGGCGATGGTAGAGCTGTTCTTTTAGGCGAGATCGAGAGCCCTGACGGCAAGCGCTGGGACATTCAGCTTAAAGGTTCGGGACGTACTCCGTTCTCACGAAGGGGTGATGGCAGAGCAACATTGGGACCGATGCTGCGCGAATACATCATGTCTGAGGCGCTCGCGGCGCTCGGCATCCCCACGACGCGATCGCTTGCGGTGCTTACCACAGGTGAGTCCGTATTCCGCTTTTCGCAAGAGCCGGGAGCTATTCTGGTTCGAGTGGCGGCGAGTCACCTGCGAATAGGAACCTTTGAGTACGCCACTGACGATGAGTTAGGCACGCTCGCTGACTTCACGATCCAAAGACACTATCCTGAGCTTCTCGCTCAAGACGACAAATACTATCGATTTCTCCGCCAGGTCATCGCTCGCCAAGCCAAACTTGTGGCTCAATGGATGAGCATTGGCTTTATTCACGGAGTAATGAACACCGACAACGTGGCGCTCTCGGGCGAAACGATAGATTTCGGGCCGTGCGCGTTCATGAACCGATACGATCCCAGCACGACGTACAGCTCTATCGATACACAGGGCCGATACGCGTTTGGCAATCAGCCCTCGATTATGCATTGGAACTTGGCGCGCTTCGCCGAGACTCTATTACCACTTCTCGCTGACGCGACTGAAGTCGCTATTAAGAGAGCGGAAGAGGCGCTGCAGACGTTTCCTCTCGCCTTTAATGCCGAGTTAGAGCGCTTGATGTCCCAGAAGCTTGGCGGGGACCTATCCTCGCTCGAGGAGCTCTACCGCTGGATGTATGAGACTGGCGCTGATTACACCAACACCTTTGCTGATCTCTCCTTAGCGGAACCATCATCATCCGATGATAGATTTCGCGCGTGGCACGCGAAGTGGAAGGAATCAGTCTCTCAGGAAATTAAAAATCACCACGTGATCCCCAGAAACCGACTCGTTGAGGAGGCGCTCGTCGCGGCGGCGCAAGAAAGCAACCTAACACCATTGCATGAGCTTGTGAGCGTACTGCGTCGTCCGTATGAGCGTCCGCATATTAAGTATCGATCCGCCGACGATACTGCCGATTACAGAACATTCTGCGGAACATAACCGACGAGAATTCAGAATTCAAACCTCATCAGCTAGTTACATCAACCATTGCGCTGCCGTTATCTCTAATTTCTGTTATATTAGAAATTACTGAACGTAGGGGATTTGAATATGGGCGGCGCTAACACGCAGAGAAGCTCGGACTCCATTAAGGAACAGCTTGTCTTGCACTGGGGAGAGATGGGGAGTCGCTGGGGAATCAATCGAGCTCTGGCGCAGATTCACGCGCTCTTATTTATCGAGGACCGCCCGCTTCATGCCCAAGAGATCAGCGAGCGACTCTCTCTGGCGCGATCGAATGTGAGCACTGGCATCCGAGAGCTTCAAACGTGGGGGGTTGTCTCCGTGGTTCACTTCAAGGGAGACAGGCGAGATTACTTTACATGTTCCAAAGATCCCTGGGAGATGTTCGAGGTTATCTCCGATCGACGTATGCGGACCGAGCTCGAACCAACTGTGCACTTTTTGAACGAGCTTCGACGTAAGCATGCGTCGGATATCCCACCACAGGTGAGCGACCTCGCTAAGTTCCTCGAAGGTGGACTCAATTTTTATCGCAAGACGCGAAGGCTACCTCGGTCTCTCATCAAAAGACTTCTCAAACTCGACGTTCGAATCACACGCCTACTTGGCGCCGGCAAAAAGGAGGAAGCATGAAAAGAAAACTACTCATACTTGGAGGCGGTTTCGCGGCTCTTCAAGTCGCGAAACGCGTCTCGCTCGCTCTTTATGATATCGCGATTGTCTCGCCGCGGGATCACTTTCTTTTCACACCACTACTCGCTTCCTCAACTGTTGGCACGGTGGAGTTGCGCAGCATTACGGAACCCCTTCTCGGGTTTCGTAAGGATGTTCGCTTCGTCTGCGCCGAAGCGACCGGAATAGATCCAGCTTCGAAAACGGTGCGCATCAAGCCCAGCCATGAGGCGCAGGAGTCAACGCTGCCGTACGATACCCTTGTGATAGCGGTCGGCGCCCGCATTCAAACATTCGGGATTCCCGGGGCCGACACGATCGCGCTACCGCTCAAAGAGAGCGTCGACGCTCGAGTTATCCGCGGGAGAATCGTCGAGCAGATAAAGAAGGCCCTACTTCCCTCGCTAACGCGAGAGGAACGACGCACACTGCTCTCATTCGTGGTAGTCGGAGGTGGCCCAACCGGAATCGAGTTCGCTGGCGAGCTATCTGACCTAGCGCGCCGCGAGATTCGTCGTGTCGCTCCAGAAATCAGCGCTGACATATCGATAACAGTCGTTGAGGCTGGCTCTGAGATCCTTTCCGTATTTAGCCAGACCCTTCGTCGTTACGCGATGCGCGCCTTCGCAAGACAAAAGATAACCGTCCGTACCGCGTCTCGGGTAAAGGAGGTGCGCGAAGATGCCGTCGTCCTTAGCGACGGCGAGGTGCTTCCAGCTGGGATGACGATCTGGTCGGCGGGTATACGCCCCACCAATCTCGCGCAGAGCAGCAGTTTCTCGAAAGACAACAGAGGAAGGATCGTCGTCAACAGCTATCTGCAGGTTTCCGACCATCAGGACATCTTCGCGCTTGGTGACTGTTCGTTCATCCCTGGCAAAGAGTATCCAACAACCGCCCAAGTCGCTCAGCAGCAGGGCAAGTATCTCGGAAAGTCGCTGGATGTATGGGCAAAGGGAAGGACGCCAAAGCCTTTTGGGTATTTTCACCAGGGAATGCTCGCGTATGTCGGCAATAACAAGGGTCTCGCGGACACTCCCGCTGGGGGCTTGCGAGGATGGATGGCGTGGCTAATGTGGCGCTGGGTCTACCTCACTAAGTTAGTGAGCTTACGCAATAAGGTGCTCGTAGTCTTCGATTGGTTCAAAGCGCGTTTATTCGGGCGAGACCTTTCGCATTTTTAGGCTGCGCCGAAGGGAGAGCTCATCAGATTCGATCAAGCGTGGCGCCAAGCCGCTCAAAAAAGCGCGAGCAATACAGAACGGAATGAACCTTTCTGAAAACCGCTCGCGCTATGCCATCAACCAACTCATCAAAGCAGGTTTCTCACTCAAAGATGATGGTGTCGGCGGGCCCCAAGCTATCATCTGGACCGCGTTTTCCATCTTCCTCATAGGTGAGTTCAGCATCGCCGTCATCTTCTATGATTCGGGGAGCGCGAACCTCGAGAAACCATCGCTCGTCGCCGATGATCATCTCCGGAAAGAACAGCTCCTCTCCTCCGGAGCGGGCATCTACATCCGTTTTCGAGAAGTAGACACCCTCACCTATTGGAGTCGGAACGAGAGTCACCTCTCCCTGAGGGGATCGCTTCAGAAGCCAATATACGGCTCCTGCTTGGGCGTCGTGCGCCTCAACGGCAGACAAAACTCGCTCGTGCGGCATGAGTTGGATTGTAATCCCGGACTCCGTCAGAACCTGTGAACAGGTGATCAATTCACCCAAGTATTCTCCCGTGCATTTCCAACTCTGATCAACAATTATCAATCTCACGATCGCGTTCCTTTCAAGAACGAGAGATCGCCGCTCGACCGCAAAGCACTTGCTTTAGCTACATCTACGAACAGCGTCTGCAGGCGAAACCCGTTCGCATATAGACGCCGCTCGCTACATCCTTCTACCCGTCCTGTATAACTCGCTAGCACTATTGCACCGCAGGTAGGGTTACTACTCAAGCAAACGGGCCAAATTAAACGGCTAGTTTAATTTACCGCTCTTAGGTATCACCATCAATTGGTCTTAGCGGTGCTTCGAGATGACACTTGCCCCTCTCTTAGGTCAACCGCTTCCGAATCATCCCAAACAATCCGGTAAGTATCTTCAGCTCGCGAACATTGAACCGTCCTCGTCGCGTCATGTTCATCAATAAATCTGTCATATGCTCTGGCGAGTTCTCATTAAGAAAGCCAACGTCCTCAGCGACCCGCAACACCATCGAGGAGAGCTCCTCAAGCTGAGCACTCGTGGACCATTCGACCTCCTCGCCCCCAACATAGCGCTGTCCCTCGGTTCGCATCTGATACAAAGCCAGCAAAACTGACTGGGCGAGATTGTAGGAACGATTAGCGCCGCTTGATGGGATACGAATGAGATATTGGCAGAGCGGAAACTCAGCTTTCGAGAGTCCGTTGTCCTCTGAGCCGAACACTAGAGCGATCGTCCGAGCGGCGCCCTGGCTTGTTGTTTTGACCCACTCTTCAAGCGTCGCTTGTGGAACGCGGTGCCCACTACTATCCGAGGCGAATCCTACCACCTCATGACAATCGCGCACTGCCTCTTGCAGCGACTCGAATCGCTGACTGCTGTCGATAAGGTCCTCGCCCCAACACGCCACACCCTTCGCCATCGTGAGGTCAAACGCACGCGGGGATACGAGCCGCAGATCTCGCACGGCGAGGTTACTCATCGCCCGCGCCACCGCGCCGATGTTGCGCGCTTCACCTGGCTCCACGAGCACTACTATAACCTTGTGAGAGGCATCGGGTAACAGGTCCCCGAACGCCCCATCTTTACGTGTATCTACCATGAGAGTCTCACCTTCTATGCTCCCGAGTCGGAATTGAGCCTTATCGCAACCGAGAAAGAATTCTCTGACAAAAACGACCCAAGGCGCGAAGCGCCTAGCAGGATATCATTTTTTTACCCTGCGGCTAGCGTGAAGGCCCAAATTAACGCATCCTTTGGCATACCTATGAGTACCAAAACTAATCCCACCTGGCCCATCCTTGGTAAATTAACCCAGCAAGAGTTCCTCTCCCGCTACTGGCAGAAGAAGCCGCTTCTCATGAAGCGAGCGCTCTTTCCCTTCCCGGATCTCATCACTCCCGATGAGGTAGCGGGATTAAGCTGTGATAAGCGTGTGGAATCGCGGCTGATCATGGAAAAAGGCGCCAAAACTCCGTGGGAGCTCAAGCGCGGCCCCTTCAAGCCATCTCTTTTCTCCAAGCTCCCAAAGACCCATTGGACTATTCTCGTAAACGGCGTCGATCGCTTCGTGCCCCAGGTGCACGGACTCCTCGATCACTTCTCGTTCATCCCTTTTTGGCGCATCGATGACGTCATGATTAGTGTCGCTTACGACAAGGGTAACGTCGGCGCGCACGTCGACAACTTCGACGTATTCCTCGTTCAGGCGCACGGCAAACGTGAGTGGCTGATTGAGGATCGCCCCGTAGAGAAGGATGATTTCGTGCCAGGGCTACCAATTCGCCTGTTGAAGAAGTTCAAGCCCACGCACCGCTGGGTCTTGGAGCCAGGTGACATTCTCTACCTTCCACCACGGTTTCCTCACCACGGAATCGCGCAGGGAGACAAGTGCATGACTGTCTCGGTCGGATTCCGTGCCCCTACTGTCCATGAGGTCATGAACGGACTTGTCTCAAAGGCGATGTCAGAGGGAAGCGAGACGCTTCGATACTCAGACCCTGACCTTAAAGCCCAGAAGCCAGGCGAGATATCGCCCGCGGCGATAAAGAAGCTTAAGGCCGCGGTGGAGAAGGAGATGCTCTCCGATTCATTTATCACCGACTGGCTCGGAAGTTTCACGACGGAGCCCTACTGCGATGTCGAGTTTGAGCGCATGGCGAAGACGCCCGCTCCTGCGGTTATTAAGAAGGCGCTCGAGAACGCCAGCACTCTCTCAAGAGCCGAGGGCGCTCGGTTCGCTTATGTGCGTGGCGACGGGGGTTCGATCATCTTCTACGCTAATGGACAGAGATCGGAACTTGGGGGGAAGGTCGCTAAGGTAGCGATGTTGATTGCGGACCAGGTGACGATCCCCACCGACGCCATTCGCAAGCTTACGCCCGACGCTAAAGCTCTCTCATTTGTGGCGAGCCTCGTCGGTGGCGGCCTGTTGGTGTTCGACTAAAATAAGTTCATTTTTTGGACTCTCTCACGTCAGGACTCACATGGCTATGAATCTAGGTCTCAAGGCTCGTTTAAGAGGAAAGGTGTGGATCAGCGCAGGACTAGCGACGCTCATTATGGGCGTCTCAACGCCCTCCACCGCCGCCCCCACAGCGCAATTCGAGACACCGCCGGTTCTATCAGCCTCGAAGTTACTTCCGCGCAAACTCCTTACGGGCCCCTACCACTCGGTAAACGAGACGGTTACGAGCGATGGGTACTTCAACAACTATCGGATCGAATCCACCTTTGGCGTCTTTGAGGTCGAGGGACAACAGCTCCTTGAGACCCGCGTCGGCGAGCTAGTTGCCCTCGCTGAACTAGACAAACTCACGAGCACAAAGGTCTTTGGCGACAGCGCCTACAAAGCTGGCAAAGGCATCGTGCTCGCGCCCGTTAATCTAGTCAAAAAGACCGCCAAGATAGTCAGCGATCCGAAAAAGATAGGAGACACGCTAAGCGCCGTCCCTGAGGGAGCTGAGAAGCTTTTTTCGTGGGCGTACCGTCAAGGCAAGGGCGCGGCGAACGCCGTTGGCGACGCCTTCTCAAGTGACGAGGCAAAAGACCCAAAAAAACCTTCAGACTCAAAGTCAGCGTCACTCTCTGGCACCCTCGATCAGGGCACTAAGTTGGGACTCGACTACATCGGCTACACCAAGAATCAACGTGAGTGGTTTAGGAAGCTAAAGATCAATCCCTATACAACCAACGAGACGCTGCGCGGTGAAGTGGTGCGCGTCGCGACTATTGAGACGACTGTCGGCACAGCGTTTAAGTTCGTTCCAGGGCTGGGACTCCTCGGAGAGCTAGGAACGTTTAATCGGTGGTATGAGCGAGCCGAGAAGCTCTCGCTCTATGAGGATCCAGACGAGATTCGCAAGAAGAACAAGAAAGCTCTCGAGACCCTCGGCGTTCCAGAGGAACTCGTGACGAAGTTCTTGGACAACAAAGCCTATACGCCCTGGACGAGGCGCTTTATCACGGCGTCCCTCACGGCGATCGGCCCTAAAGTACCTGGTCACACTGATTTCATTCGCGCTGCCTGCGAGGCGACAAACGAGGCGTCCACCCTTTACTTCGTGTCAGTCGCCGAGTCGCTCGAGAATCTAAGTTCAGTCACCCGAATTAAGAAGATCGTCTCATCACTCCACCTTCCAGCCGCCGTCACCAGTGAGGGAGTCCTCTACGTGCCGCTCTCCGTGGATTACCTTTTCTGGACCGAGACCGTGGCGGGCATCTTTAAGGACTTTAAGGCTCGTGTAGCGAAGGAAGCCAAGTTTACCTCCACAGACATCGTTGTCCGCGGCAAGGTCAGCCCGATGGCTCGAGCGATGCTTGAGAAGATGGATGCTCGGGTATCAGAGGGCCATTTGTAGGAATAACCTACACAGGTTGAGCGACTACTTCGGTTTCCCTAACACGATCTGAAGCCGCACCATCAGCCGCCACACTCGAGATAGCGATAACCGACACTCCACCGAAAGGCTTCGTAAGGATCCCGTCAATCGGCTTTAAGAGCGGTACGAGCTTATCAAAGGTCTTTGTGTCCTTTGCTCGCAAAACACGTCGACCCCGCACCTTACCGGCCCACCACCAGCCGATAGCACCCACGAGATTGTGATCGATCACGCGCTCAACGCGACAACCCGCGGTCTCTAGCACGCGTCGCAGCTCGTCTCTGGTGTAACGACGAAAATGCCCAAGATCCTCGTCTAAACCTGAGTAAATAGCCGGACCGGCCGGCACGAGAATCACAAGCTTGCCGTTTGGCTTTAGCAGCTGTCGCATATGTCCCGCCGCTTTCTCGTGGTTCTCGATGTGCTCAAGAACGTTAGAGCAGATGATCGTGTCAAACTTCTCGGCGAGAAGACTCGTTGGTGGCGGGTCCTCAGCGTTCCACACCTGCGTCGTTAAGCGATCGTCATTCCCCAATCGGTCACGCAAAGTCGCGAGCGATGAGGCGCTTAAGTCAGTCGCCACGACCGAACGAACCGTCTTACGAGCGAGAAGCTCGGAGATGATATTACCGATTCCAGAGCCAACCTCGAGCACGCGCTCGCCAATCGCTGGCTCGATACGCTCACATATCCACGAGTTGTAACGCCGAGCGTCCTCAAAAGCCTCGAGCGTATCAACTCCGACATCGGTCTGTGCTGGAGGGCTCACCATCACGCGGTGAATAGCGCTCAGATCCCGAACGAAATTCTTGCGACTCATCGAGTAGTTCAAGATATGTCGGAGCGCCGCGACTCCATCCTTCCACGTAATCTTTTTTCCTTCCGCGTAGGAGCGTCCGTAGTAACGAACTGGCACTTCGTACACATGCAAGTCAAGTTTAGCGATCTTGGCCGTTATTTCTGGCTCAAACCCGAACCGCGCGGACTCAATCTCGATGTTCTGAATTATATCCCGCTTGAATACCTTGTAGCAGGTCTCCATATCAGTGAGATTCAGATCGGTGAATAAGTTTGATAGCAGGGTTAAAAATCTGTTTCCCAAACTATGTCGAAAGTAGAGAACTCGGTGCTCACCGTATAAAAAGCGAGAGCCGTATACAACGTCGGCTCGGTTGTTATCGATCGGACGAAGTAACGCCTCATAATCGTCTGGGTCATATTCAAGATCCGCGTCTTGCACGATCACGACATCTTTAGTCGCGGCCTGAAAGCCTACTTTGAGAGCATTGCCTTTTCCGCCGTTTTGCATCTGCAAGACAACTTTGACCTGCGGATCATTATCAAATTCACGAAGAATCTGACGCGTACCATCAGTCGAGCAGTCGTCGACGATGATAATCTCTTTCTCTCGCGGAGTCGCTTTCACCCGTCGTACGATCTCGCGGATGGTCTTGCGCTCGTTGTATACGGGGATTACGACGCTGATGGAACTTTGACTAGTTGTCACTGCTACCTTCCTCTAGAACCAGGGCTGGGACAGACTATCGTGAAGCAACCTTCGAGACAAGGTGACCACTGATCGCGCAAGAGCAGCCAGAGTCTAGCTATCTACCTGAC
Organism: uncultured delta proteobacterium; assembly: GCA_903904735.1. GTDB lineage: Bacteria > Bdellovibrionota_C > UBA2361 > UBA2361 > OMII01 > OMII01. Next base: position 12,418 of record CAIVDM010000215.1, read on the forward strand.
ATAATTAACGCCGCCGCTAGTCTGAACAACCCTAGAGAGCGTTAGCACCTTACCAGGCGGCTACCGGCAGCTAATCAGGACTCCCGAGCACGACTAACAGCCGCGTCGCAAAAAGAGCTGGCATCAGGTCACACACCACGTCGATACCCTTTGCGAGGGGGTAGAGCGCGTCCGGATAGAGCTGAGGCTTGCTATATCCCCCGGAGCAAACGTACGACAACGCCGAAAGTCTGCGCTTTGAAACCAACTTCCAGTGAGGAAGCAGCTGTGAAAGGTCTCGACGCCAAAAAATCCTGTACGCATTACCCTGGGCTGCATAGTAACGATCAGACTGCGGTGACCAGCCCTCTGGCGGCATCCAAGCTATCGGATCACGCAACGCTATCGGCTCGTGGTGCAAGACGCCGTACGCAAGCAACCCCAGAAGACTCATACACGGGTCAAAGATAATAACCCGACCTCCCGGAATAAGAACCCTCTCGAACTCTTTGAAAGCCGCTCCTGGATGCTCCAAATGGTGGAACACATCAAAAAGGATGATGTTCGCCACTGACTTGTCCGCGAAAGACAGAGAATAGGCATTCTCCGTTTGGTCCAACCAAGGATTCGGAAAAAGATCCGTTCTAAGGCAATGCGGTAAAACATCCTTGATGTTGCCAATTCCCGATCCCAATTCGACGGTGATACCAGCGTCGGCGGGTAGTGTCGCCGCCGCGATGATCTCATGAAACTCACGGTATATGCGCTTTAAGAGAGGCTTTTGCTCCCAGTGTTTGAGATTCTCATGGATCTCAACGTCGTGCTGCGTAAGAGCGACCATCGTCATAGGTGAGGAGACTGAGTCTTGGGCTTCGCTCCGAGTCTCAAACGACAGAAGCCAATCCACGTCATCTTGAAGAGCATCATACCGTGATAAAAGCGTCGAATGTTTGTGCTACCGTAGACACGATCACGATAGCGGATCGGCACGTCGATAACCCCCAAGCCTAGCGAACACGCCGGGAAGATCAACTCGAAATCGCCGAACGGATCGAAATCTCCAAACTCTCCTCGCCACGCGATAAACCGCTCATAATCGCGCTTGGACATCAACTTGGTTCCGCACAAAGAATCTCCAAGACGCGCATCAAGCACGAAACTCAAAGCCTTGGCGAAGAAAATATTACCGAGCCAGTTGAGGAACTTCATCGCCTCACCCTCCATCGGGTACACGAGACGGTTGCCATTAATAAAATCAGCTAACCCCTTGGTCCACGCCTCATAGAAGCGTCCAAGAAGCTCTGGCGGCATCGTCAGGTCAGCGTCGAGAATCGTGAGCAACTCACCCTTCGCCTTAGAGAAGCCCAAGCGGACCGCGTCGGCCTTGCCCTTTCCGGTCTGCCGAAAGCACTGGATCGGGAATTGATCCTTATAGAGGGCGGCTACTCGCTCAATCTCCTCCCACGTCCCGTCACTGGAGTGCCCCTCGACGAAAATAACCTCTGGAGTAACGCCGAGATCTGGCATCCTCTTAAGAGCGGATTCGATATTCCCTCGCTCGTTACGCGCTGGAATAACAATTGTCAGGGAAGGCTTTACAGCGGATGGCTTGATTGGCCTGAGCACCACGACCCACGCCAAACTTAGATAGCGAACGAGCGGCAACGCAGTGCATAAGCGATTAATCGCGGTGCCAAGCCCACCCAGCTTCCACGGGAAAAACGCTACGGGTCGAACTCGCACTACATCAAATCCCGCCAAAGTCGCGATGTTTCGCAAATCGGTTGACGTCACGAACGTTGAAGGCGCCTCACCCTGGCGAATACCAAAGCGATTGGCGAGATGATACGCCCAACGCAAGTACGGATTGTACATAACGGCCACGATACGGCTCGTGCGCGACATTTTCGCCCTAAGACAGCGCAACATCCCCTCGATGTCGTATTCGTGATTGAATGTGCCGTTTAGCAAGACTCCAGCGTACTCAGGGTCGCCTTCCACGGCTGATTCAAGCTCCTCCAGCGAGCTCACTCGCTGTTGGACAGGCGACTCGACCATGCTGTAGAGGGGGCTACTATCCTCAACTCCCCTACACAACGCCACCACCCTGCTAAGGCGGCGAGTTACAACTGATATCTCAGCAGCTATAAGGGAGTGAACAAATACACGCCATGATGGATGCGATGATATCGATGTCGAGACTGATTCAGTTTCACTTTCAGAGAGTCTTCCCGCGGTCTGAGTCATCGCTTCCCTGCCTATACTGCTGCTGATTGTTTCCCTTGAGTGGAAGGCGTGTCGCTAAATATGCCATTCGCCAGGGCCCAACTGTACGTCGCTCGCAATCCGTCCACTAAAGAATATGTTGGGCGCCATCCCAGCGCATTAACTTTGCTTACATCAAGCACCTTACGCATCATGCCGTCCGGCTTCGATGTGTCAAATTCAATCTCCCCGTCAAAGCCCACTATCTCACGCATCGTCTCGGAGAGTTGTCTAAGGGTGACATCCTCACCAGTGCCTACGTTGATAATATCTTGGCCTGTGTAGCTATCCATCACGACAAGCAGCGCCGCCGCTAGGTCGTCCACATGCAAAAACTCACGCCGCGGCGTGCCTGTTCCCCATGTGGTAACAGAGGTCGCCCCTTTCATTTTCGCTTCGTGGAAGCGACGCATCATTCCAGGAATCACATGAGAGTGCTCAGGATGAAAATTGTCGCCGGGGCCATACAGGTTCGTAGGCATCACTGATATAAAATCTCGTCCATACTGCTGAGAATATTTCTCGCACAACTTAAGACACGCGATCTTGGCAATCGCGTAGCCCTCGTTTGTTGGCTCTAAGGGTCCAGAGAGCAACGACTCTTCCTTAATGGGCTGCGGAGCCATTTTCGGGTAAATACATGAGCTTCCTAAAAACAGGAGCTTCTTCGTATCGTGAACGAAGGCGGAGTTGATAACGTTGGTCGCCGTGATCAAGTTCTCATAGAGAAAATCAGCCTGATAGCGCTGATTAAACAAAATTCCACCAACTTTAGCCGCCGCGAGGAAGACGTACTCGGGCTTTTCTTGCTTGAAGAAGTCTGACACCGCTCGTTGATCAGCTAGATCCAGCTCCTGGCGAGTGCGAACGATAAGGTTCTCGTAACCTTTTTCTCGCAGGGCTCTAACGATAGCCGAACCGACGAGTCCTCGGTGTCCCGCGATGAAGATTTTGCTATTTTTTTTCATGCAACTTTCCTTGACTAAGCGGGAAGTATCCAAGCATTGGGGCGGAGAGTCAAGCGACTTGCGCACCCAACACCCTCAGCCAACGCTCTGGAATAACTTAGTTTTCATTCTGGGACCGACTTAGCCTGCAATACAAGTGCGCATGGCCCTGTTGGAGAGATTCCATCGACTAATCGATGCTCTAGGTTGCTGGCGTCAGCACCCCACTGATAGACTCCTGCGCTGGCAGCGAACGACAGGCTGAGGCCATGAATTTGGCTTATGCTCAGAACACTTCGGGACACTTGGCGGTTAAGGCACCCCGCCAATTTCAGCAGAGTCTGCTGCCTCAGCAGATAGAAGGCAACCTCTCATGACGAACGACAATCACCCGATCCAACCCAAGCAAGGACCCTTTCGGCAGCGCGCATGGCAGCAGTCTTTGTGGGCTTGCGCATACCTGGCGGCCATCGTGCTCTTCTGGAGCCTTCGGATGGAATACTGGCGCATTACGAATGAAGCTCCATTCTCAGACATGGCGGACTATCTGGCAACGGCCGAGCGCTTTCGCTGCTGCTGGTCCCTCAGTCAGTCAGACTTCTGGTCTAGCTACATGAAGCCAACGCTCCCAACGCTCGGCGGGTTTCTATTTTCTCTCACAGGGGAAATAAACCTTCCTCTGTGGCGCATATGCCTTGGTCTATTCACGTTCTTAGCCGTTCTTGGACTAGCTCGAGAGCTTCACATCGCGACTCGCCGCCATATTTATTCTTTAGCCCTAATACTCTGCGTGGCACTGTCGAAGTCGTCTATCTTCTGGAGCTACAAGTTCGCCACAGAGGGGCTGGCGGAAGCCTTCGTATACCTGGTTTGCGCCCTAGCTCTGCTGGTGCACCGCTCTAATGATTCTACGGTTAAATCTTTGAGTTTGGGGGCCGCTCTAATGTTGGCACTGTTTAATCGCCCAAACTTATTGCCTGTCGTTCCTCTTGTCGCGTTCGCAAGCTTGGGACGACTCTCCCTCTCCAACCGTTCAGCATCTCTTCGATTCAAGAACCTGCTCGGCTTTGGCGCGGGATGTCTTGCGATCATCACACCCTTAGCGCTGCGCTCATACACCTTGTACGGAACAGTATCACTATCTCCGACGCAAGGACCGTACTCATTTCTCTGGGAACTCGGCGCCGTGCCCATTAGGAACGCTTCTGGTGAAACTTTTACGCGAACGGCCCAGCAGCTTCAGGAGGAAGCCCCAAGTCAATTTAGAAATGACTATGAAGCGTCAAGGTACGCGAGATCTATCGTGAGCGGATGGATATCGGAGAACTGGAGAGATGTTTACCCGCAACTTATTCGAAATCGCTTTTTTGGAAGCGTCCAAAATCGAGAGATCTCCTTGAGCAAAGTACCGCGCACGCAGCTCTTTACAGGCCAAACAGAGAGGCTACTGATCGACAAATCTCCCCTACTATTTGCTCTGGGCGCTCTGGGCATACTACTACTCTCCATAAAGTACGGCGGCGCGCTCTATGTTATCCCTGCCACGGCTCTCCTGCCTTGGCTTTTCGGGGTACTGTTCATGGGCGAACCTCGAATGCTCGAACCGTCGTTACCGATCATACTTTTTGGAGTGCCGCTGCTTGTCTCTCTATTTTTGAGATCGCCAGCGCATATTGCCAGAAAGAACTAGGCAGTGCTTTAAGACAGTTGAAAGAGCAGCCTATCTAGCGGGTATGTTGACCTACGCTACGATTTCGCGTCTTGTCGCAAGCAAATCCGCGTATCCTCGACGCTTAAGGGTTGATTCCAGCGTCTCATCCGCAAAAGGAAGTAGTCTCCCACCTCGCTCTAAAATGAAGAGCTTAAAACTGCGGGTCCTGAAGAAGTCCAAGATCTGATGAGCAGAAAACCCCAACTCCTTAATCTGCGCAGGGCAGTATTCCAGTGCGCACGTGATGTTCGGAAACCGGGTCAAAATTCCATTCATACCATGACAAACGGGGAGCTCGAATCCTTGAACGTCAACCTTAACGAAGGAAATGTCACTAGATACTTTTTTACTAACGAACGAATCGAGGGACACCAGAGGAACTTGGACCGTTTGTGCTGGGGTGCTATCACCACTCCCCTTAAATGCGCTCGTCGCGATTCGATGGTCCGCGTGATGGCCTTCGTTTCGCCATAAATCCACAAAACCATCCTCCGCTCCTACCGCGGCGGCTACTACCTCGACCCTGTTGAGTAGATGTCGCGACGCGAGAATCTTCTGCAGCATGGCGACATTTTCCGCATCCGGCTCAAAGGCATAAACTTTAGTCGCCTTCGTCTGCGCGAAAACCATCGCCGTGTATCCGCAATTCGCCCCCACATCGAGAACAGCTCCTTCAGCGAACAACTCGGGATATCGCCGAGCAAATTTGAAGAAAGGGTCCTCCAAGTGCCGCTTGTAGAGGAAATAGCTCTCTAGAAAAGCCCTCTTCGCTGCGGGTAGCTCTAAAACACCTGCTCTCTTCACAGATGCATAGCATCCGAGCAGCACGCGCATGAGTGGTGAATACGAGGGAGTAGGGCGGCTCATAATATTCCGTTAAGCCAGTAGTTCGGCTCATGATATACTTTAATTTCGTCGGATATCCAGAGGTCCTTCATTGCTCTTAAAGTGAGAAGTATTAGCATACCGATTCCGGACCAATAAAATTGAACGATCAGAGTAAAACGCCGCAGTTTGCGTTATCGTGCGCTAAATATCTTGGGCTGTGGGCACAATTCCAACATCGCCAAGATATTGGTCACGCACATCACTCGAGGTAGATGGAGCGAACTCGAGAGGAACGGCGAGCAGCCCCCAGCAGATAAAGCACACTCGATTCCTGACACACAACCGTCGAGTTAGAGCAGCAAGCCACATGAAGGGTTGTACAAATTAGGCTCGTAACCGTCCCTCTTAGATGACCTTACTAGCAGAATCGCTCAGGCGGCGAGCTGTCAAAGACCTTCGGCCCAAGGACACCCAACGAGCATCTATGGGCGCCACTGAACGTCGCGTGGATATTCTCAGCTGTCGACTCAATGCCACGAGGCAATCACGACTATGCCTATCCTTGAAAAAAGGAACGTCGGTTAGATCCTACAGCGACCAGGGGCTATTACCATAAGCACAGCTGAAATCCCTCAAGCTCTTGGCATAAGCCGGAGAAAGACGTTACGCTTTCACACTTACCAGGTGTTTGCTTCACTATTTTTACTTTAACTCAAAAGCCCATATGTCCTGTGTCGGTGAAAATATTAACCGAGCGAAGTCGTTAAGTCGAACTATTAGCTCCCTACTATGCGCTTCATGGCTAGTTCTGATAATCGCTTGTGGCTGGGAATCCTGGTACGTCTTGCCGATCGATAGGGAGAAGATTCGCCCCGATTCCGGGTGCTGCTATATCGTTGATATCAGCACTCGACCGCTAGGATGGCCATTCATAACGTTTGCCGGTGATATCGCAGGAGATTCTGACAGATCGAGACTGATTTTTCTGGAGAATGGAGCTGCAATCGGTTCACCGCACACGCTGCACGATGACATTCGAACAAAAGGCGAAGGGCGGTATTCTCACTGGAACTCCTCCGTCTTTTTTTCGGCGCCTGGATGTAGTGACCCGCGCTCCAGCGAAAAGCAGTATTCTATTCGAGTACCTGCGCGAGCCTCGCGCACTACCTCCATGCTGTTGCAGGTAGTAACGATTCTGTGCCCCCTCCGATTATTTTTTGCTGCTGTAAAAAGCTGGTCACACAGCAACAGATTCAAGTCGATTATTAAGACAGTCTGTTTTACTTGCGAGTTAGAAATTCGACCTCTCCTGAGTTGCGTTACCTTTATGGCACTATTGTTGGCTGCCTTGGGCTGCCTGCTATATACGTGGGCGGGGCACTACTCCCACAGCCTCTCTCTTGCCGGAATGTACCAGATTAGTGACGCATCTCATTGGTGGAGATGTGGAAACACGCTTCGCTTTGACGGCACCTTCGGCGCCCCCCTTAATGGCATGAGGGAGTGGTGTCAAAGGCGTCCAATCTATCCCGGACTGCTGGCGACCCTCTCGTGGCTGGGCCAGGGTGACATAGCAATCACGCTCGTATTGCAGCTGTTGGTAATTACAATGGGCATTTTTTTCCTATTGCGACAGAGCTCTAATTTAGTTGGCTTGCCTGCTATCGTGGTCATGGCGGCGCTTCTTGTTTTCTACTCCGCCGTGGATGTTTTTAATCTATCGATGAGCGAGAATGCGGGACTCCTATTTGGTTGTTTGTCTCTGAGTGCTTTTATCAAGGCCAGCGAGCGTCCATCATTATCTTGGTATGCGCTTGGATGCAGCTTATTGTCTGTTGCCTTAAACGCGAGAGCTGGGGCTTTTCTGGTCTTACCTGCTACTATTGTCGCTGCAGCTGTAATAGCGAAAGTCGCTCGCCAGTCACTCTTGAAGTGGATCGCTGCAACCTGCTGCGCTGCGGCTGTAGGATTTGTTTTACAGGCGGTTTTTGTTTGGCTTACTGGCGGACATGCTGGCTCATCCCATGGAAATTTCTCGTACACACTGTACGGACTATCAATAGGAGGTAAAGGGTGGTCGCAGGTTCTAGTCGACCATCCTGAATTGACTGGGTCCGATACGGAGATGTCATCTGCGATATACCGACTGGCTTTCAAAAATATAACAGACAACCCATGGGGCCTCATTGAGGGTTTGAGTGGTCAAATCGAGGTATTCCTCTCAAGAGGCACTTATGGTTATCAGCGACTGGGTGATTTTGAGCTGGGAGTCCATCTTTTATGGTGGCTTGGGTTGGTGCCTATTCTGCGGGATATTAGAAAACCAGCCATGACGCTAATGTTAGCTGCCGCGACGGGCGTATTTGCTTCAGCTCCATTTCTTTTATCCGATGGAGGCCCAAGAATTTTTGCAGCCACTATACCCCTTGATGTTCTTCAGGTCGGCATCGGATTGAATTGGCTGATATCAACTTTATCGCGTTTTGCTTTTATGTTTTCAGGGAGAGGGTCTATCTGGCTATCCTTGCAGACTCAGCGCGACGTGCAAAAGCGGGGCGTTGGTTTAGCAGTGTTGGCAACAGCGGCTATTGCTATGGTACTTGCTCCCTACATAGTTAAGCTACCGCGCAGATCGAAACCGCTCGCGGACTACAAACGGCTATGCGACCAAAATCTGTTGCCGATCCTTACGCAGCTTGGTGGTTCGGGCTCCCTTCTATTGAGCCTTGACGAGTGGACACAACCTCTTGGAGTCATTCAAGGACAATTCAATCACGATAAGCTTGTTAAAGGACTGAACCCGAGCACCTGGTACAGTGACGATGTAAAAGCTCTACAGCGAGGCGCTGCTATTACGGCTTTTCAGTTGGACACTACCGACCCATATTGGCCAGGCCCGTACAAAGCGATTATTCCCGAAGCTGTTTCTCAAGATAAGTTTGGCCGACTGGCTGTGCTGTGCCTGGATCCAAGGAGGGAGATCAAGCATATAGGCGACTCATATAGGTCAGTTGTGTCCTATTCTCTTCTTAATGAATAGCACATCGGCGGTGTTATCATAACGGAGTCATCCTTCCGGCTTCGAAGTTGGAATTTGATCCGAGGCATGAAGCACAAGGACGCGAGAGACGAAGAAAGAGGTAGAGAAGCCCGGGGCTGAAGCGCCGAAGATTAAGCGGAAGATTGCGATAGAGGTAATAATAGAGCTCTTCTACCAGCAGCATATTCGTATCCGCTCCTCCGGCTGAGACGCGAGGCTTGTAGCATAGAAATTTAAAGCTAGGCCACATCAGGTAGGAGAGGCGCATACCCTGTTGAGGAGACTCAGAGTGAGTCAAGCTCCTAAAAATGATGCCTAATGCGCTTGTCGAAAAAGCTGCCCTTAACCCAAGACTCTGAACATCCTAGCTGCGCACCAGTTCCGAAATAAGCGTCTGCCATGCGTGCAGGTAGCGATCGTGGTTGAACACATCAGCCGCTGTAAGACGCGCCCGCTCTCCGATCTTGCGGCATTCGTTCTTATTCTTCATGAGAAAGCCTATCTGCTCTGCCATTTCCTCAGCGGTCTCGGCATAGAACCCGTTCCAGCCGTTTCTGATAAACATCTCGACATCATGATTGGCAGCACTCACGGTCACTAGACCACTCATCATCGCCTCACCCCTGGATCTTGGCATCGGCGAACGGATCGTAGGGTTAAAGTAAACCGAGTATCGCCTAAGACTCTCTTTGTACGCCTCGTACTTGAGTCTGGCGTATCTATCGCTGTTTGATATGCCCAGCGGAGGTCTGCGAACTGAGTGGTGTTCTGGCTGATACTCTTCGGGGAGAAGCTCGCATACACGCAAATAGTGCTTATATCCACGATAGTAGGGGCGCTCCTTGATGGCCCTACCTAGAGTCAGGACGCCGCCTTCATAACTTGTCGTATAAAACTCGCTTGGATCAAATCCCTGCCAGATGACGCGTGAGTTCTTGAATCCCCACTCCCTGAGCGCCTGGTGCGAATTACAGACAACAGGGCCATCGCCGAGGTAGCGAACGAGCGCTTGCCTACTACTCTCTATCGGAGCCCCTAAGTCGTCTCCGGCGTAGGTTGGGTTATATTGGCCCATGAACTGAGGAGTGCCGTGACACACCGCCACTTTCGGAATCCCTTTAATTTCCTCCATGAAGTAACGGAAATTATCACCCCAATCATTCGATATCACACTATTGCAATTCTCTGGGTGAAGAACATTTTCATCGAAATGCAAAATCGCGATATCCGCATCTCTTACATTAAATTGTTCTACCGGCAGAAAGCGCGCGTTCTTGGGCATCGGGCGCTGTTCGTAGGTCCAATCATTGGTGAAGCCAGTGCCCAGTCCCCTTAAGAGGGTGAACCGGTGTGGCAATTTATACAACTCGTACTGGTGAGGGACGTGCCAGCGATATGTGACAATTCGCAGTTCCCTATTCTTTACGATCGCAAATGGGTAGGGATACAAATTCCCCAACTTTTCCCTGATTATTCGCTGATCATCTTGTACGGGGTGTCCGCACGCAGAGCTCCATTGTTCAATCTTCGCGAATGTATCTTGAAACCAGCGGCGAGCATCCGTAGCGATCGCTGGATGCTTTTCGATCAATCGCCTGAAGTTCTTCAGCGATTTTAGGGGCTTTATCTTATCTTCGGTACTAGATGGATGTGTAACATGAACCGAAATCGCCTGTGACGTAAAATGAATCTTCAACCCTCTCTTGTAGAGCCGATATCCCATCTCAACATCTTCCCACCCGAATCCGGACTCAGGACTCGCGGAATATCCAAAGATGTCGTCGAACAGTGCCTCTGAAATCGCCGTTCTGCGAATTGAGAAATTTCGCGTGATGCAGTTGACGAAACTATTCAGGTTGATTGGATCTTGGATCTCCGCTTCCCTTTGAACCCTCTCAGGATCTCGCTCGTATTCCTTTAGTTTCGCAATCGGATCCGCCAATCCTGACTCAAGATTGCAAGGGCCGATAACCACCGAGGCATCGTGAAAAATATGGCTATGTACATGGGCACTCAAGAAATTATCATTTAGCAGGCAATCGGCGTCTACAATCACGACCACATCGCCGGTGACCACTTCTAGCGCACGATTGCGAGAGGCACAGTTTCCGCTATTCGTTTCGTTATCGATTACCGTTAGGCTTGGAAGTGAATATCCCTGCTGTTTAAGCTCTTCGTAACACCTTAGAAGCGTCTCTTTGGATCGATCGGGCGAGCAATCGTTGACAACGACAAGCTCCATTTGGCCTTTAAAATCCTGCCTTGCGAGGCAGCTCAAGAACAGAGGTATCTCTCGCTCCTTTCGATACAAGACAGTCACTATGCTGACGGAAAGATCCGTCTTTTTTCGGTGCGCCGAGACCAACTCATTCAACCACGTCGTCACCGGCCCCTCGGGAAAATCAGAAGGCAAGGTGGATGTGCACGCGGCCATCAGGTTCGAATCGACCGCCTTCGATAGCGGTAGACCAACGACGATGCCATACGACATTCTCACTTCGGTCACTATCTCGCGAAGAATATCCGAGTAGTCTTGGTCTGGCACTACAACGACGTCGGAGTCTCGAAGCGTAGAGAGTAGCGGCTTCAAGTCTTCCTGCCGATACATCGCGCAATCGTGTCCAGCCACTACAAGCTCGGAGAGCAGCGTAACAAGCCTTGGTCGCGCCTTGTCTCGAACAGAAACACCTCCATCCAATATGGATATGCGTAGGCGATGAATGTCATGCCTAAACGCATCTCGGAAGATCGGCGCTCCCAATGCCTCGTCGAGAGGAAGTCGGGTGATTCGGTCGAAATTTACGCCCTGTTCGAACTCGGCACGCTCAGAGCTCGACACCTCGCCGATCGGCGTGCCTAAGAGAAACACGAACTGGTCGGAGCCAGCGCTAGGGCTTGAAAGGGATATGGTGACGGACCTACCCGCGGATTCATCCAGCGCTGACTGTGGGATAGGAAGCGGGAATCGGTCACTATCCTGTATCAAGCGAGTGGAAAACTCCCCTTGCCACACCCTAACTCCGTCGATGTCGAGCGTGACACGCACCTCTGTATAGCTGGAGCGCCCGCCATTATCGAAGAAAACAAAAACTCCTGAAGGCGGCTCAATGGGCGCTTGGAAACTAAACGACGCGACTCGAGCCCCATAGAGCGCGGCATAGTGGCCCGCTGAGTCCCTGACACGCCACCCAACGGCGCGTCTCTGGCTCGAACTCTCGGCCTCCACCATAAAGCATACGTTAAAGGCGGCTTCCCCAGGCGCTTGCGCTAGCGCCACCTCTGAGTTCACCGACATGCTGGGCAGATTTTCTTGTCGATCTCCAACGAGAACTACGCCGATAGACTCACGAGGATTCGCTGTCGGGGAGCTGATAGTCACAACGCAGAGCTTTCCGGCGCTCCGCGAGATAGCACCGAAGGTGAACGTGGCGACTTGCGGTCGCTTGTCGCCCTGAACCTCTCGCATCTCCTCATGGACAACGACTCCCGCCAGCTCAACACGAATGTGTATCGGGGTTTCAGAGCTCGCTTGAGAAGCGCCCAAGGCGAGGGAAATTTGGGCCAGACCGTCGAATCCGCACATGAACGCGTAAGTGTAGGCAGCGTCAGGTGAGCGAAGCCATGTGACTTTACGCGGGGAATCACTGGCGGGGACGAGTTCAGAGAAAAAAACATATCCTCGCGTCGCGGCGCTTCTCGCGCAAAGAAGGGGCACATACTCAAGCTTCGCGCCCAATCGGCTTAGAGCTCGGGAGTATCGTGCCTTAGCGCGACGCAAATCGCCGAGAAGGTAAAACCCGCGCCACGCCAGTCGTCGCCGATCGAGCGACTGCAGCTTTTCGAATAAGCGGTAGTAGGGTGAGTTGGAGGTCTCAGCTATTTTTCTGCGCGCAGTCGAGAGCTCATCCCGCACACGCTCATGTTCGCGCTCGACGTATTGCAGCTTTGCGTAGGTATCCGCCAACAGAGCCTTGAGTCGGGAGCGCTCCTCAACATAAGCGTCCCTAAGACTCTCGCCACGCTCCCCAGTAGTCTTTTCGGCAGCATCCTTCATCACTGACCCCGTGGGTAGTATGGCTTGAGAGCAGAGGGGACGCAACAAAGGGCGACCGACCGCTCATGACTTCAACGAATTAGCTTCTCTCGTCATCGCGGCGCTGACTCAAATACGGCTCAACGCGGCTCATTAGCGAAAATACTTAAGATGCGCTAAATAACTTCCAATTCGGCCGTCATCGTAAATCCATAACCGAGTCGGTTAACGATTTTATCCAGATACCTCGTCAGGCGGATATCAAGTCTATCCACTTTGAGCATGAAGGCGCTTTCCTTCCCCCGAATGCAGCATGAGAACTCAAACCAACGATCTGAGGCTCGGTTCTGGGCCACAATATCCGCTATCTTCTCCCCGTTCAGGAGCTTCCAGGCGTAATTAAGAATGCCCCTTGTAGAACCAGAGAATATCTCATCCCCGAACGTGATCGTCTTAACTCGAAGACCCGCCCGCGCGGCCATGTCCCTAAGACTTCGAGGAGTGAACATGACTACATGCCTTGGCACATCATCATGTCGCATGAAGCGCCCGGGAATGCTATTGAAATTGGGCACCAAAATATAAGCGCGCCCATCCTTCTTTAAAAAACTCCTAACCTGTTTGAGCATGGGAAGAGGGTCGTGGATATGCTCAAGCACTGCCCACAAGGTCACCAAATCAAAACTCTCCCGTGGATACGGCGCCTGGTCCACCGTTCCCGTAAAGACGGGGACATTAAACATATTGGGAGGGGTCGCGGAGAAATCGATCCCAAAAGGCTCCCATCCCACCTCACGCATTCGGTGCAGAAACTCACCACGAGAACAGCCGATATCGAGAAGCCTACCGGGACGCAAATGTCTGAGCATCTTGAGCCGCGCGTCTAACGAGCCGCGTCTCTCGGCGAGAACCGCCTCCGGCGTCATATCAGCAGTGTAAAAGATTGGGGGATAGTACCGATGGATCGTGTCAATGTCAGGCCGAGGGTTTAAGAACACGAAACGGCACGTCCTACAGCGGACAACCGGGAACTGTACATCTGTAATCCCATATGTATTGTCGGGCTTAGTGAATAGGACTTTGTGACTGGCGCCACCACAAGAGGGGCAAGGCACTTTTTCCATTCCCTCCGCAGCTCCCCCACAAAAAGCGCCCGATTCATCCATCGCTGGTGTCATACAAACGATCTCCTAACTATCGACACTCCGATGGCTCAATTGAGCGTTGAGGTCCACGACCGCCGTCGTGAAGCACTTCGGAGTGCCTATGACTTTCAGCTCTATCGCGTCAAACCGAAAATCAAAAAACTCCTCGCCTCCATTGGGCACCCTCGGGGCAAGCGCGACTGAAACGAAGTAGCTGCCTGGAACCAAGGGAACCCGAAGATCCATGCGACACTCGAACTTGCTGCCCTTGGCTCTCGGCGGGAGAAAGTCCTCATAAAAACCGCTCTTCGTGCCGAAGACTTCCAGACCCTTGCTATTAGTGAAGATGAAGCCATACGCGACCTCATCGGTTATATCTTGACGATATTCGACCTCGAAAAAGACCTCTAGCGCCTGATGAGTCTCCACCACACTGAGGGTAGATCCCGCTTCGTCTCGAACACCTATTCTCGTGGCGACAACAGCCTTAGAGCCATAACGCAATTCACGCCGACTCTCCGACGAGGGCGAGTCCGCCGATGACTGTTGCGCCGATGACTGTTGCGCCGATGAAGGGGTCTCCTCGCTTGCCGGCGTCGTGTCCACGGAATCGCTGTCATCATGAGGCGCCTCGGGGAAATTGGCGGCCAACTTCTCGACACGACTCTCTGGCGCTCCGAAAAGGAGCTTATGATACTCTTTGGCTATTTTGTGAGGCTCTCCCGCATCAAGAGTTTTTCCTTGCTCTAAAATCATCGCCCAGTCGCATATCTGGACTATAATTCCCGTGTCATGGGTCACGAAAAGAATCGTGCCTCCCCGCTTTCTGAACCCAGAAATATAGTCGTAACACTTCTTTTGAAAGCGCGCGTCTCCTACCGCCAAAGCCTCATCTACTACAAGCACAGAGGGCTCCAAGACAGTTTGAAGCGCGAAGCCGAGGCGAACGAGCATACCTGAGCTGTAGAATTTCAGGGGCTGATCAAGGAAATCCCCTATATCCGCGAACGCCGCTATCTCGGCGAACCGCGCCTCCGTCTCTTGAGACGAGAGCCCCAGCAACGCGGCGCTTAGAAAAACATTCTCCCGCCCCGTGAACTCAGGATTGAAGCCAGCGCCTAGCTCCAAGAGACCTGAAACTCTTCCGCGCGTTGAAACCTGCCCGGTTGTAGGCGCGAGCGTGCCGCTAATTATCTGCAAAAGGGTTGATTTGCCCGACCCGTTGCGGCCGATAATTCCCACGACCTCGCCTTGGCCCACAGAGAAATCGATCCCATTAAGAGCCCAAAACTCTCGGTAGAAGTTCTTTCTCCCCATCCACAGGCCTTGCAGCAACCGATCCTGAGGTCGCTCAAAGATTCGGTAGCACTTACTGATTCCCTCCACGTGGATTGAGGGTTGAGAACTAGAGGACATCTGAAAACCCCTTGCGCGCGCGCTGGAAGAAATAAAAGCCTAGATAAGCGAAAATAAGCGAACCAGACGAATACAGGCACAAACTTGTGATCTTCGGCGCCTGCCCCCAAAGAATCAGTCCTCTCATGTTCTCTATGATGAATGTCAGCGGATTCAGGTAAAGTAAAAATCGGAATCTCTCAGGAAGAGCCGCCGCGGGATAAAACAGAGGCGACAGGAACATAAGGACGCTCAGGATTAGTCCCATTACCTGACCAATATCCCTCAGAAATACCCCAAGCGCCGCCAAAAACCAGGAGAGCCCTACTATGCACAGTCCAAGCGGAATCAGCAGCGAGGGAACCAGGAAGACTGTCCAATGAAACGACTGCGCCAGGACTAGGTTAAATACCACGACCACACATAAGCCAATCGCGAAATGAAAAAGCCCCACCCCAAGCGAAACCCAGGGCAAAAGCTCTAGGGGGAATACCACCTTCTTGACGTAGTTTGTGTTGCTCAAGATGAGCGTGGGTGATCGACCTACGCAGTCCGAGAATAAATTAAACACAATCAAACCGGCGAAGAGCACGAGCGCGAAGCCCTGCACACTATCGTCCGCGCCCTGCCACTTAGATTTAAACACGGAGCCAAAGACGACTGTGTACACCGCTAACATCACCAGTGGGTTAATGAATGACCACAGAATTCCAAGCGTTGATCCCCGATATCTAGCCGAAATCTCGCGCTGAATAAGATGCCGCAGGAGATTTCTGTTTCTTACAAGCGTAACGAAGAACTCGCCCAAGCTCGCATTACCCTCAACAGAGACGATGGTCTGTCCAGATTGTGTGGCAGCAGCGCTATTCACTAAATCGCCCTCCGGTCGAGATGAACCCACTGCACGCGGATTCCAGCAGGATGGTAGCTGAATACACCTTTAAATTATAGGGGTTGGGTGAGATTTCGGCGCCCGTGAACAATTCTAGTTATTCGCTTTTAGACCGCCTTATCCCCCCGTACGCTGGTAGTCCAGTTTCCAGGTTCGTGGACATTTATCAGTCCGCTCTCTCGGAACCACCCCATAACCTCGTCGGGAGAGTGGATGCCGTGGTACCTAGGCGAATAGCCATCAAAGGTATCAAGAATATCGTTCTCTACACCTAGACCCTGATAGCTAAACGGAAAAACTTTACTGAGCCACTGCACTATATTGCTAGTGCGATACTTATTGGCGAGCGGAACGAACCATCTGCACCATTCATAGAACATCTTGTCGGGAATTTTATAGGTGTAAGGAATCCATTGGGTTCGAGTGTTATAGTCCCCCTCGTTGGGATATACCCATATCGCTATCGAGCCACCACGCTTAAGGAGGGGCACAAGCTTTTGGAAGTATTCCTTCGTGTTAGGAGTGTGATGAAGTACTCCTATCGAGACGATAAAATCGAAAGTCTCCTCGGCAAAGGGAAGGCGTCCGATATCACCCTGTGCGATCACTACATTATCAAGGTCCTTGAAGTTCTGGTACGACGCCTCGACGGCATAGCTCAGATCCACCCCTACCACCTTGGCGCCCCATCTAGCTAAAACATCCGAAAATCTTCCCGCTCCTACACCCGCATCAAGCACTAGCTTCCCTTTGACTTGCTCCGGCGTAAGGCCCGTCTTAATTCGAAACATCTCCTCTGATGAATCACCACCTGTGTGTGAGTCTAGCTGTGTTGTATTGTGGGTATTCCATTCAAAGCTGAAGGAGTCGACGTAAAGATCGCTTCCAACGAAACGTGGGATACCACGAACAATTGGGAAAGAGTGGCCTGCGTCGCACGAGAACTCGGTTTGTTCCGCACCCCCACGGACCAACGACCTCTTACAGCTCGGGCACGCAAAGAGATTTTGCTGCCAGGCTACATCACCCTGTCTCGGGAATGTTTGAACCGCGCTTGTCATGCTATAATCTCCGCTGTCTATTTGTTCTCAATGACTTCATATTTCCGTCCATTTGTTGAAGGATCTGAGTTGTCTGTTGTGGATAGGTACACTACCGTACCCCAGTGTGAATACGCACCCTTTCCTGACGTGCGTACCGTATCGTGTGGCGCATGAGGTATTGGCAAGGGTTTTCCATCCTCAAAAACCACCAACCTTGAGTAACTCTCTCGGTCAGACAGTATAAAATCAGGAACATCGGCAAGCCAACAGAACCCCTGCTCAGGGGCAAACCCGCTAAGTTGCCCCCTGAAAGATGGACGAAACCAGGTCCGCGCTAATTGAGGCAGTGAAAAGGGTGGGCGAATCTTCCGCCGGAATCGCAGAACTACATACACTACCAAAAGGTACAGCGAGACAGAAAAAATTGAGAGCACTCGAAAGAAAAAACCACGCTCTTTGCCACTCATAGTCAAATCTCCAATCATGTATTTACCACCGCAAAACTCTCTGCCCTCTCCGAGTCATTCGAGTTCTTCCGCTCACAGCGAAGACCGAACCCATACGCAGCTAGATTTTGTTCAACAAATTTATCGATCGAGAAGTCTCTGCCGACTCTAAGAGCAGCCTCTTCTCCCATACGCTCCCGCAACGACTTTGACGAAAGAATCTCAACTAAACGAGAAACCATATCAGCTTCATTATCTCTGGGCACCAAAAAGCCCGTAAGTCGGTCTTCTACAATCTCAGGGGCTCCCCCAACAGCGGTACAAACAACTGGTTTTCCCAATGCTTGAGCTTCCAACACAACATTTGGAGAGCCTTCATTTTCGGAGAGTAGACTGAGAACATCGCTGGTTTTTATGAGAGAAGGGATATCATCCCGTCTTCCGACCACGTGGAAGCAGTCATCCATTGCTAATCGTGAAATTTCCGCACGAACCTCATCCATCATCGAACCAACTCCAGCTAATACGACATGAAGTTGCGGGATCTTTTTCCTAACCTGACTCATAACACGAACGAACATTAAGGGGCGTTTCTCGGGCGAGAGGCGAAAAACCCCGAGAACTACAGGCGCAGCTAGCCCAATTCCCAGCTCCTCTCGAATATCATTCGCTGCCTTAGTGTCATCCGAGAGATACTGGCCTAGATCAATTGCGTTATGAATTACTCGCACAGATTCTTTCGAGACTCCTAACCACTCTGCATAGCTATCGCGCCCCACAGCGGAGTTAGCCGTCAAACTAACGGTTGGGATTGAGAGCACGGCCTGATACCAAGGACGAAACCAATCCAGATTAAGATATTCGAAGTGCGATGGATTCACATTTCGAGCTGACATGACAATCTTTGGAACCCCTGCTAGGTATCCAGCTATTGCGCCGATTATGTTCGAGCTGTCCAGAAAACAGTGAAGAACCTGCGGATTCAAGCGAAGCAGAGCCATATATAGAGCTTGCACTTCCCCTCTGAATTCCCGCGGCAATGACCGCAGCAAGCTAATATCGGACAAAATGGTTGGTCGAATTAGCCTAGCCATCCCAGCCTCTTGTAAATCGGCAGGAAGGCACTCAAAAGGTACCTTCGCTTGCGCAAGCTGTGGGGCATAATGCCCCAATTGGCCGACAGCGGGGCTCTGCGTGACCACCCTGACTTTATGCCCCTTCG
The DNA here is from genome assembly GCA_903904735.1 of uncultured delta proteobacterium. Classification (GTDB taxonomy): domain Bacteria; phylum Bdellovibrionota_C; class UBA2361; order UBA2361; family OMII01; genus OMII01. The sequence goes on from CAIVDM010000215.1 coordinate 31,364, forward strand.
ACTTGAGAGCCGTTGCCAAATAACAAAGCTGCCTCTCGGCTCCACCAGGACCTAGATGACTCGTAAACAGCGCGACTCCTTCACCCGTCTGGCCCGTGGCTTGCATCCCATGAGTACGGCAGCGGCTTACATCACGTTTAAATATCTCTAACCTCTGAGCCGCCGAGATTTCCTCGATCAGACCACTCGGCTTAATCCGAGAAAACGGATTGAGCCTTGCAATGTGATATCGCGAGTCTCGGAACCAATCAGCCAAGGAATCTTTCGGCCCCGCGACGCTTTCGAAGAGTCGCTCTGGAGCGAGCCAGAAAGAACGCAAAAACTTCGTTTTCTTCGGCTTGTGAATGATTCGATACCGACGACCATTTTCCAATGGGCTCGTGTGATCCGTTGTTGAGAAGTAGATGGAGTCACCCCAGTGAACGTATCGCCCACCGCCCCCCTCGCGAATCTCTAAGTGTGGAGTATCTTTAGCGAGCAAAGTCTCGTCCTCGAAGAGAAGGAGATCCGACTGCACAAGACCAACGTCATTGCCCCACCCAGAAAACTGGGGGACTTGGGCCTGCCATGCGGAGCCCTCATCCGGGCGAACAACCGATGAAATTGGGAAGAGGTCTACCGCGAACTTATTGAGTACACGACGAGCGACCGCCATCCGCGCCCGGCGATACAAACGCCCTACCGTCGCTGCAATGGCCAGCGCCGCGCGCCGAATTGGCCAGGAAATTGGAGAGTGGAGCACCGGCGTAAGAGCAGTATCTTGCCATCCGTCCTCCGTGAGGTAGAAAACGTGCTTGTACCCCCGCTGACGCAGCCCGCGCAGGAGGTGGACGTCATCATCCCGGAACCCAGCGGCAAACAGGATTGTCGACGCCGAGATTACCGAGAGTTTTTCATACAACTCCTGATGTAATGGCCTCTTTCTGCTATCAATCGACAACTTCACATGGTGAAGGTTTTCAAAGAAGCTACTGAGATAGGAGGGGGGTGGCTCAACATCTATGAATACCCCCACTCTCTTTTCTGACGCACTTAATACATCCAGCAGAGGAAGATTTTCTCGATATGGCAAGAGAGCTTGCTCAAATGAACTCACCTGCGAACCTGGGATGTCAGCAATGACACCATCAGCTCGGTGGGCTCGCAGCCACATCTCAAGCATAAGAACATTCCACACCTGGTATGTGGAGAAGTTCTGCTCCTGTTCACTTAGAAAGCGCTTCATACGGCCACGCGGCAGCCAGTACTGACTGCGCGCAACTGGGGTATCGCACGCCGTCCTAGCCGCTGGCAGCAGAGACTCTTTGCCCCAGATACCTGTGGGGAGCCCGAAACCCTGCTTGGGGCGATAAACAAACTCTTTCGGCAGATAGCGACAGAGAAGCTCCTTCAAGACGAGCTTTCCGTTACCATCTTTATAGCATTGCTCCGGGCTCAGCTTCTCCGCGAAGCGCGCGACCTCAATACTTAGGAAAGGTGTCCGAACCTCAAGAGCATGCTGCATACTCATTCGGTCAACTTTTGCTAAGACCGCGCCGGGCATATAGGTGCGGGCGTCGATCTCGCGCATACGGTGCAAGAGCGGGAGTTCGCTTTGGTCGATCGCTCTCTTAAAAGTTTGAATCAGCTCCTCAGCTTCTCGCGGCACTGAGCGCATAACCCGTTGTGCTTGCGCTAACGAAAAGACACAGATACGAGGACCGAAATAGGTCTCACCAGCGACCCACTGGGCTAAGTGGGGATCGCCCGATTGCTTCTTTGCGGCCTCATCAAGTGTCGCGAAATATCGACCGTACCCACCAAAGAGCTCATCTCCACCATCCCCGGAGATAGCGACCGTCACCTTCTCGCGAGCGAACTCTGAGAGAAGATACACAGGGAGACAAGAGCTATCGGCGTTCGGCTCATCAAGCACCTGCGCGATATGCTCCACCAGCTTCATGACATCAGGCGCAAGGATCTTCTCGTGGTGAGTTGTGCCCAAATGCTTGGCGGTGGCTCTCGCGAATTCATGCTCAGAGTCCTTATCTCGCGCGAATCCGATAGAGAAAGTTTGCACATCTCGACCAAACTCCTTCGCCATCAACGCGACGACAAGCGAGGAATCAACACCCCCCGAGAGGAAAGCGCCTAACGGAACATCACTAATCATTCGTCGCTTAATACTGCGAATGAGGATCTCCTGGAGCTCATCGGCGAGATCGGAGATGGAGCTGTTTGAATACGGCGCGAGCTGAGGTCTAAAAGAGAAATGCTGGGTTATGGTAACTTTCCCATCAGGAGCTATTCGCATGAAATGCCCCGGTGGCAGCTTCTTTACGCCCCGATACATCGTACGCGGCGCATGGATGTACTGAAGCATAAGAAGCTCCGCCACCGCTGAATCATCGACACTAAAATCGAATTGCGGGAGCTTAGTAAGGCAATGAAGCTCTGAGGCAAAAGCGAAGTACTCGTTGGTCTGAGTATAATAGAGTGGCTTCTCCCCAAAGGGGTCTCGACCTATAAGTATCTCCTTTGTCGTCTCATCAAAGAGCGCAAAGGCGTACATTCCATCAAACTTCTGAAAAGCGGCGTCTCCCCATGCACGCAAGGACTCAAGCAAAACTTCAGTATCAGTTTGCGTTCGAAATCGAACCCCTTGAGCCTTCAACTCAGCTCGCAACTCAAGGTAGTTGTATATCTCGCCATTAAAGGTGATGACCGCCCTGCCATCACTGCTGACCATTGGCTGGTGCCCAGCCGCCGAGAGGTCTATGATGCTGAGTCGTCGTTGACCGAAGGCGCAGACATTCCCAGGCGCAACCCATACACCGCAATCATCGGGTCCGCGGTGAATCATCTGGTCGGTCATGTCCTTGACCATCGATACCAGTGCTTCAGCGGAGAAACTCGCCGAGAGATTGATGATTCCAGCTATTCCGCACATAAGAACGCTTCTCCAGTCGTGGGCTCCATTAAGTAGTATGCACCTTCAAAGCGCCGCAACTTAGCCAGGCCTCGTATCCCAGGGCTTATTTTCCACCCTGGTCATTTTGCTCCATGCCCCAGCCTAGTCGCTACCGGGAGACTCGCAAGAGCAGTGTTCGACAAATGTCACTCCGCGAGAAGCTTACACTAGGTTAGTTTATGTCCTAAAAAAATACATAAAGTCAATGTGACTGCCTCCCCAAAACCCCGAGTCTCTCCTGAAATCCGAGTAGCTACCTGACTGATACCTCCTCTATACACCATCCACCAAACTGCGCCCTTTTCTTCGTAGGCGGCGCAGAAGCCGTAGAGGAAGCAAAAATCCAATCAGGGCCGCAAAGAATACAAGTGGCAGCATTGGCTCGAGCATTCTAGGCTCCCCCATAAAACATGCGCTTAAAAGCACCGGGAAGGTCACGAAGGCCCCAAAAATAATAAAGTCCAACCCAAAAACAAAAGCTCCCGCCAGCAGCCCTAGCACCGCGAACGAGACGGTGGCAAAACTCTTATCGAGCAGAAATTCATCTATGGGCGAGAACAGGATTACCGGCCTCGGAGTCTTCGCCAGAGAGATGTCTCTGATTCGGATCATCACCCCCAGCCGCCTGAGAACAAGCCACGCATATCGGGTGTACCCATATTGCTGGAGCCATTACTTCCCCGCGAGACTCGCGAGATTAGCGGCCTGCTTGTCCGTGGAGAATCGGTTCGCCGCCTCCGCCTGCAAGATATCGGCGTTTACGTTGCGCCTTCCAAGCTCCGGATCATCGTAGTGGAACCCATCCACTTCCCATAGAAACGAGTATGGTCCCTGCGTGGAGAACGGAACGAGCTCGCCGTACAAATGCAGGCCACGACACAGCCATGGTGTCCAAAGAACCATGACTCCCATGGTGAACGCCACCACGTGCGCTGTCATTCTCGAGTATGATTTTGGATATCGCGTTAACCATCGTAACGCTATGCCTACTGGAACTATACCGAACACAGGCATCATGTTCGGGCGTATAAGAGCCAACCAAATGCACACGGCTCCGAGAAGCCCCGCATGCCAAACGGTTCGCTCCCTCACATCTCGGACAAACCACAGGAATAGGGCAATGGCCACATATGTCACCGCCTCTGTCGGGGATTCCGTTGAGAATCGATAACTCCAGAAAATGGAGCTTTTACTGATAGAAACGATGATTAAAAAACCCACTGCGATCCACCGAGAGCGGCAGACGTGGGCCAGCTGAGACGCTAGGAATAACGCGCCTAGGAACGTGGCTGCCGCCAGTATGACACGCCAGATCCACAGCCCCACATCTCCATCAAAAGGTCCAACGATTGGCGCCGCGAGCAGAGGCATTCCCGGTGGCTTATACGATTTCCAGAAATAATTATGCTCAAAGGAGAAGCTCTGCCAGACTCGCTTAGCGATCGCGTAGTAGTCGGCCATATCGGAAAAAGGCTTTTCATCGATCGAGAACCAATATAACGCCCTCAACGCGGCGAAGAGGGCGAAGGAGACCGTGACCCACGCCCACCATCCTCGGCCATCCTTACGTCCCTCAGCGCTAAAGCAATTTTCGAAGTCTTTATCCATACGCCCCCAACGATCACCTCAAGGTCCTTACCACGAAATAGAAGAGCGACGAAATCAGCGGACTCCGTCGTGCTGCAGCTCGGCCCTCTCAAGGCGAGCCTCGGTTATCACGAGAGACCTCTCACAAGCTCACTCTCTTCATTGAGACATACTAACGCGGGAAAAACGTCCGCCCTACCACTCATTCAACGGCATGACCCGACCTCTAGCGTGGCAAAACTTGCAGCTCAAAATACGCCCGCTCAGAGCTGCAATTGGGATTATAATACGGGTCTAGAGACAACGCTCTTCCCCATCGCCTCTTCATC
>CAIVDM010000216.1 GCA_903904735.1 uncultured delta proteobacterium
AGGAGTGTTCATTAAGAGTCAGTTCTCTGAGATAGGTATTCCGAATCCGCTCGAGGATAATGGCAAGCCTGATATCAAAGCGTCGAACCGAGGTCCAGGCACGGGCACTCGCATCGCCGTTCCTCTTTTAAATATCCACAAGACTCGTCTCAATGATCCGCACTTAAGCTTTCTCGGCACCAATGACCACCCAGGTGATTACCGCAGTAGTGGGTGTACCGCCTGCCATTCGATTTACGCCAACGATCGTGATCCACGTCACTCAGGACCGTACGCAAAGTTCGGTCACGAAGGTAAATCCCAAACCATCGATCCAACGATCCCCAAGAATGAGGAGGGGCATCCACTTAAACACTCATTCACGCGCGCGATTCCTACCAGCCAGTGCATGGTGTGTCATATGCACCAGCCCAATATGTTCGTGAACACCTATCTTGGATACACGATGTGGGACTACGAGTCGGACGCGCCTCATATGTGGCCCGAGAAGCAGAAGTATCCAACGACCGAGGAAACGTATGCGTCGTTGCTACACAATCCAGAGGAAGCGGCGATTCGTGGAAAGTGGACCGACCTTGATTTCTTAAAGCGAGTGAGCGACCTCAATCCCAAGTTAAACACGACTCAGTTCGCTGATTATCACGGACACGGCTGGAATTTTAGAGCGGTGTATAAACGAGACCGCAAGGGCCACCTGCTCGATCAAGACGGTAAGATAGTCTCGTTTGATGATCCTGATAAGTTTAAGAAGGCAGTGCACCTCCAGGACATCCATGTTGATTTCGGTATGCAGTGTGTTGATTGCCATTTCGGGCAGGATGCTCACGGTGATGGACATATATACGGAGAAGTAGCGCAGGCGGTAGAGGTTGGATGCCAAGACTGCCACGGCTCAGTGACAAAACGAGCGACGCTGAAGACCTCCGGACCCGCAGCGGCTGACGGGGGAAGAGATCTCTCGCTCAAGCGAACGCCGTGGGGAGAGAGGCAGTTTAGCTGGGAAGGGGAGGATCTCTACCAACGCTCGCTTGTTACCCCGGGACTCTCCTGGCGTGTGAAGCAGGTGAAGGACTCCGTAGATCCAGCGAACAGAGACTTTAACAAGCGTTCAGCGAAAGCCAAGCTCGTGATGAAGCTCAAGGATGGTGAGGATACCTACGCGTTCGCGTCCGCGAAGGACGCGGCGAAGAGCTCCTTCTCCGCCAATCTCGCGCACCCCGAGGATGATATGTCGTGCTTCGCATGTCACAGCTCGTGGACAACGGCATGCGGCGGATGTCACTTACCGATTCAGGCGAACTGGAAAAGCACCACCAACCACTACGAGGGGAAAGAGACGCGCAACTGGGCGAGCTACAATCCTCAAGTCGCTCGCGACGATATGTATCAACTGGGGCGGCACGGCCCAGCGAAGAACGGCAAGATCGTGCCGGTGCGCTCATCGAGCGCCCTAGTCTTGAGCTCAGTGGACGCGAACCGTCAGAAGCTCTACTTTCAGCAACCGCCGACATCAGCGGCAGGGTATAGCTCTCAAGCGTTCGCTCCGCATTTTCCGCATACGGTACGCACCAGAGAGACGAAAGACTGTAAAGATTGTCACATCTCCAAGGACAACGACAACAACGCCATTATGGCGCAGCTCCTACTCTTGGGCACAAACTTCGTCAATTTCATGGGATACTACACATGGGTCGCTACGGGCGAAGAGGGGCTTGAAGGTGTGCAGGTGACCGAGTGGGATGAGCCGCAAGCGGTAATCGGTAGCTACCTCCATCGCTACGCGTACCCAGATTACTTTAAGAAACACCAACAGAACGCGTTAGAACTTCAAGAGAGTCATCGACATCACGGCGTTGATGGTGACACTCGCTCGATACAGATGCGCGGCGAATACCTCTACACGGCGGCTGGACCCGATGGCTTTCGGGTGTACGATATCGCTAATGTCGCCAATAAAGGCTTCTCAGAACGTATCGTGACGAGCCCAGTGTCACCACTTGGACAGAACACGCATGTGGATACCGAAAACGCGACGGGCGTCGCGCTGCCAACAACGATGCCGGTCGCTCCGTTTAAGAATCAGCTCCCCGAGAACAAAGAGACTCCGATGCATCCGGTGTACCACTACGCGTTTATCTCAGATAGCGTTGAGGGGTTAATCGTCGTCAATGTCGATACGCTCCAAGACGGAGAGCCACGAAATAACTTCCTCGAGCGCGCGCTAACGTGGAACAAAGACGATATCCTCACGGGCGCTCGGTTCATTCAGCTCGCTGGAGCCCGTGCCTATATCGGTACTGACGACAGGATTGTCGTGTTAGACCTCGATAATCCCCTAGAGCCGCGAGTTGAGACGACGTGGCCAGCAAGGCTTCCAACAGGGATCGCGACACAGTTTCGTTATGTATTCATGACGGACGCTGATGGTTTTCATGTGATTGATAACACGAATCCAAAATCGCCCCGACGTGTTCCAGCGGCCTCTCTGCAGATCGCAGACGCGCGAAGCTTGTATGTGGCGCGAACGTACGCGTATGTGGCGGGCGGTTCAGAGGGAGTCGTGATTATTGATATCGAGCGTCCTGAGTCGCCGAGCGTGTATATGAAATACTCCGCTGATGGAGCGATCAGTGACACCTATGACGTAAAGATCGCCGCGACCAACGCGAGTCTCTTCGCGTACGTCGCTGATGGAAAGAACGGGTTGGTAGTCTTGCAGCTCACTGACCCAGAGCGAGTGCCTGGTTTCTATGGATTCTCTCCCGCCGTGAAGCCCGCTATCGTGGCGCGCAAACACACGGCTGGACCCGCGATGGCGATCTCGAAGCCACTCGATAGAGATCGCGCCGTGGATGAGACAGGGCATCAGGTCAGCGTCCTTGGACGACTCGGTGCGCGACCGTTTACCCTCGAAGAGATGCGCAAGATGTACCTGACGAAAGAAGGAAAGGTGTGGACGGTAAAGTAGCGAAAAAGGCCCAGGTAG
>CAIVDM010000217.1 GCA_903904735.1 uncultured delta proteobacterium
ATGCACGCGGCCCACGCGCTTCTCCTGAACTCCCGCCTATAGTCGCTCTCTGTTTCTTCCTCGGAAGGAGGTGCGAGCTTAGCGCGTTCCCCTCTGCGCCTAGAAGAATACCGTCCGTATCCTTCGATTCAAACGGTGCGCTGTAGGGATATCAAGCGTAGCTGGGCTGGGTTACTCCGCCCAAACGGATACGCGTAGAGGCTCTCAGGGACAGAGTCAAATGCGTCCGGGGAAAGAAATGCGCCGGAAGCTGCCGATACGGGATCAACGAAAATTGGAAGGAGCAGAGGCGCCATAAAAGTCCGGGGCATTAATCCGAGATCATCGGGCAATATTGACGTGTTATCGCAGGGAGCCCCTCTAACGATGTAGCCCAATTTTGTTTGGCGCTGAAGTACCGCGTACGGGATCTCGAAAAGTTTCGTTTGAGACAAAATCCCTATCGGTGAGAGAATGTAAAAAGGTGATGAGAGACCCCTTCTGCCCCTCATCAAGCGGGATTCCTCCCCGAAGGAGATGATCCACACGCGGGTCCTTACCGGTCTTAAACCGATAGTGGTCGAGAACGGAGGATAGAGTCGGGAATCGTCCATCATGACCGTATGGGCGGGTTAATTCCACATTTCTCAGTGAGGGGACCTTAAACTTATATGCATCACTTGGGTCGTTTGTAATGCGCTCCCGCCCTGTGTCTCGATTACGAGAGTTGGCCGCAAGTCCGGTGTTGCGAAATGTATAATCGGTAAAGAGCGGAGCGGGATGGCAGGTCGCGCATTTGCTATTGAAAAGTTCGTATCCGCGTTGCTCTTCTGGCGTAAATTCAACCTCACCACGTTTCATCTGGTCGTATCGACTATTTGCTGAAACCATCACTGCCATAAATTGTGTCAACGCTTTCAGCATGCTCTGAGAGGTTATCTCGGGAGTTCCGAAGGCCGCAGCGTTCATTTTTCGGTATTCAGGGTCTTGATTGAGTTTGAAGAGCACATTCTCCAGGCTCTCAGCCATTTCGTTTGAGGCCGTCAGGGGTGCTAACGGCTGAACCTCCAGATGATTTATCCCACCATCCCAATGAAACGACGGGGACCAGACGAGATTCGCCAGTCCAGGGGTATTGCGCATAGTGAATTGGTCATTGAATCCATGGCTTCGATCGTGAGCATAGGTGGCAAATGCCGCAAATTGCTGATGACATGACGAACAGGGGAAATTTCCATCTCTGGAAAGCCGCCCCTCATAGAAGAGGAGTCTTCCATACTCGACCCCTTCCTTGGAAAGCGGATTAGTCGCAAACAAGTAAACAGGCTGAGGAAAGCCGGGAGGAGGTTCCCAGCTTATCGCAGATGCTCCAGGGGGGAGCTTGCTGCTGCGTGCGAAAAGAGAGGCGTTGGACGTCGTTACAATAATTAATCCAAGGAGCCCTATAGCTCCCGAAGCCAATACATAGCTAACCAGACGGGATCGCAGTATGAATGCTTTCAGGAGGACGATGTTCGTTGCGAAATCCATCAAGGGGCCTCTACAGGAGCATTTGCGTTTTTCCGGAGGGCTCTATTGAATGCTGAACATGGTGGATACGTTATCAGCAACAAGCATAGATTTAGTGCCGGGTGTCATCACCGTAGGATACTTCTTGAGAGATAGCGCATGACTGCCATTGAACCACCGAGAAACCTCAACCGTTATTTCCACATGAGAGGGATGCTGATCGCTGACTTTGATGGGCCTAGTGGAGGGCACGGTGAGGCGGACTAGGCGTTGCGCATCTTCGCCCGGTCGAAAACCTCCGACATGGTGAGCAAAGGAAATCTCGGTCCCCGATGGAAGAGCGCCGAGTCCCTCAAATTTTGCAAATATGTATCCAGAGTTCCATGTCCAGAACATGCCATGCAATGGATCCAGGGCCCCAGTTTGTGCGCCGCTGGTATTATGAACGTGGTCCACACCTACCATGAATTGAATACTGTCATAGACACCCTTTGGAGCCTTCATTGATACCTCATGTAAGGCGGCATTCGAGTAGTCTACGAGATGATAACCTTCATCGTCCTTGGTGGTCGTGTCTTCTGAATTGGATAGACGGACCCTGGAGACATAGAACATGAGGGTCCGCACCTGATAGCGCTCTCCAAATGGATTGATGTAATCCGTTTCGGGCTTGAGTGGTGAGCCGTTGGCTACGAAGCGAAAGGAGAGCTGTAGGGGAGCTAGAGCATCGACGGAGGCTTGCGCGAACGAGCCACGGATCGAGCTAACGCAGCACATGATGAGAACAATTCGGCTGACCCACTTGAAAGGTCTTGGAAATGGGGGTGGGTAAACGCGGTAATACATGAGCTAGCTTTACTGCCACAGGTACCCGTGTTTGTGTATGAGCGGCATCAGCTCGTCATGTATAGGCACATATAATTTCAGATACCTAATGCCGTAGAGGTACTTGATAACGCTGCCAAATAGATTTGCCAGGTGGATAGCGCTCCGTGCGAGAAGGGAAGGTGTGTGTGTGGGGGGGGGGATTATGAGGATTCCCGCTGTATAGAATTTCATTTTAAACCTAGAGACTTAAAATAGTTTCTTCATGGAACTAAACTATTCTCTCAGAGACCGCACGCAGAACAGTACGGCATAGTATGATTTTAAATCGCCTGCTCAACTCATGAACCTCGCTGCTTTAGGCGCATCGGGGCATGCTGAGTCGAGGCTCCGTCACGAATCTTCCACGTTTTTTAAGCATAGTAGCAAGAACTGTCGACACGTTCTGCCCACAGGAGCGCGCTTAAGAGGTTGACTGCGCTGGGAAGTGTGGATGAATAGCGTAAAAGTTTCGTCGACCCCAACGGGGTTGCGGTCAAACTATCGACTGGGCAATAAGAAATCACTTTTTACACCCCTAAGAGGAGCGCCAACACGATAGAGCCCCGACTTGGCGAAAGTGAGTTTACCTATACTATTTCGCAACTATTGGAACTGTACCCAAAAAGTTTGTCGCGCCACGATCTGTCCACCCGTGACGTCCTCTCCACGAGCCTCAAAATCAACGCTAGTTATCCCTGTGCCTGATCCACCTCCGCGAGTCGCGCAGGTTTCTAGATCAACGGTAAAGGTGAGAGTATTAGCAGCCGAAGCCGCGCGGTCTGCGACTGAGTCGCGATATGGCGCCGCGTTTGCTCCCTGGTTAAAGAACACACTGTCTCCGGTACCAAGCGGGGTCGTGTCAGCGACTAGCTCACTTGAGACATTTGTAAAGAGCCCTGCGCACGTCGCTTGAACATTCCCTACGCCAACTCCATAATTCAAAGAGCCCCAATCGAGATATCCGGTCTCATCGGAGCGAATAGCAGCACGTTGAGGTCGCCAAAACGTC
>CAIVDM010000218.1 GCA_903904735.1 uncultured delta proteobacterium
AGGCTTTAGCTGACGAGCTTATCCGCATTGAGGAACTCCAACGTACTGCCGTCATCTTCTACAGGAACACCCCCATTCGAGAGGTTAGCCTAACTACCGGTCAGAGCTCCCAATTCGTACAGTCCCTGGACACTTAACCAGGCTGGATCCGAGCCCCTTTAATTTAAAAAATGTGTAAAGGATCACCTGAGACTTTACACTCCGTACCCGCCTGTAACGAGGCACGTACGAAGCCTCTCCCTCCCAGGTTGTGATTCGAGTTTGGAATGGTGTAAAGCGGTGACGTTCTCCGCTCCTACGCCTTCAGTCGCGTGAGTTGGCGCCTATACTCTCGCAGGATCGCGAGTTGTGGTTGCCACATAATGTGAGCCCTATGAAGATTCCCATCCTCAAGTTCCCAGCGCTGTTGGTCGGGCGCGAGTTCTCGAATGAGTTCCGAGAGCGGCTTCATCGAGTTTAGCTCGTAGGGATACTTCTTCTCCGCTTCGGAGACCACATCCCTAAACGCGACGCCGCTGGTGAGCCGATTGCGGACAAGCTCGCTCGTCTTCAGGGCGTCATGCACCCGCGTCTCCATTCGCGTTATCGCGTGGTCAACTCGGGTCATCTCAGTGGAGATAAGGGCTGATGTGTCGAGTAGAGACTGGAGCTCGAGCTTCAAGGAGAGTGGAAACTGCGCGCCCTCGGCCGCGATGATTGAGGCGATGCGCTCTCTGTAGCTCGTGAGAAAGCCAATTAAAAAGAGAAACTCCGCTTGCGAGCGTTTGGACTGTGGAGAGGTTATGCGCGTCACTATCTCGAGGATGCCCAGCCGGGTCAGTCGGTATGTTGGCGCTGAGGCGCTCCGAGAGCGCCGCGCGTAGCCATCTCTCGTAAGGCTATCAACGTAGCGAGTTAGTTGAGTGGTCTGCACCCTCGATTCGAGTGGTAGGAGGTCCTCGCTCCAGTTCGTGAATAGCTCAAGAAAGAACTTAAGATCGCGCAAGCGAAATCCCGTCGAGGCGTGAGAGGCGTGGGCGGAGAGGATCGCCGCGCCCAGAAAGATTTCGAGACGAATGGTCGTTGCGGTTTTCTTCATAGTTACAATGTAACATAAAATATGAGTATTCAGGAGCGTTTTTTAGCGCGTGAGATACGACACTTATACGGCTATTGGTGCATGTAGTTACACTGTAACACTACGAGCTAGGCGAGGCGCCCCCCTCATGCGGTACATTGTTTGTATGTGAATGACCCTGACATGGTGTCGGGTCTGATGAAGGGAGTAGCTGTGATGAAGACATTGCGAAGGTTCACGACGAGTATCGTCTCCAGTTTCGACTCAGTTGTGGGTCAGCTCGAGAATCACGAGGCGCTAGTCAGTAGCGCCATTAGGGACGCTGAGCAGGCGGCAGGAAGAGCGAAGGCTCAATTTCAACGAGTGCAGAAAGATGGCGTCATGTTGCGACATCGACTCGAGGAAGTTAGGGATGGAGCGCGGTTATGGGAGGAGCGCGCTAAGCGCTGCGCCGAGGTAGATGAGGCGAAGGCTCTCGAATGCCTACGTCGTCGCGAGGCGCTCAAGCGACAGACCTCTGAGCTTGATGAGCAGACGTCTCGACACACGAAGCTAGAGAAGCAGCTCTCTGACGATCTGTTGGTCGTACAGGATAAACTATCAGCGCTTCGACAGCAGCGGAACATTTTGCGCACTCGTCAAAGTAGGGCTGAGGCGTTGCGCTTGGTTCAAGGCATTGACTCTGGGGCGATCGGGGAGATCGATGACATCTTTGATCGGTGGGAGGCGCGGATAGGGGCGTGCGAGGAAAGCTCGCGCTACGCTCATATCGATCTGGATGACAACCTAGCCACCGAGTTTCAGGACGCCGAAGTGGACGCTCATTTGCGGAGTCTTCTCCGTGAGCTAACCAGTAAGTAGTAACGTTACTATTCATAATGAGGACACGTAGTATGGAAGCGAATATACAAAGGGAAACAGAGTCTCTTGAGCAGATAGCTCTGGCGATCGCCGAGGACGAGCGCCATCGGCAGGCTGCCGAGTCTGAGAGGCTAAAAAAAGCCCACGATCAGCGAGTCAGGATAGAGCGTGTGGGAGCGCTTTTGCGCTTCATCGGCGTTAGCGTGTTGCTGGTGTCAGCGGCGACACTGCTTATGCAGCGTTGGGACGGCCTGGCGCATGTAACGAGGTATCTCTCTTTTTTGGCGTTCACAGCGACTGTCTGTATCGCTGGCATTCTCTGTGGAGTGAAGATTGGGGAGAATAAAGGCGCAAGAGCTCTGCTGAGTGTCGTGACGCTGCTTGTGCCGGTGCACTTCGCCCAGCTTGGGGCGCTGCTTTATTCGCGATTCGGGCAAACGCTTGATTCCAACTCGTATCCTCGCTACCTCTTCTGGGACGCTCCTTCCTTAGAGGTCGCGTTAATAACCACGGCTGTTGGTCTCGTCGCGTTGACTCCCATGATGTTCGTCGCTTTTGGGGTTCTCGCTCGTAGGCATTCTAAGGCTCTTTTCGGGCTTAGTCTTCTCGCCGGTGTGGGGCTTCTCTATCCGAGCAGAGACCCGTATGTGATAGGGGCGCTGGGTCTCGCTCTGGGGATCCTGTGCGTGCAGCTCGACAAGATCTTTTTTGTCGAGTCCGACGCTCGCACACGGGAGGCAACATTAGCTCGAGCCATTCCATACCTCACGTTGAGTATCGTGGTGGCTCGACAGTGTCTCTTGTACAAGACGCCAATGTTCGCGCATGGGCTCGTCTACGCGGGCGCGAGCTACGCGCTGTTCACGCTGGCGCCACGAGTCGTGACATCGCGAGTCGCCATTTGGTTCGCGGAGGCAGCCGCGTTAGTATGCGCGGCGCTCGCCGCGGTGATGTTCGGTGGCGCGCTCTCAAGCGCCGTCCACTTGTCGGATTACGCGACCGTGATGGTGACGGGATTGTCACTCTCGGTGGTGCTTTCCGGTTTGGCGACTAAAGCGAGGGAGGCCAAAGGGCTCTACCGCGCGGTATCGTTCTTTTGTTGTGTCGTGATTGGAACGATTCACCTGTTCCAGGTCTCCAACATGGAGCGAGTTGTTAATGGGCTGGTGTGCGGCATTATCGTCGTGGCGTGGTCGTGTCTCATTGAGCGCCGCTCGATGCTGATAGCGGGTCTGTTATTCGTGGCATGTGGGTGCGTTGACGCGGTTGGGGTGGCTGTGAGGTCGATCGATGTGAGTCCTTGGTTCTTCCTTGGGATGGTGGGGCTCCTGACAGTGCTTGGGGCGTCCTACGTCGAGCGTCACTACCTCAGACTAATAACAACTCTAAGAACACTTCGAACCCACGTTAAGGCGTGGTAGGGAGGCATAAAGATCGGAGGATTCGGCGTGGGTCTAGCTTTTGCGAGGCCCACGCCCTCTCTTTGAGTTGACGTTCCCACTTATTCGGGCAGGGTCTGATAGGCTTTACCCAGTGAGTGCGGTACAATAGTGGCGAGTCGCCGATTGAGAGGATAGTTAGTTATATGGTCTCGTTCCCTGAAGTTTCGATTACCTTGCCTGAGTGGGTTCAGCGTGAAGTGCGGCCGGGCGAACGATACTCGACGCCTGAGGACCGCATGAGATTTGTGATCTCGCTGGCCGCTCGTAACGTCGAGCGGGAGACCGGCGGACCCTTTGGAGCGGCGGTATTTGAACGCGATAGCGGGGTCTTGGTCGCGCCAGGCGTTAATCGAGTGGAGCTTTCCCTCTGCTCCGTGGCGCACGCGGAGTCCGTCGCTCTCATGGTGAGTCAGCAGGTGCTAAAGACGTATGACCTTGGAGCACCTCACCTTCCGAAGTTAGAGTTGGTGAC
>CAIVDM010000219.1 GCA_903904735.1 uncultured delta proteobacterium
CGCATTAGCTCACGCATATGCGGTAGCCTTCGTTTGGTGCACTGCTTCCGCACTACTCTTCTGGCTGGGGGGATGTATGCAGTGGGACATCGTAGTCCCCGCAGCGATTGGCTCTATGATTGGTGCGTCTATCGGCTCACGGTATGGCAGAGCGCTCTCAAATACTGTACTCCGGCAGGTCTTCCTTTTCGCTGGGTCCCTCATGGGAGTCAGACTTCTCCTATTTTCATGATGGGAGCTGAAGCGCTTAACTACTTCCGCCTCCAAGGTCAACGGCTTGTTTCACGAGGTCTACGGAGAGACGCTTAGTTCTGAGATAGCTCCTATCGCCGAGAAGGAATTATCTCGACGATCAGGCGATCTAAATGCAATACTTGTCGGGTGAATCCAACTATTTACTCTGAAGGTCCGTACCGCTTTTTCTTCTTCTCAAGAGAAGAGCCCAGACTTCATGTACATGTGATATCATCAAACGGAGAGGCGAAGTTTTGGCTTGAGCCCGTCGTCGCGCTGGCGGACTCGGAGGGACTAAAGCCCCTCGAGCTTCGGCGCATTCAAAAGATTGTGGAGCGTCAACGTGAAAAGTTCCGGAAAGCTTGGAAAGATTTTTTTGGGGTGTGAGGTAGCGAATATCTCACCATTCGGTGTGTGGGTACTCGTAAGCGGGCACGAGTATTTCCTCGATCATAAAAAATTTCCTTGGTTCAAGGGAGCCGCAGTTGAAGATGTTCTGAATGTAGAGAGCCCTAGGGCAGGACATCTTAGGTGGCCAGCTCTCGATGTCGATTTGCACCTAGAATCTATAAGCTCACCGGAGCAGTTTCCTTTGGTGGCTCGTACCAAAGCGCATAACAAGAAGGCGGTGCGGAGGACTAAACGTCCCCGCACGCACTGACGTTAGGCATCTGTTTTATGGCGTACTCTATAATCTTGCCTTTGTTTTTTGCTTGGCTCGTTTTCTGCTTTATCACGTTAGTCGTAATTTGGGTCAAGGTGCCTGAGTGGCGTGGTCGTGGCTATTTGTTCCATGCTTCGATATGGTCAAGTGTCGGAGCTGTCATGGCTAATATTCTTTTTCTCGTCTCCTTGGAATCCAGCTTAGACCATATTTTCCATATTCTAAATAATGATAGTCCTCTTCATTTCCTTGGGGTTGTCGTATTCGGTATGACAACTATTTTTGGCCCGTTCGTCGCTACTGCAATTGGCTGGCTTGTGGGACTTTTGGCGGGCTTGGCGTTTGCACGTGGGAGAATTAAAAATCCAAAAGCCTAACCAATAAATCAACTCGGACGCGCTGACACGCGCCGATCATTGTTCGCGTTATCTGCTTCCAATCGATGAAAAAGATAAGTGACATAGAGGAATACTTTCAAAGCGGCTTTATATTGGAACGGCCATCCTCGAATCTCCCGTGGAACGCTCCTTTGAGCGATGTAGCAGCTAGGAGCGGGGTAACCGTCCACTGAGCGACGCTATTGCGCCTCCAGATCAGACTTTAGGGACTGATGAGCGAAGAGCTCCTTCCACCGAATCGGCGTGAGGTCAGCGACATCAGCAGCTTTGGTGATAGAGATCCGCTGCAACACATCGACAAAATAGGTGTACGGATTGATCCCGTGCAGCCTGCACGTAACAAGTAGCGACTGAATCTTCCCGACATGCTCCGCGCCAACTTCAGTCCAACAGAACAACCAGTTCTTACGCCCCGTGGGAATCGGTCGGAGCGCCCGCTCGAGGTGATTGGTATCGATCGGCACCGCGGCATCGGAAAGGTACACAGAGAGCGAATCCCTGCGCTCAATCGCATACGAAGCCGCTTTCGAGAACGGTGACGACGGTAGAATAGTGAGATCTGCCAGCTCTGTTCCAAGCCATTCAAAGAACTCCTCGACAATCGGAAGCGACCTTTCCCGACGAGCACGCAGGATATCCTCAGAGGCACCCTCTCGAATCGACTCCTCGACCTCATAAAGCACTCTGATGTACTCAAGCGCCTTCTGGCACCGACGAGGATCTGAACTTTCAGCCTCTATGAATTTCCTGCGGGTATGTGCCCAGCAGGTGGCGTGAGAAACTCCGGTGACCTTGGATGTATAACGGGAATAGACACCGTAGCCATCCGTTACAAGGGTGCCCGCGAACTCTCCTAAGATCTCTTGAGCCTGGGTAAGCGCTCTGGTAGCACCATACGGGAACGCTACCTCGTCTTTGTCTCCATAGAGGGGCCAGAAGAAGCCTTGATGGAGTTTGCCCTTGCTGGCTTGCCCAGCCTTTATCGGGGTTTCGTCCATCGCGAGCACCTTACTCTGTAAAATTGAGGAGAGCTGCGCGTAGTAGATCGGGGCAAGAAGATCGGCAGCTCTCCCTACAAAATTCGTGAGAGTCTGCCTCGAAATCGTGACTCCCCCGGCAGCTAACCTCTGATGC
>CAIVDM010000220.1 GCA_903904735.1 uncultured delta proteobacterium
AGCGGTGTTTCGGTAAAGCTATCCTGCGAGGGTGTGCGGGGATTCATTCGGCCCCGTAACGAGGCGCGTACGGAGCCGCGCCCTCCCGATTGTGATGCAGAGGCCTAGGGATGTCGCCCGCACGAATCCTTACGATTTTCCGGATACTACCGTAGTCCCTTTGAAGCCATTCTGATACAACTCCCTGAAACACCCGTTGTATTCCTTATGAAACCACCATCCCCACGCTTAGCAGTATTTTGCATCGTATTACTCGACGTGATGGGATTCGGTCTTATCATCCCCTCACAGCCCTTCCTTGCCAAACACTTTGGCGCCACCCCCACAGTGGTTACGCTCCTCGGCACAACCTACTCCCTGGCGCAGTTTATCCTCGCGCCCATGTGGGGATCACTCTCGGACCGATACGGGCGAAAGCCGATCCTGGTCGCAACCATCACTATGACAGCCATTGGGCACGCCGCGTTTGCGGCCTCGACGTCTCTGGTAATGCTCTTCCTCGCTCGGGCTCTGGCGGGAACTGGCGCCGCCAACATCTCAACTGCCCAAGCCGTTTTAGCGGATACACATGAGCCCGCCGAGCGCAGTCGCGCGATGGCGATCGTGGGGATCGCCTTTGGAGTCGGTTTTGTGCTTGGACCCGCTTTAGGAGGAGTGCTTTTTCAAATTGATCATAGGGCGCCCGCCGCCTGTGGATCTCTCCTGGCGCTGGTTAACTTAGTCTTTGTGCTTACTCGAATGACAGAGACTCGCAAATTAGGGGTCTCAGGTTCTCGGCACGTTCCTAAAATCTCTGACATCACGAGACTCGAGCCAAACCTCCGCAGGCTCATCTTTACCACTTTTCTTTTTATCACCGCTTTCGCGCTCATGGAGCAGAGTGTGGGTCTCTTCATCGAGCAGCACTGGACCGACGCGAGCGATCCACAGCGCATGAGGGTGGCGACCAATCTCAACAGTATCTTTCTTATCGTCGTGGGAGTGACCGCCATAATAGCCCAAGGTTTTCTGGTTCGGCGGTGGCTCAAGACCATCAGCGAAATACGCATGGTAAGATTGGGGCTATGCACCGTGGCAGCGAGTCTGGTGTTGATTCCGATACTTGGAGATATAGGAAACTACGCTCTGTTCCTTGTCTCTGGCGCCACCCTGGCGCTCGGCAGCGGCATGTTTAATCCATCCATGGCGGGTCTTGTTTCGCTGAGCTCCCCCGTCGATCGACAAGGGTTCGGCCTCTCCCTAAATCAATCAGCGGCGGCTCTCGGACGCATCGTGGGACCGACCACAGCGGGCTATCTCTTCTCGACTAACGCATCGGCTCCCTTTTTTATCGGGGCGCTACTGATAGTGCTGGCGCTAGGGATGTTTCGGGTCGTACCAGTTTCAACGGAATAGCCGAGATATTTTTCACAATAAAATGCTTAGTCTTATAGCGTAGCGTCTTTCATCGGCTCGCGTATGGCGGAGCATGGCAGCCTCAGCCGAAAAACGGCATTATCGGCACTGGGCGTCGTGGCCTTTCAGATATCCGCCCCAGTCAGCTTCCTCGACAAAACATGGATTGCGCCCAGTACATTCCTTGTTGAGACGAGAAAATGAATCTTTCCGCCCCGTCGACTCCGAGAGCGGACCCTCGCTTGGTAGATATGCCCATGAAGAGTCATGGACATAAAACAAATCTCGTGAGCACTCAGCTCACTCGCGTGTTTAAGGCACCCCCCTCGCACGGGGCAGGGGGATTACCTATTCAGCGGAATCGGACATCCCCAACAGGCGATGGCAAGAGAGAATTTCGCCAAGCAATGCAGCTTTCAGGAACATTTCTCGGTCAACTACTTTTGTCCTCGATGAATAGTTACCAGATCTCTTGATCTGGCTCTGCTACACCCCTAGTTCGTAAGCTCCAGAGAAAAACATCTAGCTACCACTGACCATCCTCTGATTATATAGCTAGTGGTGGCTAATCGAGCCCTCGGGCTGTGAAACAAAGAGAATATGCGCTTCCAGCTGAAACACGTCATCCATGGCTTCGCCCGCGGTACGTGACGCTGAAGGATATCTATTTATAGGAGTCGTAATGTCGACGCACAAGCGCACCGAGCTCGAATCCCGCCACGTTATAGTAAGCGGCGCGACGGGCTTTGTCGGTCAACATCTAGTTCCCATATTGCTGGAGAACAATTATGAGGTGATCGCCACGGCGCGGGATTTAAAGAAGGCGAAGCTGTTCCCGTGGTTTAGGAGCGTTAAGTTCGTATCGCTCGATTTTTATAAAGAGAAGGCCTCACTTTCCGTACCACAAGGCGCTGGACTGATTCACCTTGCATGGCAAGGGCTGCCAAACTACATGTCCCTCTCTCATTTTGAGGACAATCTACCGCACAACTATAATTTCGTTAAGTCGTTAGTGTCGCTCGGCGTTCGACAAGTCTTAGCGATTGGCACGTGCATGGAGTATGGCTTTCAGAGCGGCGCTATACCATCAACGAGCCAGCCGCTGCCGAACAACCCCTATGGTCTCGCAAAAAACAACCTGAGGAGGTATCTTGAATTTCTCGCCACCACTCAGCCGTTCACTTTACAGTGGGCTCGTCTTTTTTATCTTTATGGGACAGGACAGAGTGCTGGCTCTATCCTGTCTCAACTCGACGCATCGATCGATAACAACGCCAGCGAGTTTAACATGAGCGCTGGAGAGCAGCTGAGGGATTATTTGCCAGTTGAGGAGGCAGCCCGTCAACTGTGCGAGCTATATTCGAAGGGAACACCAGGCGTCTTTAACGTGTGCAGTGGTAGGCCTATCTCTGTCAGACGGCTAGTTGAGCGACGAATCAAGCAGCGCGGATCAGATATCAAACCAAACCTTGGTTTCTTTCCCTACACAAATTATGAGCCGATGGCGTTTTGGGGAGTACGGGATATTGGACAAACACTATATCTACCCACGTTGCCTAACTCTCCTCTGCGCGAGAAAGCGGTCGAAAACTCGCTGGCTCCCGTGCGACTTCGATATAATAAGTCTTTACAATTTTTGGAAAATGAGGCTTTTGAGCCGGAGTTAATTGACTACAGTCAGAACTACGAGAATAGCCAGGCCCATTCGAAAACATTCCTAAATCACATGTCCACGGTACTCCAGTTACTGAAGCGTGCTCGACCCAAGGGCGCTGTCATGGTTGAGGTGGGTTGTGGCAAAGGCGACTTCATCGAATTAGCTCACCGTGATGGATATTTTAATGTAAGGGGATTTGACGCCTCCTATCAAGGCAAGAGTAGTCTCATAGAAAAACGCTACCTTAACCCAGCGGATAGAATCAGCGCGGATTTGGTGGTTCTCAGACACGTCCTGGAGCATATTCCTCGCCCCTTCGAGTTTCTCTCGACACTACGAGCTATTTTTGGCGACGCTTACATTTATATTGAAGTACCAAACTACGACTGGATAGAAGCCAACCAAACCTTTTTCGATATTACATACGAACACGTTAATTATTTCTCGCAACGCGCCCTAAAAGCGCTCTTTAACCCTGCGCAGACAGAGCACGGGTTGCTATTCGAGCAACAGTATCAGTACGTCATCTCTAAGCTCGCCGCCCTCGACTCCAACTTTGACCGGGAATACCGCTCTAGCGACTGGAGATACACGACTTTCGAGGATATCTTCCCGAATATGTGGCGTGCCATAGAGCGATTTAACACCCTCGCGAAGAGCCGGTCGGTTTTTGTTTGGGGAGCGGCGACAAAGGGGTGCCTCTTCTTGGCGCACTGCGCCGAAATTGGAATACTAGTGGATAAAGTGCGCTTCGCCGTAGATTTAAACTCGGGCAAGGTAGGCAAGTTTTTGCCCGGCTCGCTCGTTGAAATCAAAGCGAAAAGCGATTTTTTCGATTATGCGAAACCAGGGGATCTTGTTATTGTCTCTAATCCCGCTTACAGAGATGAAATAGTCGCGGAGATCCGCGGCGCCGGTCTCATAGATATAGAAGTCGAAACCCTTTAAGGTTGAGGAATTATATGAAGGACGTTAACGAGGAACAAAACTTCCGCGAACAGAGCGCTCGTGAAACAGAGCAGCAGGGACAAAACACTATTCTTAAATCAATTACGCAAGCATGGATGAATGAGTCCGTGAAAACTAAGTACTCATATCACTTTGAGTGGCTCGGTCGTCCAATCATTCAATACCCCCAAGACATCGTGGCGATGCAGCAATTGCTGTGGAAAATTAAACCAGATCTGATTATCGAAACCGGCATCGCCCGTGGTGGCTCACTGATTTTTCATTCCAGCATACTCGAGTTAATCGCCCAGTGTGGAGGTCCCAGCGAAGCGACCATTCTTGGCATCGACATCGACATTAGATCGCACAACAAGGACGCGATCCTCGCGCACCCGATGTCAAAACGGGTTGAGATGTTGCAAGGGTCAAGCGTAGACAACACCATACTTCAGCAGGTGCGGGAAAGAGTAAAGGGTAAAAAACGCGTACTGGTATGCCTCGATAGCAACCATACGCACGAGCATGTGCTGGAAGAGCTTCGACTGTATGCGCCGCTAGTGAGCGTTGGAAGCTATGTTGTTGTATTCGACACCATCGTGGAGGATCTTCCAGCTGACACCTATCCTGACAGGACCTGGGGGAAGGGAGACAATCCGAAGACCGCCATCATGGAATATTTACATACCTTGGAGACATCTCAAGTTAATGGTTTTGATGGCGCCCAACTGAAGCTCGAAGTTGACAGATTCATAGACGATCAGCTGCTCATTACAGTCGCGCCAAGCGGCTATCTAAAAAGAGTTTAGGCCCCCGAACATTCCTGGGATTTTAGTGTGGAATTTCCAAAGACTGCGATTACAGACGAGGAAGTATGATTGCTGAGAACACCTTCGTTATCGCACTCAACTTCCTAACTATAGATAAGTGGAAGTCTCGCCGGCCGAGGCTAGGAGCCATCATTTAAAGTAGAGTAAGCAGGGCATGTCTCAGCAGACCAAACTTCTTATATATACATTCGTATTTAACGAAGCTCGTTATCTGCCGATGATGTTTGACTCCTTGCTTGCTCAAACCGATCGAGATTTTTCTCTACTTGTCTCCGATAATCACTCCACTGATGGAACCACCGAGGTAATCGATAATTATATTCGTCAATTCCCGAGGATACATGCCATTAGACCAAGCAAACATCTCTCGGGTATCGAGCACGGACATTTTGTCCATCGTCATGTGGTTGACTCCCTAAAAGACTACACACATGTAATGTTTTTGGGGGGGCACGATGTTGTCGACCCGAACACTATAAAGCATCTAAAAGAGCGCGCCGGCTCAGCGCCGAGCAGCGCGCTGCTATACACAGATACCTTTCGTCTGAACTTCGAAGGTATGCCCCTTGAGTGTTATCCAAATTCCCTAAATACCAGCGGCATCCATAGACCTATAATCCCCTTTATCGTACTTTTTGGAATCGGTCATAACATAATGTCGTCGGGCATATGGCGAGCGGATGTATTCGCGAAAGTCAGACCACGCTTTACGTGCTGCGCTAGCGATCATCTTCTACTTTGCGAGGCGGCCCTTGAAGGCCCAATTACATACACTCCAGGGGGAGCCCTCTATTTGCGAGACGCCCCAACTTATGTTCCTGGCTGGCGATATTACGTTGAAAAGCACCTACCGGAGCCGCAAAGGCTCAAAGGGTGCGCATACGACTTTACACTTCAAGTTAGCTGGTTGTTGAGCATACTCGAGCGCTGCCTTGGCGTCTCTGTCCCAGAGGCTCTGGGGAATCCGACGTTTGAGAACTATTTCTTGTCGGCTATTCAGCTTTATTTCATTCGTTATGGTGATGCGGCTCAAGGCTTTGACGACCCGGGCGCGCTAGTCGGTAGCGAATTGTATCAAGCTACTCAGCGTAACGATCTAGCGCGAGTCCTCCGCTTAACTCGTCAGATCGCGGAGGCTGCGCAACCTAATTAGATCCTCCTCCGCCGCCTCGAATCCGCTAGGAAAGGCATATGTAAGTCCAATAAAGCACTGATGAGCTTAACTCGCCCTTGAGGCTATCAGTAATCTCATCCTTAATATTCCAGGGCAGAATCAGAATAATATCTGGCTCCGGAGTCGAAAAAGCCCCGACTATCGGTATCCTACTCCCGGGCATAAATTTCCCCTGTTTGTGGGGATTTCTATCAACGACGTAATCGATAATGTCCGCGCCGACTCCCGCGTAATTCAGGAGCGTATTACCTTTCGCCGCCGCTCCATAGGCCGCGATACGCTTACCTTCTCCCTTCGCCCGCACGAGAGCGGAAAGAAGGTCGAGCTTGATCTTGAACGCTCTTCTAGCAAAATCTTGGTACGTCGCGGACCGTGTAAGGCCGAATTGCTCTTCCCGCTCGATTATCCCCTGCACGCTCTCGGATATCGGATAATCACCTGTGTCGCTCAGGTGCGCATAAATCCGGAGACTGCCACCATGAGTGGCAAGCTGCTCGACATCGAAGACTGTGAGCCCCTGAGAGCGCAGTATTGAGCGGACGGTCAACAATGATAAATACGAGTAATGTTCGTGGTAAATCGTATCGAACTGGGTAAGCTGGATGAGATTCAAGAGGTGCGGAAATTCTAGGGTGAGCACTCCCTTTGGCTTTAAAATTCGCCGAAATCCCGCGACGAAGTCATTTATATCTGGCACATGGGCTAGGACGTTGTTGCCTAACGCCAGATCGACTTTACCCCGGGTATCGGCGAGAAATCGCGCGGTCTCCTGACCGAAGAACTCTCCGACGATATCAATGCCTTTTGACCTCGCGACATCCGCCGTGCTTTTTGTCGGTTCTACCCCGAAACACGGCACTCCCCGCTGGTTAAAAAACTGCAGCAAATATCCATCATTCGCGGCGACTTCCATCACCAACGAATTTTTTCCGAGACCAAGCCGTGGACTGATCGATTCGACGTAATTTTTTGCGTGCTCGAGCCAAGTGGTTGAGTAAGAACTGAAATACGCGTAACTATCGTCAAACAGTTCCTCAGCACGAGAAAAGTCCTGCGTTTGAGCGAGCCAGCAAGACTCACATACCAAAACTTTCAATGGATAAAAGCGCTCAGGAGCATTAAGTTGCTCTCGCGTAAGATAGGCGTTCGAGGGGGGGGCCGTTCCTAAATCGACTAACTCAAGAGACACAGGGGAGTGGCAATGTCTGCATTTCATCTGATGACTATCCACGCTCGACCATAGTTCCCGATACAAGTCTTTACGTCGAAAACTCGATTTTTCGGTTGCGGTACATCTCTGACACTCTGCGGAGCTAGTAAAAGTCCCCGACATTCAGGCGCCTAAGGTGAAAGAAACTCCGTTTGGTTCGATCAATCGAAATCTATCCTGTGCCGCCTCCTATATGATGCCCTTAACGAGACAGCAGCTTCCCGGATCTAAGTGCTTAGAGCCCCTTAAACGAGTCATCCAGTGGCGGCTGCTCCGTGTCTCGCTTCGACCGCACCCCAATTTCGAGGGGCCAACTAATGTTAATTTTTGGATCAAGCGCGTTAATCACTCCCTGGCTATCCGCGGCGTAGGGAGCGGAATGAAGGTAGAGCACCTGGGAGTTGGGCTGAAGAACCTGAAACCCGTGGGCAAAACCCTCAGGGATGAGCAGAGACGTGTTCTCCTTCTCAGATAGCTTAATTCCAAACCAGCACAGAAAGGTGTTTGATGAACGCCGGATATCGACGGCCACATCAAATATCTCGCCGCGCGTGCATGTAATCAATTTTGTCTCCGCGAAGGGATGGTACTGAAAGTGTAAGCCTCTAACAGCGCCGACCTCCACGGTAGAAGAGAGATTTATCTGCGATACCTGTTTATCTCCAAAGCATGCCGCAAGCTCTTCCTGACAAAAGAGCCGCTCGAAAGCCCCTCGCTCGTCGCGACTTACGGTTCTTATGAGCCGCTTCAGCCCCGACAGTGGAGTGCTTTCACAAACGAAACGACCTGACATAGTTCCTCACCTAGCCGCAGCAAATACCGCCATTTGATCCAGAGAGATCTGCAGCATATCTTCGCCTCTGTAGTAAGCGTTATACCATTCCGCCGTTTTTGCCAGTGCTGTGGAAAGTGACCAGGTGGTGCTCCAGTTAAGGCGCTGTTTAGACTTACTGGAATCAAGCGTCAGCAAGGCGGCCTCGTGTGGTTTCGGAGATTCGTCAACGACCCAGCTCGCGTTTGGCACGAGCGAGCAAAGATTATCAACTATCTCCTCAACACTACCACTATCACTCGGATCGGGTGCAAAGTTCCATGCCTCGGCGAACGATTCCTCATGTGATAACAACTTCTCGGCGAGCGTCACATAAGCTCGGGAAACCTCTAACACATGTTGCCATGGTCGGATTGAGTCAGGATACCTAATTCTGAGTGTGGTGCCGCTTTGCGCGGCTCTAAAAAAGTCAGGAATAAGTCGATCCTGAGACCAATCACCTCCCCCTATAACGTTACCAGCTCGAGCGGTGGCGACACGAACCCCCTGGGCACTCAAAAATGACCGTCTATACGCGCTCGTGATTATCTCACTGCAGGCTTTACTAGCTGAATAACAATCATAACCACCGAGGGAATCTTCTTCCTTATATGGCGTTCGAGTTTCTCGGTTTTCATAACATTTATCCGTCGTGACATTTACGATTGCTCTAAGATTTTTCTGCTCACGACTTAGCTCAAGCAAATTCAGGGTCCCAACAACATTCGTCTCCATAGTGAAAATCGGATCTGTGTAGGAACTCCTAACGAGTGGTTGCGCCGCGAGATGAAATATAATCTCAGGGGCCGCTTCCTCTAAGGATCTACCGAGGGCCGCCCTATCACGGATATCCCCGATCGAGTGACCCGCGACGCGATTCGATATGTGACAAACATCGAAGAGGCTTGGCTCTGTTGGAGGAGGCAGAGAGAATCCATAAACCTTGGCTCCCAGAGTGGATAGCCACAACGACAACCACGCCCCCTTGAAGCCCGTATGCCCTGTTATGAAGACTGACCGACCGCGCCAGAAATCCGCGGCACTCACTTCCAAACCATCCATGGAGCTTTTCCTGTCTTCCACATCTCCTCGAGAGTTAGCTTATCACGCAGGGTATCCATGGCATGCCAAAACCCGGCATGTTCAAAAGCAACTACTTGGTGGCTTTCAGCCAAATTGGGAAGCGTAGTGAACTCAAACGAGACATCGTCACTAGCGATCGATTCTATCGCCTTTGGGTGCACCACAAAAAAGCCACCGTTAATCCAGCCACCATCTCCCGCTGGTTTTTCTTGAAACGCCAAGACCTCTCCCTGACTATCAGTAATTATGCTCCCGTATCTTCCAGGCGGCTGAACGGAGCAGATAGTAACAAGCTTATCGTGCTTGTTATGGAAATCTATCTCCGCTTTGAGATCGATGTTCGCTAAGCCATCCCCGTAGGTGAAGCAAAAAGATTCATTCGGATCAAGGTAGCGAGCTACGCGTTTTAGTCTTCCTCCAGTGAGAGTGTTATCACCCGTGTCAATGAGCGTGACCGTCCATGGTTCCGCGTGCTTTTGGTGAACATGCATTTTGTTCTCCCGCATATCGAACGTTACATCGGAACTATGGAGAAAGTAGTTCGCGAAATACTCTTTGATTACATAGCCTTTGTAGCCTAGGCAGATAACAAAATCATTGATGCCATGGGCCGAGTATATTTTCATGATATGCCATAGAATCGGCTTGCCCCCGATCTGAACCATAGGCTTGGGAATGAGATTGGTCTCTTCCGCTATTCGGGTGCCATACCCACCGGCTAATATTACCGCTCGCATGGTTTCTCCTCACGTTCAGTTAGAATGTTTGCACGACAATGTCTTCCATTTGGTCTTCGCGAATTATCGACGGCACGCCATAAGAAATCGCACTATCCCGATAGTTCAGATGATGACTGGTGTCCCCACGTTGCCAAAATCGCAACTATTCCATTCGGCTCCTAGCATCATGGTTGAGCTATCCCCCTGAAGTTCCTGCCATTTGCGCCAGAGACTTATCGACGAACAACCGCATCTAAAGCTATGCGAGGAAAAGTCAGTCGATCGCGGTCTAATGTCTGTTTAAGAGTCGAAGCCAATTCACATTCGGTAGGCAGACCTACCCAAGCACAGTAAGGTTTATTTTGAAAAAGCCACGTTTAGCGATAGATGGCGTGTTCTTTCAGCTCAATTCCACTGGAATCGCTCGGGTTTGGCATTCCGTGCTGAAGCATTGGGCCGCCCAGTCTTTCGCTGACGAGATCGTTGTCTTGGATAGAGTCGGGAGCGCTCCGAAGTTTCCCGGAATACGATACCTTCCGATACCCGCTTACGCGATCGGCCAAGGTGATGCCGACCGAGATATGCTTCAGAAAATAGTTGATGAGATTGGGGCATCGCTGTTCGCATCCACATACTATACGGCAGTTCGCAATACGAAGACGCTCCAAGTTGTATACGATATGATCCCCGAAGCGATGGGCTGGAACGTGTCCACGGAACCTGCGTGGATCGAAAAACACCACGCTTTTCATCAGGCTGATTATTTCATCTGTATTTCGGAGAATACGCGTAAGGATCTGCATCGATTCTTCCCATTAATCGACGAACAGGCTAGTCAGTCTATCTATCTTGGAGTAGATCGTGAAAGCTTTCAGCCTCCACCGTCCCATAGGGTCGTTGAGTTTCACCATCGATATGGCATCTCGCGCCCCTACTTTCTTTTGGTTGGATCGGGAGACGGATACAAAAACTCTAAAATGCTCTTCGACGCCTTGGGCACGCTACCCAGCGGACACGGATTTGAAATTGTTATGGCAACACGAGGGCCTGTGTCTAGCGCTTTCCGTAGCTTTGTTGAGAATGGAAGCTTGAAGATTTTACCACTGAACGATAACGAGCTAAACGTCGCGTATGGTGGCGCGTTAGCGTTCGTATATCCGTCCCTCTATGAAGGCTTCGGATTACCTATACTAGAGGCGATGGCGTGTAACTGTCCTGTCATTTCAAACGACAAGGCGTCACTTCCAGAGGTCGGTGGGAATGCCGTTTTGTACGCGAACACTGTCGAGCAGCTAGCGAACGCCATATGTGAGGTGCAAAAGCCTGAGGTCCAGAACCGACTGATAAGGGCTGGTAACGAGAGAATTAACTCCTTCACCTGGGAAGACACCGCTATGCGGTGGTGGGAAGTCGTGCGTGCTCTTACGAATGAAACTACCAATTTTAGAGACGACCGGATCGTTATCAGTAATGAACACGTTATAAGTCTCTTGGAATAGTGCGCCGGGCTCCTTTACGCAAACAGTTAGCTACCGAACTGCCCCGATAGTCGTGTGACTTATGAGCTCTACGGTTACTTTGACGTTGGTCCTATCCCAAGAACCTCATGCAACACCCCCAACCTCTCCTTCCAAGCGGCTCTCTGCTCCGCGAGAGAATCAACACCACGCGCGCGACCCAACACTTCACACACATCATCTAGCGCCTCAACTCCATGAGACGGCAAGAACTCGAGGTCCAATCTCCGGCGAATGACATCCTCGATAGTCTCAGCCTGCTCAACTTCAACGGCATGAATCGCCTCTAGTTTAAGTACGCCGGGAGATATCTCTCTCCACGCGTCAACGCGATCCCTATAGCGGCGACACACCCCTCCAAGTCTACTAAGCGCACGCTCGACTGCGGGCCCGGTTTTACCGTACTTAGTCGCAAACTCCTCTCGGAGAGCGTCGAGACTTCCTGTCGCGACACTCGGTAGATCATCAAGCGCGTTCGGAACCGCAGCCTCACGCCCCAATTCCCGCATCGCCAGTTTAAGCCCCTCACCCGCGGTCCACACGAAGGTCGTGTACTTACCGCCCAAAAGGGTAATGACGCCGTGGGCGGATCTCCAGATATGTTTACGCGATAATTTGCTGACCCCTCGACGAGAGTCACGCATGGGTAATGTACGAACGCCCGCGAAACCGTAATGCAACGTCGAGCGATTTAAGCCGGATTCGGGGAGATCGCGCTCTAGGCGCTGCAAGATCTCATCGACCTCATCGGATGTTGGCTGCGGATCAAGCTCACTTTCCGACACCTCGCGCTCAGTGGTGCCAACCAGGGTTCCCGTGGCGTGCGGCCAGACGAAATAGTATCTACCGCGCTCTTCGAGCGGTAAGAATAATGACGGGTCATTCCACGGCACAGAGAATAAAAGGTGTGAGCCCCGACTATACTTGATCCCGATCGGGGACGCTTCGTCCGAAGCTTCCCTGATGCTCGGCGCCCAAGGTCCGGCGCAATTGATGACAACTGAACCCTTTGACTGACACGTGGTGCCGGTGACTCCATCTTTCCAGGTAACGGTCACGACACCCGGCGAGGCGCGCCGTATCTTCTCAACAGCGGCATAATTCAAGGTAACCGCCCCATGTTCCTCTGCCGAGACAATCATCTCAAAAACGAGCCTCGCGTCATTCATGAGGCCGTCAGTGTATTGGTAACAACCAGCCAGATCAGCGCGATGAGCGTTGAAGCTATGAAAGCTGAGTTTTTCTCGTGGGATCCAACGATGGGCCCGCTCTCTATTGCGCACCATCAAGTCATAAAGGAATAGGCCGCAGCGCAGTTTATACCGGAACAACGTCTCGCCAACGCCAATGGGGATAAGAAAACGCTCTGGCCGCACGAGGTTTGGACAAGCCTCAAACAACTCCTCTCTCGCCTTAATTCCCTCGAACACCTGCTTGAAATCGTACATCTCAAGGTAACGCAGCCCGCCGTGCGCCATCTTTGAGCTTCTACTTGAGGTGGCGCCTGCGTAGTCTCGCGCCTCTAGCAGCAGAGTTCGAAATCCAGCCTTCGCCGAAAGCTTCGCTACGCACGCGCCATGAATTCCGCCACCGACGACAATAATGTCGAACTTCTCGCTTATCGCGAGCTCCGTTCGATCCTGGCGGGTAGATATCGGACTATAAGATAATATTGAAGTAGCGTCGGGTGAGTTCATGCAACCATAATATGGTAGCGCCGATACCCTGCGGAAGTACACCGAAAATCACGCTGCCGCGGCGGCAACTTACTCCGCTGCTGGTCGTTGCGCCGCCTCATCCAGTGGCTGGCGCTCAGACTCCAACTCGGCCGACTCTCCTGGACGCTCTAAGAGTGAGAGAAAGAGACGCAATTTAACCTCTTCCATACCGGGAGTGGCTTCCCCGTTCGCTCGCCTACGCTTTAGCGCCATATACTCAGCGCGAATCATCTCTCGATACTCTTCAGCGGAGCCAATTTTTTCCCACCCGTACAGTCTCATAAGCACCTCGCGATAGCGCAGCCCGTTAGTTTAACTAACCTAAACTAAGGAAGCGGAGTCGCCTATGAGGAGTGTCACCCAGCGTCGTCAATAGTCGCGCCTCTTACACAGTACGAGGCACAAAAAAAACGGCCCCTGAAGGGGGCCGTTTCCGCAAAAGAACCGGGCAGATTACGCCTGGTCATCTACCGCGAGGAAAGTAGGACTCTCCTCGTCCGCGGCACCCTCATCTCCATGAGTGTCATGGTCATCGCGACCATTTCCGTTGTAGTCGTCATCTGAATGCTCAGTCTGCATCGCCGCTAATTCCTCAGCGGTTGGCTCTCGCGGTATCGAGAGAGTTACAGCCCTCTTAACGAAGTACTTCTCTCCTGTACCCTTTGCCTCAGTCTCACTGAGCTTGTCGACTACCTGATCGGCAACCGCCTCAGGAACATCAACAAACGCGTAGGCTCCACGCATACTCACGCGGTGAATATCAGTTGGCTGAACGCCACACGCGCTCACGACCTGCTCTTTCAACTGGTCGGCCGAGATGCCCTTATTGGATCCAACTCCGACGTAGAGACGAGCCTCCTTGTCCACCATCATCGGCTTTCTTGGCTCACGCTGACGCTGACGACGTCCTTCACCACGTTCACCACCACGCTCGGCTTGCTGACCACGACCACGCCCGCGTCGTCCGTTGCCCTCTTCTTGATTGCCTTGTCCGTGAAACCCTTCGCCAGCATCGTCGAAAGAGTCCTCGCGGTGAGGACGTCGTCCACCTCGATCATCGCGATTCCCACGATTACCGCGGTCATCACGATTACCACGGTCATCACGGTTCCCGCGGTCATCACGACTGCCACGAGTCTCGCGGCCACCGCGCCGATCGTTTACACCACGACGATCGCGGCGATTACCATCTCTATCCTGACGATCGAAGTCTGGCTGACCTACATCGTCCTCATCCTCATCCTCAAACTCAGACCTCTCCTCGCGTACTGGATTAACCGCCGCCTTAAGAGCTGGGATTACCGTAAGTGTGTTGCCTAAGAGCAGGCCAACGATCTCGCGGGCCTTATCATCCGAGAGAACCTTCTCGATCAGCTCGTTGAGGCTCGTATCGCCCTCTGCCGCCTTCTCGACTGCCTGGTCACGAAGCTGTGAGAACTTGTTCGCGAACAACTGCTCCGCTGTAGGTGGCTCCGCCTGAACGAACTCGCACTTACCCAACTTCTTAAGGAAGTGGAAGTTGGAGATATCCATCGCTGAAACGAGGCTTATAACCTTCTTCGTCTTCGTCTCTCCCTCGGCGACAAACCGAGTGAAGTAAACCTCCGGGTCCTGTGGAATCGAGTAGTTCACCACGACATCGAACTCCCCGAGCGGAATGCCGCGAGCAGCCACATCAGTGAGGACTAGCGCTGTGATCTCCTTCTTCTGCAACTGCTGAACCGCCTTGCTGAGCTTAATCTGGGGCACGTAGCCAATCAGCTTAACCGACGCGACGCCACGCTTCTTCAGAATGACGTCCGCGAAATCCGCGTCAGATGGCGAATTACAGAAAATAATTACACTGTGCCCACCCTCGTACTCGACGAGATCACACAACGCTTGTGGCTTAGCCAACAAAGAGGTTCCAACTTCAAAATAGATGTGCTCCATACTGCACCAAATGTCCTTACTATTACTGTTAACTATCGAACGAGGAAGTGACAGGTCTTTGACTCGTCGGAAACTGAATCAACTCACCAACGTACGCAACGAGAACCGCGATCTATCCGCCTTCATTTACGTCACCTACACGATCAGCGAGATTAAACACTGAAGACGTTACGAGGATGACGCGAACTATGCAGGTGTTAAGGTACGCAGTCGGCGACTGGCAAGAGGTGGCGGCCGTAAGTCGATTCATAGACGCTTATCGGCGCACCGGCAGTGCGACAGTAAACCGCTTCATTTATCCGGGGTCTCCTATACAAATTATCCCCGTCGCGGTCTTTCTCAAACCTAGCCCTGTATTCTATACCATATATTGGCGACAGCGGAAGTTTCCTCTTCCGTTTTTCCTGTACTACACGGCTGGCAACGTAGGGTCCAAACTTTAGCGCATGATTTCAAATGGTTAGCAACTTTCTCTCCGCCCCCACTACCCTCAGTAGCTATGTACTGGCCGCGGGAGGGCTCATCCTGCGCGCAGTTATGCCCCTCTCGTTGGCCGCGTGCTCCCAACAATTTCTTACAGGCGCCACTCAAACGACCTCCGATTCATCGTTCGTGGACATCCCTGAATGGCACGAGATCGCGATAGCTCCGCTTTCGGCAAGTACGGGACACATGGGCGAGGTCCTCGCAATCAAGGAGATATCTCCCAATCCGCGCCAGCTCGTCTCGATTGGCGCGGATGGGAATATTCTGGTGTGGAGCTTGCCTGAAGGCGCCGGTCACATCGTGTCGTCGTTACCCAGCCCTGCGCAGCTCGCGGTGTTCGGCACGTCAAAAGCGCTTATCTCTTGGACATCCGGGTTAAATATTAGCGTAGCGTGCGTCGTAGGGTGTTCACAGCGATGGACGCTCACTCGACTCAAGAGTCGTTCAACCAGCCTCGCCTTTCACGACAATGACACCGCGGTATTGATAGGGGGAGCGGATGGTCGGGTCTATCGGTGGCAATTTCTCAAAGAAAGCGACGCGCTTACCATCAAGGAGCGGGAAAAAGTCCTTGAGCGCTACATCGCCCACCAAACCATGGTGAGCGCCGTGCTCTCGCTTCATACTGGCCGCGCGTTTTTCTCCGCTGATTGGGATGGGGCTCTTTACGGTTGGCTCGCGTACACCGCTGACGATCAACAAGGCGAATATGACAAGAACCTCTTTGGCGGTCGCTTTTTTGGCGATATCGGAAATTATTTTCGCGCGGCGAGACCAACCGATCGCGGAATCACGAGCTTGGGTCTTTCCTCGGACGGAAGTCACTTAGTAGTTGGAACCGATGATGGAGCCGTCGAAGTCTGGAAAGTACGGGGCTTTGAGATGCTAGCGAGAAGTAGTCTACACAATGGTCGAGTAACAGGAGTCGCGCTCAACTCCGATGGCTCTCAGACACTCTCCGTTGGTCGTGATGGACGGGTCGTGGCGACACATATCATCAAGGATCCGCTTTTTCGAATTCAAGCCAACTTGCTTCCGTCAAAACTAGAAGTGGCCCTCACCGAAGCGGTACCGAACGCCAAGGGTGTCTCGTTTCTCTCCTCGGGTGACGCTATTGTTTCCACAACGGATGGGCACCTGGGCGAGATTAGACTTCCGAAAGAGAAGCTCCCGTCGCGCGCCTTGCCCCCAGTATCTAAACAAATCGGAACAACTAGCCACGATTCAGACTATTGAGAGATATCGATGATAAGGCTATGACCACATCGAAACGCGCACGAGAGGATTCTTCATGGTAGCCACGCGACGAGGTGTTAATCTATTTGTTCCGCTACTTGTCACTTCGTTGACGATAATTGTCGACCAGATGACGAAGGCTGCGGTTCTATCGTCATTCCGCCCTGGCGAGATCCTACCGGTCATAGAGGGGCTCTTTAATCTTACGCTCACGTTCAACTACGGCGCGGCGTTCGGTTTATGGTCATGGCTGGCCCCTGGTACGCGTGAGATAGTTTTAGGACTCACGATCATTGGGGCAATGGGTCTTGTTGGCTTTTTTTTAACCCGTCCGTATTACCGCACATTGAGCGCCCAGCTCGCCCTATCAGCTATCCTGGGCGGCGCGATTGGGAATGTCATAGACAGGATTCGTTTGGGTGCCGTGGTCGATTTTCTCGACTTTTATGTTGGCGGCCACCATTGGCCGGCGTTTAATGTCGCTGACAGCGCGATCTGCGTCGGTGTGGCGGTTTTATTACTTTGGGTTAAGAGCCCTTCGGTCGCCAATCCAGCGACGGCTTCCGAGTAACCCTCAGAACCAATTGATAGCAATACCCTTTCATTCCGCTCATGGCGCTGTCGGCTGGCGACCACCAGACAGCATTATCCCGCCGCCGAGCGCTATTCATTATTGCCGAGGCAGGCGAGTCGCTTTACTATTCTAGTACCGTGTTTCGCGGTCCGAGCACGCTGATAACACCCGCTATGGCACTTTCTATGAATTTACGTTTCTTATTTCCCGTCCTCACAGCGATCACGATTGTCGGTTGTAGCGCGTCGCGGCAAAGCGCGCCCACGGATGAAACCGCGAAAAGCGGAATTGAGATCACGACAAGTGAGCAGCGTGAGTTCATCGAGCGCCAGAAAGAAGAGATGAGAAAGCAGGAGCGTGAGCTACAGGACCTACGACGGCAAAAATTCCATGATGATTATTTCCGTTCTCAGTATAAAAAGTAACGTTTAAATCTGAGCGAGCGGTATACCGATGAGAGCGAGAGGTAACATGAATCGAGTCGCAGTTTTTTCGAGTTTGCTTATCGCTCCTTGCCTCCTATTCGGATGCACGAAGCCAGGCAAGACCACCGCTATCGGTTCCGGTGTTGGAGGAACGATGGGAGCGGGCCTTGGGGCGATTATCGGCAATCAAACCGGAAACGCTGGCGGCGGCGTGGCGATCGGAGCCGTCGCCGGAGCCGCGACCGGATCGCTCATCGGCAACGCTCTTCAAGCCCAGGATGAGAAATCTCGATCGCAGGGCGAGGCGATTAAGCGTCAGGAGAAAACCCTACAAGCTCAGAGAAATGAGCTCGCGGAGCTGCGAGCTCTCAAGTCGGACACGGCTTCTTACCCCAGTCCCAGTGACATCAGCCCACGCTATCGATACCGCCCTGTTTCGCTCGATGAGAACTCTCCAGAGGTCGCCCGACGAATAGCGGAGCTCCAGCGGCGCGGCCCCAACCCCAAGAGTCACTCCACTTCTACCGCCTGGATGTCCGAACCAAGACCCACGAGAGCCTCATCGCGGAAAACTTCGGCACGCGAGACCCTCGCGCGGTATGATGTACGGTCAGAGATCTCCTCTGAGACTGTCCCAGCTAAGACCACGCATGTAACCAAGTCCAATGTCGGCCGCGCGACGAGCGATAGCGCCTCTGTCAAAGCCACCTCGATTCAAAACTCAGTGCCGCTCATAAAAGAGACGCTACCGAAGCCGGGAGCTATTCAAGAAGCGAGTCTTGAGACAACTGAGACTAGCGCCGCGCTCGCGACGGCTCCATCGCCGTCCTCAAGCGAGTGTAAAGAAGCGATGTCAGAGAAGGAACTCGCCTCCCAAGCGCCAGACAACTCAGATAAGCTATTTCATCTCCGCAGGGCGCTGAGACTGTGTCCTAACAACGCGGTACTGCACTACGAGCTTGGGAATGTGTATCGCCTCATGGAGCGATCGACGGACGCTGAGGACGAGTTTAAGCAAGCCCTCAGTATCAATCCGAATCTGTCGCCAGCTAAAAACGCCATGGCGGACATGTTGAAGAACGAGACGAAATTCTAATGATTACCAAGATCCTCTGTAGAGGCGTCATCCTAACGTTTTCAATATTTCTCTGTCTCGGCTGCTCTTCCTCCTCGGTAGATGTTGACCAAGCGCCAGAAATAGAGGCCCCGCCGATGAGCGAGCGCCAGCGAAGGATCGAGGCTCACAATCGACTCCTCGCGGAGAACGCTCGGCTTATTAACGAGCTTCGACAACGCGGTATCGACGTGCGCGACACGGAGCGTGGAGTAGTGGTCAATTTGCCGGACGTGTTATTCGCTGTCGGAAAGGCGGAGCTAACTCCTGAGGCGATCACGACAGTGAGAACTATCTCAGAGATTCTTACGTTGGCCCCGACTCGTCATCTGGCGGTAGAAGGTCACACGGATGACGCCGGAACCATCGATTATAATTATAAATTGTCTGACTCTCGGGTCCAACGAGTAGCTCAAGAGCTTCAAACCACAGGCATCCCAACGGAGCAGATTTCTCCGAGGGCTTTTGGCGAAACTACCCCAATAGCCACAAATCGAACCTCGGAGGGTCGAACGCGTAATCGCCGAGTTGAAATCATCATAGAGAATCAGAGCGACCTCTAAGCGATTAGCGAGTCAACGACGATTGTGTCGCCGCTGACTAACGCGTTAAACAGCACACTCGACATCTCTGCGCGCGCTTGAATCAAGATTGGCTATTAGTCGAGACATATCTCCTCACAGTAAATTCGCAGCGTCTCCTGAAGAACGGCGAACTCCTCCTCGGCGCAGATGACCTGCAAAAGGGTCTGAAGCGTTCGATTCTTGTTAACGGTCGCGATAGTCTCGTCTGCGATAAAATCGGTATTCATGATTAGCACTCCATAAAACATCAAAGATTTGATGATGAATTCTATACCCGAATGTATCGCATGAAGTGAATACCAGGTTGTCACACCTCAGTACTATGTTTGTAAAAGTTTTGTCACATCGCTGGCTGAACGGAGCGAATGGCGAACTTCTCAGAAATAACACTCTTTAAGAACATGATCGGACTCGACGTGCGCCTCGCGACGCGAGCGATCTCAGTCTAGATACGGAGCCGCTGCCACTAGCCGCTCAAGCAAAGAGTAATGTTCGCTAATATCCTTCTTGAGACGCGCGCACGCCGGTTTATCTATCAGATGGCCAGTCTCCGCGCCCTGTGAATCATTGCATGTGGTCAGAGCGTCCCCCACCTCTATCCAAAGCTCCTCAGCCCGGGCACGCAGCTCTTGTAGCCCAGCCATGACCCGAACAAACGGCTCGTCATTCACATGCCCCTCGGTTCCCTCAAGTCTGCGGTCGAGTATTAGACGTGAGAGCTCTCGTGAGAGCGCGTTGAAACCCCGCGACTCCTCTCGTATCTCCGAAAGCACATCGGCCAGAACGCCATTAAGCTCGTTCATCGACAGGGAGAGTATGCGATCTTTCAGCTCACCGACCCGCTCAAGAGTACCGCGAAGGGTATACGGGTATGCCTCTACAATCAGGTGCTCAAACTCGTGTCTTCCGACATCCGCTGGCGCCTTTGCCAAAGCTTCAGCCACACTCGCCGCGCTTGCGCAAATGCGGGCGATAAATTCGCGGTCGAGGCACGATCCTTCCGAGATGCGCTCACTATGGAGCCTTTGCGCGCTGGAGGTCGCTCGTACTGTTGGATCCCAGGGTGCCGTCACATCCGATGAGAATTGTGTCCGTTCTGCCATCGCTACCTCTTTCAAACCTATACAGTACTAAGTTAGTCATCGGTCAAGGAGCGACGCAGCTTGAGATCTCTCTTCTCGATTGATTTACATCACGGCGCAAATCACTGATTACATTAACTAAGAGAGTCTGGCAGGTTGAAATCGCCTCTTTTGAGCTCTCGATAAGAGTTCGCTAGCTCTGAAGGTTTTGCGACCAGCAATAGCGAACCCTCACGACCTGTAAAGAGCCGCCCAAAACAGCAACTACGGGGGCTATCAATCTAATCGATCGCGCACGAGACGGTTTTCCAAAGCCTCTAGCACTTCATCCTCATTGGCAAAGTCCTTATTTCCGACCTCAAACGTCATTGAGAATCGGAGGTATGGTCCTGCTTCATCCCATGGAACCGTAATCAGGCCGTAACGACTTATCAGGATGTCAGCCATGTGCTGGGCTGATTTTATAGCCTCTCCCTGATACACCTCTGGAACTCTCACATAGAGATAGAACGTGCTTGGTGAACATATGGCCTCAATCCCCGCCTTGTTAAGAATGGCGGTTACTCGCTCAAGGCGACGTCGATACTTGTCACGATTAGCTGACAGGAAACCCTGACACGAATCTAACGCGTGCACACCAGCTCGTTGGATCGCGATAAACTGTCCGTTGTCAGTATTGTCTTTTACCAACGCGAAAGCCTTGACGAGCGGCGCTCCTCCGGCGACGAAACCTATTCGATAGCCCTGCATATTGTAGCTCTTTGAGAGCGAATACAGCTCAAGTGTTACGTCTTTTCCTCCAGGGATCTGCAGAGGCGAGACGAAATCCCCGTCAAATACGTAGTCCGCGTACGCGGCGTCCTGAACAATCACGAAAGAGCACTCATGAGCTAACTCGACGACTCGCTCAAAAAACGCTCGCGTGGCGGTAGCTCCTGTTGGATTATTCGGATAGTTCAGGAGCACAAGCTTAGGTCGCTCTTTGCGCACCAGTGCCTCAAACGCCCGCATGTCAGGAAGAAACCCGTGCCGCGACTCAATCGGCATGTTGAAAACTTTCCCCCCTAGCCATCCAGCCACTTTCGGCAACACTGGATAGCCTGGAGTGGTGGTGACAACCGCGTCGCCTGGATCAACAAACGCGAGCGGTATCTGCGCGAGCGCGGTTTTGGTTCCCACACAGTGCATCACTTCCGTTTTGGGATCGACCTCGATCCCAAAATCTCTCTGAAGGTAGCGTGCCGCGGACTCCTGGAACGGGAGAATGCCGTTGCACGGATAGATGCGATTCTCCTTTACGCGCGCCTCGCGATCGAGGGCGGCGATAATCTCCTCGCTGGGAATCTCTTCGGGCTCTCCTACCCCCATGTCGATCACTTTGACCGATGGATTCTTAGCTATGAAGTCGAGCTTAGCGTTGTTAATCAGGGTAAACTTAAAAGTCTGCTGCACCTTGCCAAACTGTTGTCCACCGATACGCTGCGCGAAGAGTTTTTGAATATCCATAGAGTTCGCTTTTAGTAGTCACCAGAACGTTTTCACTGTGTCACAAAACTACGCGATATTTCAACTACGAGAGGTATCAAAAGCCAGCGTTTACAGTGAGCATTAGTCAGTCCACGCCATTTGCGGGTACCGCCAAAACGAGATAGCATCCCGTTATGAAAGTAAGCTTAATCCAGAGCGATATCGCCTGGAATGATCCCTCCGAGAATGTTAAGCGCTGCGCCGTGCTCGCGAGCGAGGCGCTCGCGTCGCAGGGTGAGATCCTGATATTCCCAGAGATGTTCACATGCGGATTTTCGATGCCGACCGGGAAGCTCGCGGAGGAGAGTTCGCGAGAGGGTCTCGAGTTTCTGCGAAGCCTAGCCTCACAGCATTCCGTATTCACGATAGGCTCTCTCCCGGAAATTGACCCAGCCAGCAAGCACTACAACACCGCGTGGGTATTTGGCCCCCATGGCGCGCGCGGCTCATATCGTAAGATACACCCCTTCTCTTTTGGCGGCGAAGCGGAAACCTACTCACCGGGCGCGGATCTCTGCACAACCACTCTAGAGAGCGCGTCGAGCGCCCCCCTGAGGTGCACCGTACTGGTTTGTTACGACCTGCGCTTTGCTCCTCTCTTTTGGGCTCGAGCTCCTCATACAGACCTTTTTGTGGTTGTGGCCAACTGGCCCGCGACGCGACGAGAGCATTGGCTGACGCTGCTACGCGCGCGAGCGATCGAAAACCAGGCCTATGTCGCCGGTGTTAACCGTGTTGGGCCCGGTGGCGGACTGACATACTGCGGAGATTCGGTGCTCTTTGCCCCAGATGGAACCGAGCTCGGTAAACTAGGCGACAACCAAGAAATACTAACCTGCGAGGTAGAACCCGCCGCGGTCGCTTCGTGGCGCGAGAAGCTACCCGCTTTACTCGACAGACGGCCAGAAATATATACAGGTCTCGCGTCACAGTAGAACACGGCCAATCTCGTCAGCTCGCTCCTGAGAAACGCGCCTTAAAATAATTTTAGTCTTCCGCGGCATCAAGAAAATAGCGGCGACCAGTTGTTCACCGCACCTCTCGCGAATAACCAATATCGAACTCCCCTATGCGCCTCGATTATGGCCAGAGCGATTCGCGCCTGCACGCTCCGCGTATTTGTCTCTAGTTGTCGCTTCGTCTCCATGGCAGCATACAAGGACCAATGAAAACCAGCCTTCTCCACGCCGCGGCCTCCGTCTTTCTGCTTGTGTGCCTATGCTGGATCGCAACGCTAGGCTCATGGGAGATCCTGCGCGGGGAGTTTCTCGGTGTGGCATATGACTCACTCGCCTCTCATTTACTCCGGGGCAGCGCGGAAGTCGACCAAGGGGCGATTCAGTTCGAGCGCTATGAGCTAGACGGAAAGGTTTTCATGTATTTTGGCCCGTTTCCGGCCTTAGTGCGCATACTCCTGAATTTCATGGCTCCAGGCCATTACGGCGCATGGTCTCGGGTTTCGACCGTCGCGGCGGTTTTTCTATCAGCGATCACGTTTGGTCGCATGGTAAACAGCGCGCTCACGATCAATCAGAGTATAACTTCACAGAGCAAAAAGTGGCTAACGATCGCCGCGCCTCTTATTTTAGGCCTTGGCACTCCCCTCGCCTTCTTATTATCGGCGGGTAACATATATCATGAAGCTATGGCGTGGGGGATCTGCGGAACGTTGTTGAGCCTGCGGTCAACCCTAGACCTAGCTATCAATCCCAAAAGACGCGTTCAAAGTATGCGAGTGTTTTCGATCGGCTTCGCGGTCTCGCTGCTTTCTCGCCTCACGACCGCGATCCCA
Organism: uncultured delta proteobacterium; assembly: GCA_903904735.1. Taxonomy (GTDB): domain Bacteria; phylum Bdellovibrionota_C; class UBA2361; order UBA2361; family OMII01; genus OMII01. The sequence goes on from CAIVDM010000220.1 coordinate 23,812, forward strand.
GCATTACTATTAATGCCTTTTGTGCTTGTCCGCTATATCAGACTTGAACTGCCAAAGGATCACTCGCGCCTGAGTATTCCGCGAAAGCTCATCGTCCCCTGCGGCACAATTCTCATCTCGAGCCTTTTCCAGCTCTGGTATAATTATGATCGTTTCGGCTCTGTGCTTGTATTTCGGGATCTCTCGAAATACTTCTTCAGCAAAACTCATCTTGGGCCAGACTTTTACGCGTCTCGTCTTCCTGACGCGGTTATCCATTATTTTGGCGTATCGAGCCGTCATTTCTTGGATCGCGCGCCGTTTATAGGAATGGTCACTTCGATATACCAGCGCCCTGAGCTTTTTGTTCTGCCATGGCGAGAACAGACCATCTCTCTTTCTCTAAGCGCTCCATGGCTGCTGATCGCCGGATCCGTAGGCACGCTGTACGCGCTTATCAGGCCATGTCAGTCATTATCGCGTATCGCGCTGCTAGCCACGCTTGTTCAGGCGCTTCTGGTCATGTCGTATTTTTTCATCTCCCAGAGGTATGCCGCCGAGCTTGTGCCTTTTTTTGTCGTAGGACTGTGCGTTTTTGCCAGCCAATGCAGGCTTAATAGGCTCTGGTTCTCGGCGCTCGTCGCCGCTTCTGCCTTATCGGTGTTTGTCACTCTTACCAGCGCGATTAGATTCCATATGTTATTTGATCCACCAACGCCCGCGGCGCTGCGTCAGCCGTTTGAGTCACTTTTCTTTCCTGACATCGCGGCGGCTCTCGTGGATAGCCGCGCGACGTCCATCACCGATCTAATCCCGTTGGCTGACCCGTCCGCCACTATACCCGCATACCCGAATCGGGACGTGTTCGACCGACCTCTCCGGCTCCTCACTTACTCGGCGCTGAAGGGCCTTGGGATGCGCGCCAGCTCTCGCGTCTCATACGAGGTTCCCCCCGATACGATCGAGTTTCGCGGAATCGCGATGCTTTCGGAGCGAAGCGCCGCTTGCAATGAGATAACTCTCACCTTCGAAGGCCATAACGAAGATGGTACGCTGATTTTCCAGCAAAGGATAAGCTCCAACACTCCCGATCCGATTCCGCTTTCGGCCTCCATTGTCGCGGTTCGTAGACTCACCATCTCGCTACGACAAGACATCCAAAGCCCTCTCTGTGACGCGGCGAATCTGTACGCCGCGCGCTTTATACGGAAACGGTAGCGCGCCTTTCGCTCAGAAAGCGTGCTCAGCCAACCACGTATCAACCCGCTTGGGTGATATAGGATACCGAGTTCCTAGCTCCTGCGCGAAAAAGGAAACCTTTAACTCCTCTAGCATCCATCGGAGCTCGACTTGCTTCTCTCTTGGCAGATTTGGTATCCGCTCACTAAACGCGCGTAACTGACGGACACACTGCTCATAACGAGTAGGGTTCGTGTCCATACGCTCACACCGTAACGTCATGGCGCGTAGATATCTCGGAAGGTGCCGCAGATGCTCAAATGGCGTCACCGCGAGCACGTCAGGGGGGACGAGCGCGTCTAAATCACCTCGCAATCCCGAGTAAGGGCGCTTAACCTGAAGAAGCGTTTTGCGTAGCTCTAACATAGACTTCGTCGTGTCGAGAATCATGAGGATTAAATTCGGCGTGCGCTTACGGGCGGTCTCTATCAACTCATCAAATGCGCCTCGAGTGAGGGGATAGGCAATTGGCCCCTCAAAGATATAATTGAACGCGCATTCTAGCAGGCTCCTTTTGAAATCATCGGGGGTACTCCAAAGCAGCAAGAGCGCTCGCAGCTTCTCGATATCCTTCGATTGCTTGCGCAGGTCGCTAACCTCTTTGGAAAGCACCTTTTCCGCGAGCGCTCGCAACCCTTGAGCCGCGTCACGAATGGCGTCCTCTCGGGAGTCCGCGAGTCGAATGGCGATTCGATCTCCTTCCCCACGAAGTGTCGGATAGAGCAATATAGGTACACCGGCGAGCATACCTACCTGCACGCTCTCTGGCAGATCTCCGAAATCCCATGATGAGACATCTTCGCGCTCCCAGGTAGCTCGGGCCGTGCTCCAGGGACCCAAGTCGTTCATCGAGTCCACGCGCACAGTCTCTCCGCCCCCCGAATCGCGCCCAGTAGCCTGACGAGTGCTACCACCCTCTTCCTCATTATCTCGAACTGTCACGCGAGGTCGTAAATGACTCGGCAGTGTAGCCACATCCAACGCCTCATCGGGCACTTGAATGGCGAATTCCTCACGGAGTATCTCTCTCACCGCCCTTACGAGAGGTAGCTTCGTCATCGTAGCGTGCTGAGCGATCCTTTGAGCGGCTGAAGGGAGCGGACCGAGCAGCTTACGAATATCCTTCGGAAGATCATGCAGCAGATGAAGCACCTGTTTTTCCCGTAAACCCGGTATCACTCCATCAAGGAGCTCTGAAGCCATCCCCTTGATCAAGTTAGGTGGTAGCTCCAACGTCACTCCATCACTTTTCGCCCCTGGCTCATAAGCGTACCACACACGGATATTTTCACCCGCGACGGCTATTGAATCCGGGAATTGCTCGTCGATGTTCGCAAACTCCGCGCCCTTCGAGAGGTACTCGACGCTTACCTGGATCTTCTCCGAATTGTTCGCGAGCTTATTTTTGATGAATCTATCGAGCTCCTCGACCGAGGCGATTAAGGGAAGCCGCTCACGATAAAACTGCGCGAGGCGCTCCTCTAGCTCTACTCGATTCAGCCGTCCTTGCGAGGCAAGTACCATGGCCACTTTATTAGCGACCGCCCGATTCTTTTCTATCCAAGGTCTATCTGATGACTCATCAGAGGCGAGGAGCGCGTTCTGGATAAATATCTCCCGAGCCTCCTCTGGATTGTGGGATCCGTAGAGGACTCGTCGACTTGATAAAAGGAATCCATTAAGAGTGACCCTCTCCTCAGCTATCACCGCGCGGCGCTCCGCGCACCATCTCGGTTCGACAAAGCCTCGTTTAATGAGGTGTCGCGCGAGATCCTCTATCCATGAAACGACAACTCGCGCGTTGTTCCGAGCGAATACTCTCGATGTCTCAACTATCTCCGACGATACAATCCACTGCTGCTGAGAGGAACGTCGCTTCCGTTCATGGTGGGTCTTTTCAGCCGAGGCTCGGCTCTTCTCCGAGAGCACCGATCCCGGCCACATCGAAAGCTCGCGCCCAGTTCCACCCCGGTAGCTATTCGCCGAGAGACGATAGGAGATCTGTCCGAGGAAGCCACTCAAGATTGAACGATGAATAGCTCGATAGCGTCCATCGAAACGCTCAATCGTCGAGGGGTCTGATATCGCGGCGACATCCGCGTCCATTTCGCGCGACAACTCGCTGATGAGATCGCCCCACTCTCTCATCTTCACGAAAGACAGGTAGTTTGCTTTACAAAACTTCCGAAGCGCCGACTTACTCCTGCCTTGTCCGATCTCTCGCGCGCATTCGGTCCACAGTTTGACCAGAGTGAGAAAATCTGAATCAGGATGCGCGAACGCTCGATGCGCCTGGTCAGCTTTTTGGCGGTTCTCCGCTGAGCGCTCTCGCGGGTCTTGAATACTGAGAGCCGCCGCGATGACGATCATCTCGGCGAGACATCGCTCGCGACGCGCTTGCAGCAACATACGCCCGATGGTCGGGTCCACAGGAAGCTTGGCTAGATCCATCCCGATTCGAGAAACCTCTCCTTGGAGATCAATCGCCCCTAATTCATGTAGCAACGCGAAGCCGCCTTTGATAGCGCGGGGATCCGGTGGATTTAGAAAAGGAAATGTCTCGATGTCGCCGAGATTGAAAGCCTTCATGCGAAGTATCACTTCCGCTAAGTTAGCCCTCAGGATCTCCGGCTCGGCGAACGGCGCGCGGCTATCGAAATCATCCCGTTCATACAAGCGAATACACACGCCCGCCTCAATACGCCCCGCGCGCCCCGAGCGCTGGTTCGCGTTACTCTGGGCGACGCGCTCAACGGGGAGTCGTCTCACCCTTTGGCGGGCATTGTATCGACTCACTCGGGCAAGACCTGAGTCGATCACGAAACGGATACCGGGTATCGTCAAAGAGGTCTCGGCGATATTAGTCGAGACGATTACTTTTCTCTTTGAGGTGGGCGCGAAGACTTTTTCTTGCTCCGAGCTCGACAGGCTTCCCATAAGCGGCAAAACATCGACGCTTTTCCCACTTCTATCTCGTATCAACTCGCACGTCTCGCGAATGTCTCTCTCAGTGGGCATAAAAACGAGGACATCCCCCTCGAGAGACTCGACCATCACGTCGCGCACCGCTTCGGCCGCTCCTTCCACGTGAGACACATCCTCTTCATCCTCGAACGAGGATAGCGGACGATAGTGTATATCGACCGGGAAGAGCCGCCCTGATACCTCAAATACAGGGGCATCATTAAACGCCTTCGAGAAGAGTTCGGTGTCAATCGTGGCGCTTGTAATGACGACTTTCAGATCAGTACGTCGCACGAGCAGCTGTTTGATGTACCCTAACAGGAAATCGATATTCAGGGAGCGTTCGTGCGCCTCATCGAGGATGATCGCCTCATACGCTCGGAGATCAGGGTCACTTCGTATCTCGGCCAGAAGTATCCCGTCAGTCATCACCTTAATGCGCGTCTCTCGGCGAGTGTGATCAGTGAATCTGATCTTACACCCCACCTCGTGCCCCCATGTGACGCCCAACTCCTGAGCTAAACGGCGAGACACCGACAGGGCGGCTATCCTTCTTGGTTGTGTGCAGGCGATCTTGCCATGATTGCCGATACCCGCCTCCAAGCACATCTTAGGAATCTGTGTGGTTTTACCCGAACCTGTCTCTCCCGAGATGATAACGACTTGATTAGATCTGAGAGCGCTAACAATCGCCTCTCTCTTCGCGACTATAGGAAGCGCGGGTGGATAAGAGACCTCAAAAGGCTTGGGCGCTGGTACGCCTTGTTGGCGCTCTTGTGTCGACATCGTTTAATTAAAATGGGCTCCGTGGAGACATCGCCTACCCTACCCTAAGCGGCGTAGGCCGCCGCAATCCTACCATAGGGGCAAATGGGCATCAAAACACTGGGCTGACCTCGGGTCCGCCGACGATGACCGAGCCTCTAGACAGGCACACGGGCGCAATGGCGCTCTTCCGCGGAAAAGGCTCGTGGAAAAGAGGTCTTTCTAGGCGGGCGCCGGAGTTGTACCAGCCGAGGTGAGAGCGCTAAAGGGTTGAAAGTGTTTAGTGGCGTTCGCATCCGTTGAAGTTTTGGTGCGATGTGACATATAACTGTACAACGTAGTGCTCGCCGCTGGTGTTCAAGAAAGTATGGATACTGACCGACCTCCCATCTAACGAAGGACTACGTGCTATACAGAACCTATAGAACTTGAGATGGGAAAGCCGATTTGCACACCGCGGATCTACCCTGGTAGCGTTGCACCGACTTGACTCTGGCTTATATGAAGATGCGTATGAAACTTTCCCTGCACATTTTAGTCGCCACGCTCTCACTCATCGCCGCGATGTCACCCGCGTTGGCCTGTCCAGCTGTTGGCGGTCTACCCGATGTTAACTGCGACGGAACCGCGACTGTAGTAGTTGTGGGAGACAGCCTCGTTTCCGGGATCGGTGACACGAAGAACGAGGGTAAAGGGGGGTATGTACTTCGCACCCAGAGCGAGTTCCGTGAGGCGACATTTTTTCGACGTGGGACACCAGGACTCCGCACAGTTCCTCTACTACAGAAGCTTAAGAAGACTTTTCTAACGCCTCTTGAGTCAGACTTCGCGCAAGAACTACTCACTGCCGACCTCGTGGTGCTGGATGTGGGAAGAAACGATCGATGGCTCATGGGGCTACCTTCAGCGACTTTTCGTAACCTCAAAAAGGCGCGTGGTATAATTGAGCAATCAACGCTTGAACAGAGTGGAAAGGCCCCGCTCGTGGTGCTTGCAGTTCTGATGTTACCGAATCGGGGATCACAGGGACCGTGGGTTAAGGAGCTCAACGAGATTATCTTCTCATCTCACTCGAAAGCTCATCCAGCGGACCTCCGATTTGACCAAGTGAGTAAGCGCCTCTTGTCACCTGATAGCATACATCCAACCTCAAAGGGCTATGCCGCCCTCTCTAAGGTTTTCACGTCATACCTTAAGAACGAGTATCCCAAATACGTCGCCGCCCGTGGTGGCGACCAGTAGATTCCATGTCGAGCCACGCTAGATGTATAGAGTCGCAGTTCGCCTTCCTTATTGAGGCGGACCAGCTAAAGAATGTACTAAGAAGAGTCTCGACGAATAACGACCCAACTCCGCGGAGCATTCCTGGAACGTCATACTGCTGGCGCTCACGTTAGCGAGCACTCCAATGAGCCAGTTAATCTCTTGAAGGTGGCAACCATGTTAGCGCTTCACGACATCGTCGAGATTGATGTGGGAGACACATTTCACTACCACAAGAGCGCCGACACCAGCGTCGCCGAGCGTGCGGCAGCCTCACGAATTTTCGGTCTACTACCCGAAGATCAGCGGGAGTCGTATTCAGCGCTGTGGCGCGAGTTTGAGGAGCGTCAGACCCCGGAGGCTCGTTTCGCGGCGGCAGTCGATCGTATTTGGCCGATCTTTCAAAATATCGCGCACAGAGGTGGAACCTGGAAGGAGTTCGGCGTCTCCTTATCCGCCGCTAAAGAGAAAAACTGCCACGTTACTCAAGGCTCCAGCTCAATATGGGACTATGTCTCACACCTGATGAATCAAGCCCACAAAAATGGTTTTTTCATGATGGCGCCTCGGTGACGGACAAGCCTGCCTTTTAACCGGCGACTCCCTGCCTCTCGAACTCTCCGAGACGAGGCGTCCATCACATCAAGAGACCGAGGGAGGTTTTCGAGCTTGGTCAAACAACGCGGTCAGCAAGGGTTTTTCGCGCGCATCAATCGCGTGCAGTGGGCAAAGAAACTCAAAGGGATGTTCGACTTCAGTTACAAGCACGCGAAATACAACCGATCTGCCGATTTTCTCCCGAGCGATTGAGATCTCCGTTCCATTGTCCATTTTAGTCTCATAGGCCTCTTTCCCATCATGGGAACGATTAATCCATCCAAGATTCTCTCTCAGCGCTGTTATCAACAACTTTTCCTGGTCAGGAGAGAGGCGCGTGATATGAGTGCGCGCCCGATCGACCAGAACGCCAAATGAGGCCACCGCTAGACCGGCTAGCCCCACCGCGAGCGTATCCGTCAATAGCTGTCTGCGGTTCAAGGAATTAGCTGATTGTGTCTGATGCATCGTTATTCAAGTCCTTTGACTATATAAGGGAGAACCCATGAGGACACGATGAGACAAGCTGCCGCTTGATAGCACGCGTCTCTGGGTGATCTCGATGTTATGTTGTGTCGTATCAGCGTGGGATCGCCAAGTCGGTGGAGCTTCTAAGCTCGCGCCAGGCTTCGGTGCCTAGAGGGAGGTACGACGTGACGAGAGTGTACGCCTCCGCTGTTTGGTATTCAAGTGCCGTAGCGCCACATATTTGATGGCTAATCTTCGCCATGATCCTCACGACGTCGTGCTTCAACTAAAAGCAGAACGAATCACGCGCGTTAATCTTTGACAGGACTCTCTCATGGCGCGTTTCTGCCACGTTGAGCTCAATTTGGTCGATATGATATCCACTCGCCTGACGCCGCGGTCATCCCGCAATCGCCTCTTTGTGGTAGACCTTCACAGGTTGCTGGAGTCCATTGACCACCTCGGGGGTGATGACCACCTCTTTGATGCCGGAGTTACTCGGCACATCGTACATCACTTCCAACATGCACGATTCGATGATCGAGCGTAATCCGCGTGCCCCTGTTTTCTTTTCCAGCGCCTTGATCGCGATAGCGTCCAGCGCGTCTGAGGTAAAGGTAAGCTCCACGCCTTCCATACCTAAGAGCGCCTGGTACTGCTTGATCAGAGCGTTCTTTGGCTTCGACAGGATCTCGACGAGTGCCACTTTGTCAAGCGGGTCGAGACATGACACCACCGGGAGTCTCCCGATGAACTCAGGTATCATTCCAAACTTCAGCAGATCCTCGGTCTCTAATTTAGAAAGGAGGTTATCCTTCTTCTCATTCATCGAAACGATATTCTGAGTCGTCCCGAATCCGAGGCTCTTCTTGCCGATACGCTGACCGATCATGCGCTCGACTCCGTCGAACGCTCCACCCACGATAAACAGGATGTTAGACGTATCGACCTGAATGAAGTCTTGTTGCGGATGCTTACGACCACCTTTAGGCGGAACGTTCGCTTTGGTTCCCTCGATGATCTTTAAGAGCGCCTGCTGAACACCCTCGCCCGACACATCACGAGTTACCGATGGAGTGTCGCTCTTGCGCGCGATCTTATCGATCTCGTCGATGTAGACAATCCCACGCTGGGTCTTTTCAATATCGTAATCCGCCGCTTGCAGAAGATTGACGATGATGTTCTCCACGTCCTCTCCGACGTACCCCGCTTCCGTGAGACTCGTCGCGTCAGCGATTGTGAACGGCACATCAAGAACACGAGCGAGTGTTTGAGCTAGTAACGTCTTGCCGGAGCCAGTCGGTCCGATGAGCAAGATGTTAGACTTTTGAAGCTCTACTGTGCTCTTCGCGGTCTTGTTGCTCTGAATTCGCTTGTAGTGGTTGTGCACCGCGACTGAGAGCACCTTTTTGGCGTGATCCTGCCCGATGATATAGTCATCGAGCGCGGTCTTTATGTCTTTGGGAGTCGGAACGGCGACACGGGCTGTTTGAACCCCGGCATCCTCAAGCTCCTCAGTGAGGATGTCGTTACAAAGGTCTACACATTCATCGCAGATGTAAACCGAGGGACCCGCCACGAGCTTACGCACCTCATCCTGCGTTTTACCGCAGAAAGAGCAAATTAAGTTACCGCCGCCTTTACCGTTATCCTTTGCCATGGCTGTATCCCTTCAAAAACTATAAGGAAAAACCTCTTAATACATAAGATGCGCGAACCCCTGAATTGGATTGCGTCTATGTACACTGAGGAGGCGCGGAACGTTAGGCGTAAACTCCCTTACATTCATGGTCGGACGTTTTCCAGATTACTTTAGAAACCGTGCTTCTTACGTAGACCCTTTGATGAGCCGAGAGCTCACAGTCCTCACATATCCTCTGGTAGTCACCGAGCCCAAGGGCAACCGTTTGAATCGACTACTTTATCTAGTTCACGCGTGTTCCGCCTGTTCGCTGTCGCGCAAGTCACAAGGGTGCGTTTTCCGACATTTTGGATGGCACGACAGAGGCCAATGGTATCTAATACGGGGGTTAGCTCAACGAATGCTCATCATGTCGCGACCCGCCAACCCGCAATACGGTTGTCTGGAAGCTTATTGAATCTCCACTAGAAAATGAAGCATCTTGGTTGAAGCCGGAGGAACTATGGAAAAATTCAAAATCAATGACCGCGTTCGTAGATTGCCGTACACGATCACTTTGCCGAAGGATGGCTCAGCCTCATTAGACAGCGTTGACGGTGAGGTGGAGACAACTACGTTTTCGACTCGCGGGTGCATCGGAACGGTAAAAGCTCTGCGAGAGGAAACCACGTTGGCTCAGCAAGAATCGCGAGCGCGCTCTGTCATGGTGCAGGTATTGTGGGATACTGGCACTCTCTCGTACCACGGACCTGAGTCCTTAGAGCAAGCGCGCTAAACCATCCGCGCCGCTCCATCAACGTATTCATTAACCTCGATAGCGTAGTTTCGTGTAACTATTCACGGACGCACGCAACGCGCACCCTCTGTACAGGGCGTGGCCGCGGGCAACGTCGCGGTAGTACCACGATATGGCGCCCCTCACGAGCACATCCCGATTAGGTGCTGGTGCTAATGATCCCCCGCTAAACGGCAGTTTTAGTTAGCATATGTCCTATCACGACATTGGAGATCACGGGGATAGTTACCAGCTTTTAGTAATTGTCGGACGAGTTTACTGTTTACGAGTTGTGAATCTCGGCTCGCGCCCTTCTATCAGTCGCTGAAGGTTCTCGCGATGACGATACACCAACAGCACGGCTATGCATGCCTCGGCCACTACGACATGGTTCGGGAGATTAACCGCCATAGCATACGCGGGAACCGCGAGCGTCGCGCAGATTGACGAGAGGGAAACTATCCTCTTCGCGACGAACATGCCGATGAAGACCACCAGAGCCACGACCCCGGTTTGAGCCGCGAGCACCAGGATAACCCCCAGCGCTGTCGCTACCCCCTTTCCTCCCTTAAGGTACGGCGGCACCGAGAAACAATGCCCCGCCACCACCGTAATGGCGCACAGCGCCACAAAGAGAGGGCTCCCCGAAAGGCCACTCGCGGCCGCGACACCAAAGGCGCCTTTAAACATATCTATGAGGAGCGTTACAACTCCCGCCCTCTTCCCCACAACGCGCGACACGTTCGTCGCTCCGACATTTCCGCTGCCCACAGCGGTGATGTCCACTCCGTGTATTCGAGCCATTAGATATCCGGTGGGAAAAGCTCCCAGCAGGTAAAACGGAACAAGCGCAAGCCCTACCAACACACTTGTCATCCGCGTACCTTCTTAATCGCGTCGGCCCGGTCCGCCGCGCCGAAAATGTAGGATCCTGCCACGAACGCGGAAGCTCCCGCGACTCGACAAAGCGCCGCTGTCTCATGATTTATTCCGCCGTCGACTTCGATAATCGGACCCGTCGTTGAAATAGTCGCTATTCTTTGGGCTAACTGCCGTATCTTACCGAGTGAGCTTGGAATAAACGGCTGCCCGCCCCACCCTGGATTCACTGTCATAACGAGGACGAGGTCGCACACCTCAAGCACGTCAAATATCGCTTCAATCGGAGTGCCAGGATTGATAGCCACTCCATTTTTCATACCGAGCGATGAAATCGCGGTCAAGGAACGATAGAGGTGGGGGCATGTTTCCTGGTGAACGATAAGCCGGTCTGCGCCTGCGTGTTTGAAAGCCTCAAAATGCCGCTCTGGTTCAGTAATCATGAGGTGGACATCAAGGAAAAGAGATGTCGAGGAGCGCAGGGATTGCACTACGTTAGCGCCAAACGTGATCGGGGGCACAAATGAGCCATCCATAACATCGACATGAAGCCAATCGGCGCCCGCCTTCTCTACACTTTCGACCTCTCGCCGAAGGCTGCCGATATCAGCCGCTAAGATCGAGGGCGCCACTACAACCTGTGAACTTGAAGTTTCCATATCTGGTCTGACTGTACCGCATCTTTTCGAGCATGCCATCCCCCTCCAGGGCACTTGGAATGAAACCTGCATCCACCTTTGAGAGCGCCATCGGATGGCTCTCAATTTTGACCCTTCTGAATGAGGGGTCAGTAACTAACTCAAGGAGAGTTAAGGCCATGGAAACGGTTCAAAACACTACTCAAACTCCATCGACGCAGGGGATTCCAGCCTCTACGCCTCAGTCCAAGCCCGCCGCTACTGGCGGGGAATTTGACCAGACTCTAAAGGCATTCATAGCCCCCAATGAGGGCAACAAAGTCAGCGAAGAGGAATTATTTTCCGCCCTCGTACAAGAACGCATAAAGAAGACCCAGGGAGATGGCGCGCTGGGAGAGTTCACCACGGTTCTCAACAGTTGCAAGTCTCGTATGCGCAAGGCCGATGGGTACGTGCCGGTTGAGGAAGCCACAAAGCAAGCGCTCATTGAGTTCAAAGAAGCAAAGAAGATCTCACAGGAAGAGGTTGATAAGATTTATTCAGAAAGCTTCGCGGCGGCGCAACTCGACGAGAATAAGGAAGCGCTCTTTGATGGGCGAGGTGGCGCAAACGATCCAACTATCGCCGTGGCGTCCATGGAGCAAGCTCTGCTTCTCAGCCGAGCGAAGATAGAGAGTTTCGACAGTGGAACAGCGAAAGCTGATATTCGCTCCATTTCAGAGGCTGCCACGGGCAAAGCTGTCGGCACTGCTGGGTCCGAAGCAGTGACAGGCACGGATGCGGGATTCCTCTTTAAACCAACTTCTGAGAGCGATGGTAAATTGGTTGTACTCCTACCCGCTCGGCTTACCGGGCTGGTGAGTGGACTGTCGCTTATTGGACCCGACGGACAGGTTCTTGAGTCAGGACGTTATAGAGGAGTTGGCAACGGTGGTAGAGAGCACTTCCGCTTCTCGAAGCCTGGCGGCCAGTATCCGAACGGATCGACAGTGCAGGCGAAGTTAGTTACTGGAGAGATCGTCAGATACCTCATCAGCAACACATCACAGCGTACGGAAAACACGGCTGCCACAGGAGAGGGAGACGCTACTCGGTCCAGTACCGGGCCCTCGAGTACTAGCGGAACCAATCCTCCGTCGAGCTCAAAAACAAACGCTTCCCTTTAGCGCACCACTGTTTTAGAAGACCATAAAGGCTCGTCGCACGAACGACGTTTGCTATTATCTCGTAAAGCTATCCCGTTGCTCTTCCGATCCCACTTATGAGCTTATAGGAGGCAGCACTCATGGGAGTAATTCTCGGAGTCATCGGAGTATTAGGAAGCGTACTGATCGGATTCGTCGGTCCCGGCGGTCCCGTGGCCGTTCTGTTGCAGCCTTACGAGTTCCTTGTAATCGCGGGTGGTATCGGCTTCACCGTACTCATTTCTCAGCCGGGATCGGTGCTGAAGGCGATTACACCGGGGCTGATTGGCGCCATTAAAGGTAGCGGCGTTAGCAAAGCACTCTACAAAGATCTACTCGGCCTGATGGGGATCGTATTCGATACGATGCGACGCGAGGGAGTGCTCGGTATTGAAGGTGACATCTCTAATCCCCATCAAAGCGCGAAGTTCAATAAGTATCCACTCGCCGCTCACAATCACCATATTATGGACACATTCTGTAGCGCGCTTCGTCTCTTTGTCGATGGTGTCGTGAACGCGTTTGAGCTCGATCGCCTGCTCGATTCCGAGATCGAGACACATCATGAGGAGGCTCTACTCGCCCCAACCGCGGTAAAGACTATGGCGGACTCCTTTCCAGCGATGGGAATCGTGGCGGCGGTTCTTGGAATTATTATTACGATGCAATATCTCGATGGACCACCAACGGAGATCGGACACCACGTCGGAGCCGCTCTTGTAGGAACCATGTTAGGAATCTTTCTTTCATACGGGCTCGTGGGGCCAGTCGGGACGAAGATGGAGCACAACGTGCGAGACATCACTAACTTGCTCAAGTGCGTTAAGGCGGGACTTGTGTCGTTCGCTGGAGGAGCGCCACCGTCCGTAGCTCTTGAGTTCGCCCGGAAAACTATCCCAAGCGCGTTTCGACCAACCTCAGAAGAGCTAGAAGAGATCATCAAGGAAAGCAAGAAGAAGTAACGTGAACACGGCACAACTAGATGGCAGACGACAAGAAAGAGGCCAAACCCGCGATAATCGTAAAGAAGGGCGGCCATGGAGGAAGCCATGGAGGCGCCTGGAAGATCGCGTACGCCGACTTCACCACGGCGATGATGTGTTTCTTTCTTTGTATGTGGCTGATCAACACGGCCTCTGTGACGACGCGACAAGCGATAGCGTCGTATTTCCGTAAGCCTTCGATCTTCCAAGAAGGCAGTGGTCAGCCACTTCTGCTCGGCGGTCAGGGTATCCTCTCTGATGCGTATATGCCTCCGCGAGAACGAGACCCCCGCAAACTCAAGGACCCGAGCGAGGATCAAAAGACATACGGCGAGACATCACAGGATCTCGATAAACTTTATATTCAAGAGGCGAAAGTAGAACCCAAGAAACACAAGGGGCCAACAGAGGTAACGGGTCTGAATTCCCAGAACAAGCAGATAGAGGAATCCCGAAAGGAGATCAAACTCCGCATAATCGCTCAGGAGACACAACGCCAGATCGAACGGCTCACGAACTCGGCGGCGGCTACCACGAAGGAGCTTGGCAAGCTTGAGATGAAGGTCGAACCAGATGGTCTAAAAATAGAGATCATGGACACCGACAAATACTCTATGTTCGACAGTGGCAGCGCGAAGATACGCAAAGACGCGGAGCCCGCGTTTCGTCAGATTACAGATATTATCAGGCGATATCCAAACACTCTTGAGGTTTACGGTCACACCGACTCGCAGCCCTTCCCTTCCCGCACCGGCGGATACACGAACTGGGAACTGTCAGCGGACCGAGCGAACGCCGCCCGTCGTCTCATCGTAGCCCAAGGCTACCAGGGAGACAAAATTCAAAGTGTGACCGGCAAAGCTTCCACTGAGCCCCGCAACCCGAGCAATCCAATTGACCCATCGAATCGCAGAATTACGCTTAAACTAAAATTTGACCTCTCTTCTGAACTCTTAAAAACGGAAACTCCTGAGCCCGTGTCAACCGATCCACTCAAGGAGTTACTCTTCTCTAAGGAGGCCCAACAACAACTCGTGGAACCAACTCCTCCGCAGTCAGTTGAGTCGCCAACATCAGGCCTTCCAGAGGCGCGCGGACCGGAAGCACCCGAAGTCACCTCTCTCGCGAAGGGCACCCCGCAAGTACGACTCCCTGAGCAAGTGCCACCCACAGGCAATCCGGATTATATGCCAGATAATAAGGTTTTCGGAGATAGCCCTGTCGTAGGCGCCAGGGATATCCTCAGCACGAGGTGATTCCAGTTCGTATAGAACTCTGCCAAGCCGCTCCTATGCGAGCACAAGGCGGAGCTAGAAGCTCCGCGCTCGTTAAGAGCCGACAACACTAGACATTCACCAGCCCAATCGCCACACGGACCGCGGAGCTTCCAGCTCCGCTCTTCGCTACAGTCAAGCTCGGTGACGTGGTTCGTTGCCTTGCGCGCCTGCAACATTTATTTCGGGAACGACTTGTTCGGTGACAGCACTCCCTCATGCCCTGTATAGTGCCGACATGAAGGATAAACTAGCGGTAGCAGCGTGCATCTCCATGGCTCTTGCGGTTGGATGCGGCGCCTTTGGCGCGCACGCGCTTCAAGACACACTCTCCGAAAAGGACTTAGCTATCTGGCACACCGCCGTTCTCTATCAAATGGTTCACTCACTAGCGGCTCTTATCGTTACTACCTTCGAGCGAGATGGCAGAAAGACAACTCGACTAGCAGCTCTTTTTCTACTCTCCACTACTGTGTTCTCAGGCTCTCTCTATCTCCTCGTGCTGCTAAACCAGCGTTGGATGGGCGCGATAACTCCCCTTGGAGGCACCGGATTTATCATCTCCTGGCTGCTATTCGCCCGTCTGTTGATGAGAACAAACCGATTATAATCATGAGCAGGCCAAAGGAACCGATACGCCCCGGTCTCGCATCTTAAAGCTCACACAGTCTTGCGTCTCACCACTTTCGGTACATTCGATGAAACGTCTCGTCATCTTATTGCTCGTGACCATGATCACCTCCTGTGGTGGGGGCGGTGGCGGTGGTAGCAGCGACACCAATTTCGCAGGGAATCTCTCGCTTGATCTTGAGAGAGACAACCTCGACTCAGGCGACCTCACCCAAGTTAAAATTGAGGTGCGAGATCTCAATGAAAACGGCGCAATCCTTAAGATCAGATCCTCCACTTCTTTGCGATACGTGCGAAACACGGCAGTTCTCTTTCCTGACCGAGACGAGGAGCTACGAGTATCTCCGAGCACAGATCAAGCGACGGACAATGAGCGCTACCTAGTCTTTTTCCTCTCTCCAGAAGATGCAATCGGAGGAAATTACGTTCAGCTCGAGTTCACGATGAAGGCGACAAAGGGTGACGACGACGCGTTCATCGAGCTCGACCTCGACAATAATGACGCGAACATTCCTGACTCAAAGGAGTTTTCTATCACGAGCCCACGGTTCTCCGCCGTAGTTGAGCGAGGCTTGTATATCGCCCGTGACGCGTCGGAACCCACTCCCACCCCGGAACCATCGGGAACGGGGACGACAAACTAGCCTGGCAAGGCACTCTTCGACAGGAGCGACCGTTCGCCATGAACGATGTCAGGCGCTTGAGACCATTCGGTCTTGGAATCGCAGAGGCACGTGTTCATAAGCTTTTTCAATTCTTCCGACTACTTCAACTTAAACTGAATCGACAGCGCTCCTCCTTGCGTGCCAGACGCGTTGCTGCCAGAGAATGGAACCGCCGTCATTCGGTACACTTGTTTACTATACGTCCATGATGGATAGGAACTTGTCGTGCTTGGCGTTAAAGCGAACGGTCCGTTGTTGTCAACCGAGACCGCCGCGGCGTCGATCATCCACTGCACGCTTACCACGCCTGTGCCCGTGAGGTTCGCGCGCACGTTGATTTGTGGGGATGCGCCTAAGTCACTCACCGCGATCTCCGCTCCATTGGGAATCGACGTGTAATTAGGAAATGGCTCGCCAGTGGTTGCGTTAATCAGTGTGAGGCTCGAAACCGAGAACGCGGGATTGGTTGGATTTACCGTTAGCAGCCCGTTTCGTGCTGAACGCAAGAGAGTGTCGGTAGCCTCTAGCTTAATCAAATAGGTGCCGATGGTTGATGCCGTCACTCCCGTCGTCGCCGCTGTGGGCGAGGAAAACGTTAGGGTGCCTGGTCCACGCATCCGGGACCACAAGATGTTTAGAACCCCTGTGGGTAGACCATCATCCCTCACCGTTCCTTTCAACGTGATATTTGGGCCGTTGGGCACGGTTTGAGGCAAACCAGGGTCAACCGCGGGCGCCTGATTCACTCCAGACGGCGTGTTGGTCGGGGTCGCCGTCGGTGTCGCCGTGGGGGTTGCGGTAGGAGTATTGGTCGGGGTCGCCGTGGCTACTGGAGTTGGCTCATCTCCTACGACAATGGTGGTCGTGGCGGTACCTGTCAGACCCGAGGGATCTTTGACGGTCAGCGTAACGGTATAGGTTCCAGCTGTCGCAAACGTCTTACTCGCGATGGCGTTCGTGGACGAATCGCCGCCGCCAAGATCCCACACATAGGTCAGCGGATCTCGCTGGGAGTCACTTGAAGCTGATCCATCAAAGATCACGGTTAACGGTGGCGTTCCTGACGAGGGTGATTTCTTGATCACAGCCATCGGAGCTGTATTAGCGGCGGTGCTGCCACTTAGGGTGAATAGCACGCTCAAAGCGTCACCTTGAGTTCCTTTTCCTCCAGCGAGGGAATACGGAACCGCTGTGACAAGATATCGCTTTTTCGTATACACCCATGATGGGAGATCTGTACTCGTACTCGGTTCGATGGAATACGGCGCGCTGTCATCAGTGCCTGTGGCCGCGGCATCTTGGAGAAACGCGACGCTTCCAATGCCAGAACCCTGTGTATTCGCGCGCACGTTTATGGCGGTGGCTCCGAGGGTGGGAAGTGAGATGACAGCACCGTTTTTGATCGCCTCATACCCTGGAATGACCTGATCGGTAGCGGCGTTAATCAGCGACAAACTCGTGACCGCGAATGCGGACTGCGCTGGGTTTAGCGTCGCGATCGTGTTTTGCGCCCCACGTAGCAGGGAATCATTGCCCTCTAATTTTATAAGATAGGTTCCCACAGTCGAGGCGGTAGCGCTTGTTGAGGGCGATGTCGCCGACGCGAACGTGAGAGCGTTCGGTCCCCTCACTCGTGACCAAAGAGCCGTCAGAATTCCCTTCGGTAGTCCATCATCAAAAAGGGAGCCATTCAGCGCAAATGACTTCCCTACACGCGCGGTCTGTGGCAGTGGAGCCACTACAACTGGCGCCGCGTTGACCGCTGTGGAGGCGAACACGGTGATCACGCTCGTAGTCTCCGCGTAATAACCCAACGCGTCAGTTACCCTTAGCGTGACTGAATACTTTCCTGGCGCGCTGAACGTGCGTGTTACGGAGGCAGTGTCCGCCGTGTCACCAGCGCCAAAATCCCAGCGGTATCGCAGCGCTGTTCCCTCTGGATCAGTCGAATCAGCGGCGCTTAATGTTACTTGAAGAGGCGCCAAGCCCGCGAGAGCGCTCGCTGATATAATCGCCGAGGGTGGAAGATTGCGATAAATTGCCTTGAACGACGTAGGCACAACACCGACCGTAAAGGCCCGTTCACGTGACATGAGCCCATCTTCCCATTGAAAGAAGCTTCTTCCCTGATGCAAGGGGTCAGCCACGAGCGTCTGTTGAGAGTTTTGCACTGGATACGCCGTGTAGGGCGTTAGGACCTGTAACTCCTCATCTATGTAGGTCATCTGTGCGCCGGTCGGCTCACTCAGAAAAGTCGTGTCTGTCGTTTTTGGATTAACGACCGTACAGGCTTGATCATCCAACCCTTCTCCAGCGGTGGCGAATAGGCAAACCACGAAGCGAGTGTTGTCACTGTGTTCGCTCGCCTCAAAGCTTCCAGACGAGACCCCTGAGAGCTGATCCACCAAATGTTCGTGAAGGTTGTGACGCTGGATAATCGACCAGGTAAGCGCGCTGTCCGGCACGCGCACACCGTTAAACTCCGCGTATCCAGCGAACTGAATTGTGTCACCGATAGCGTAGGTCGTATCAGCGCTGGGAGATGTTATCTGAACTTTCGGCGGCGTCGTTCCGGTCCGAATCACTACCGATGTCGTCGCCTCGGCGAATGGAGCTGTGGTCTCTCGCACCGTCAAGGTGGCCTCAAACGTGCCCACCGTCTGATACACATGGGTTGGATTCGGCGACGATTCACCGCCTCCAGTCCCATCGCCGAAGTCCCACGAATACGAGAGCGACTGCCCATCGGCGTCACTGGTGCCGGTCGTATCGAACGTTACCGCGAGTGGAATCGATCCACCTATCGGGTTAGCTTTCAATACCGCCGTGGGTGGCGTATTGCTTGAGCCGGTGTAGCGATAGCGTCTCACCTGGCTTTTGCGCGTGACCAGATCGAGGAATACCGCGTAGAGATTCGTGTCAGGACCGATAAGGAGTTGCACAGCGCCTCCCGAGGGCGATATCTCTGTAGCGAATGGGTTTACCGTTGGAATTCCATTGGGATCGAAGGTGAGATATCGAATCGTGTGCTGGGCATAATCAGCGACAAAGAGAGCGCCTCGATACTTAGCTGGATAGGCGGTTCCTGCGTAAAACGCCACACCCGTGACCGATGCCCCCAGATCTTTGCCAGTCGAGTCGACTGGATGACGATATGAAAAAACGGGCGCGACCACGGCACCGAGTCCCTGGTTATACAGGGCTTTACAATAATCAGTAGTCCGCGAGAAGCTGCCGAAAGCAGAGTTGACGAGGCTCACCGTATTGCCCGTTCCCACAGTGCTGTTAGTGGTGTTGCCGCCTTCATAGCAAGGCCACCCGTGATTGACACCCTTGCCTGAGTTGACCTCTTCCCATGCGCTTGTCCCCACGTCTCCGAGATACACCTGCCCTGTTGAGGGATTTAGTGTGATTCGAAAAGGATTTCGCATTCCGTATGACCATACTTTCGAGCGATTCGAATTGGGCTTAGCTGGATCGTAAAACGGGTTACCCGGAACTCCATATCCCGTATTGGGATCGATGCGTAACACTTTGCCTGATGGCGAGTCCAGCATTTGGCTACGAAGAGAAACCTTTGTGGCGCCGCCATAAGGAGCTCCATCACCATGTGATAAGTACAGGTATCCATCCGCGCCAAAGATCGCGCTCCCCGCGCTATGAGATAGCTCGTCACTTGGGAGGCAGTCTTCAATCGGTGTGCCATCCATCGTAAGACCCGTCATGCAGGATGCAGGCTCAGGAATGATTGTAGCGCCTTGGGCGAGAACTGGAGCGACGTTGGCGGCGATGCTATTGCGACCAAGGATCGTCTCCATCGTTCCGGGTAAAGCGACGTTGTAGTTTTTAGCGGCGTCGGCCTGCACTCGCACAAGACGCGACACTCGTGGCGCCGTGTCATCGGCCAGCAATTCAGGGGGATCGTAGGTGAAGAAGAGATAGACATAGGGGCGCGTCGGGAACTGCGGGTCCAACGCGATTCCTCCTAGCCCTCGGTCTGTTCGACGATTCGTAATCGCCGATATATCGATAAAGGGCGTGGCGAGTAGCTGTCCATCTTGCGCGACACGAACGATGCCTTCTTTTAACGCCAGGTAAAAACGTCCTTCATGCCCAAATGCCACCGACGTCGCCGGTGGGAGATCCGAGAGAAGAATGTCCTCAACAAATCCGCTTCCTCCGACTAGCTGTGACTGCGCGACGGCGCTCATCGGCTTGGCTAATCCTGTGAGACAGAGCAGAGCGAACCAGAGCAACCGAATTTTTTGAATAAGAGTCATGCTGTCCACCTCGTAGATTAGCTTTGAAGTGAGTCTATAGCGTGCTCATGCCCGCGCATGCATGAGATTGGTCATGGATAGGACCGCCACTTCACGAGTCTCCTCACGACAAACGTCGCAGAAGCGCGCATTAATCGATCTCTCACCGCCGCTTTTCGCGACCGTGATATTTATGCTGAAGAGATGGGAGGGCGCGCCTCGCCTCTCGAACGCTCAGGAAATAAAAGGTTCCGCGCTGAAGACTCGGTTTCAATCTATCTCTATGAGTCGCACGTTGAGAAAATCGGGCACTGATTTCCGTACCCACCTTCGGGGATAACTGGCTGCGTACGGAATTCAAAAAAGGGAGAAAATGGTGGGCGCTGCAGGGATCGAACCTACGACATTCAGCTTGTAAGGCTGACGCTCTACCAACTGAGCTAAGCGCCCGCAAGATTTCCAGCTATCGTTTAACGTCGCGGGTGACGCTAAAAGTCGTCTCTGTCTTAATGCTCGCCGGCTCGCATTAAGCGTCGATTTGATACATTCTATCGACTAGGGTTGGGACACTAACGACACCGACGGGAAAAGTCAACTAGGTCGCGGAGCGATATCAGTGTGAGCGAAAAGCTCCTTACTTACCACTGGGTTACTAATCCTCCAGATGCAGCCATCGATAAAGTAGTGGTGGATATTAATAACCGACGCTATCACTACCCACACCGAATTTGCACCGGGTCCCATCTCTTCCGCCATCCACGGAATCCCCGCAAAAACCAGGGCACTACCGGTTAAAAGCACTAGACTGTACGGCATCAGGGCTCTGGAGAGTTGGGAGGAAGCCGTCGTGGTCACCGCGCTCGACAATCGATTGAGCTCCACCCTCATGGGGAATGGCAGGTACTGGATGGCATGGAATATCTGTACCCAGAAGAGCGCGTTTGGATTAAAAAACAGAAAAACATACCACACGTACAACGCCACATAAGGAACGACCACTCGAGATGTGACCCGCTGACCCCCAGCCCCCCTAACACGCCAAAGAGCGGCAAAGCCGGCGAGCATCGACAGCACCGCGACGTAATTCATTATCCGCGAAGATAAATTCAGGAGCGTCAGAGTCGCGCCATCTGGGGTCCACAAAAGCCGTATGGCCCATAACGCATGCCATGCCGCCATCGCTTTTAGCGAAAGCCGCAGAGTCGATTTTTGCCCTGGCGTGAATCTAATACTATCCAGATAGGCGAAGGACGCCATCATCCCCCAGGTCTGACCCGTATAATGCAACGCCAGGTACACAGAGGCGGTCGCGATCAAAATCTGAACTGGAAGGGTCAAGGCGGGATTCACCGCGAGCGCGCCTAATGCCCCAAGGGCGTATACTACCAAGAGCAGCGGCAGATAGACCGAAGCCCAGGGATACGCTCGCGCGAACTCCCACGATGAATACAGAAGTCGATAGGAAGCGAGAAAATGCGTGCCGTTTAACGCGACTGTGAGAATCAGAAACTTCTCTAGGACAAGTTCGGAGGATATGAGGAAGCTAGTGGCGCAGAGTAGGCACAGCACCAGAATGGAAGCTCCGCCAAATAACCACACGTCCAGCGCGGGAGCCACGATGGTACGACGGGGTGAACACAGGCTCGAATCACTCATCGCACTATTCGAGAAAACCCGGAAATTATTAAGCCCTCAACAGCGGTGTTTAGCCACACGAAGGGCGCGTGGCCATCACCTTGAGAGGTGGTGAACAGCACGCGCCCTTCGTGTTCGATTAGTGAGCGACAATACTTGGCGCTGGCGCCTTCTCGTCTCTCCCCTCACCCGCTCCGGCGTCGTCCCTTTTCTTCTCCTCAGAATAAAGAAGCTCATCGCGAACCTTCTTATTCTGAATCATTGTGGCGAAGTCCTGAGGAGTGCGGCAACGAAGGGCCTCAAAGAGCACTTCGTCCACATGTGATACCGGGATCAGTTCCAATTCATTACGAACCGTAACTGGAATTTCCTCGATATCGTTCTCATTCTCCTTCGGGAGCAAGACGCGCTTGATACCTCCGCGGTGCGCGGCAAGCGCCTTCTCTTTGAGCCCTCCGATGGGCAGCACATTGCCTCGGAGCGTTATCTCTCCGGTCATGGCTATCTGCTTGTCGATCGGAATACCCGTCAACGCCGATACCATAGAGGTCGCCATCGTAATACCAGCCGATGGACCATCTTTCGGAATCGCGCCCTCTGGAACGTGCACATGGATGTCGATCTTATCGTAGAAATATCTCGGTAGACCGAACATCGAGGCTCGCGATCGGACATAGCTAAGAGCCGCGCGAGCGGATTCCTGCATAACCTCTCCGAGCTTACCAGTGATCTGCAAACGTCCCCGCCCTGGGAGAATCGTCGTCTCGATAACCAATAGCTCGCCGCCTTTATCTGTCCACGCGAGACCAGTAGCGAGACCAACCTGATCAAGCTCCTCGGACTTGCCGTAACGGAACTTCGGCTGCCCTAGGAACTTAGGCAAGTTGTCCGTGGTGATAGAAACCACCGTATCCATCCCCTTATCGACGATCTCAATCGCCGCCTTACGACACAACGTAGCGATCATTCGCTCGAGGCTTCGAACTCCGGCCTCCCGGGTGTAGCGGTTTATCACCTCTGAATACACCCCGTCCTGAACTTTAACGTGCTCAGGCTTGAGACCATTCTCCCCTAGTTGCTTCTCGATAAGATACTTCTTACAGATCGCGATCTTCTCAAGCTCGGTGTAGCCCGACAAACGGATGATCTCCATACGATCCATCAACGGCTGCGGAATGGTATGAAGCGAGTTCGCCGTCGTGATGAACATCACCTTCGACAAATCGTAATCGCAGTCGAGGTAGTGGTCATTAAACGAATCGTTCTGCTCAGGATCGAGAACTTCGAGAAGCGCCGATGACGGGTCTCCTCGGAAGTCGGTCGACATCTTATCCACCTCATCAAGCAGGAACACAGGGTTACTGGTACCAGCTTTCTTGAGAGATTGAATAATCTTGCCCGGCAACGCTCCGATGTAAGTTCTTCGGTGACCTCGAATCTCCGCCTCATCACGCACGCCACCAAGGGCGACACGCACGAACTTGCGCCCGGTCGATTTAGCGATCGACTTACCGAGCGAGGTCTTACCAACGCCTGGGGGGCCAACAAGACAAAGGATTGGTCCACGAATTTTGCCAACTAACTTCTGAACCGCGAGGTATTCAAGAATACGCTCCTTGACCTTCTCAAGGCCGTAATGATCCTCGTCGAGAACCTCACGGGCCTTCTCCATGTCGATCTCCTCCTTGGACACCTCGTTCCAAGGCAGCGCCAACATCCAGTCGACGTAGTTTCGAACTACCGTCGCCTCAGCTGACATCGGGGACATCATCTTAAGCTTGCGGATCTCTTTCTCGGTCTTATCCTTAGCCTCTTCAGGCATATCCTTGGCTTTGAACTTGTCCTCGATCTCCTGAATCTCGTTTCGGAAATCGTCCTTTTCGCCAAGTTCTTTCTGAATCGCTCGCATCTGCTCGTTGAGGTAGTACTCCTTCTGAGTCTTCTCCATCTGCTTCTTAACGCGGCTGCGGATGCGCTTCTCAACTTGGAGGATCTCGATCTCGGATTTCATGTGACCAAGAATCTTCTCAAGTCTCGCCTGTGGCTCGATAGTCTCAAGAATCTCCTGCTTGTCCTCAAGCTTGATGTTCAACTGAACGACGATCGCGTCAGCCAATCGGGACGGATCCTCGATCGCGTTGACCTGCATAATCATCTCAGGATTAACTTTCTTGCCGAGCTTAACGTAATTCTCAAAGGTCACATTAACCGACCGCATGAGAGCCTTTAGCTCCGTTGAGACTTCCGCGTTCGGCACGATCTCCTCGACATCAACGAGCATGAAATCGTCCTCACGAACGAACTTCTTGACCTTGGCGCGGCACTTTCCTTCGACCAGCACCTTAATCGGGCCATCCGCGAGCCTTATAAGCTGCACCACTTCACCCAAAGTACCCGTGGTGTATATGTCCTTGGGCCCAGGATTACTCGTCCTGGCGTCCTTTTGGGCGGCCAGAAATATGTATTTTCCTTCGCGTTGCGACTCCTCGATCGCGCGAACGCTCTTTTCTCGCCCCACGAACAACGGGACTACCTGCTGCGGAAACACTACTAGTTCACGAAGTGGAAGGAGGGGGATTGGATTCGTAATCGGTGGCTTCATTGTCTCTCTCAGAAGTTAGGTACCCAGATTAACCTGCTTCGCGTTGCTCTAAAGGCAAACTATCGCCTATCTCAGACGATGCTTCGCTTTTTCGAGCAAGCGAACATAACCGTTTGTTTTTACTGCTTTCACAGTAGCACAGTTTAGGATGTTCGCACCCTATCTATATCTAAGATGCTAAATGAGCGGAAAAAAAATCACAATAAATACTACCTCTAGCGAGGCGAGCATCAACAATCGTTCTAGAACGAAAATCGTCTTCCGCGCTCTATGCGGACTCGGCGTGCTGGTACACTATCAGCGGCTTCTCGCCCTTTACCACGGCATCTTCGGAAACGATCACTTCTTTTATATCGGGCTCAGAAGGTACATCGTACATAACTTCGAGCATGATCGATTCCAAGATGGCGCGCAAACCACGCGCGCCGGCTTTGCGCTCTATCGCCTGCTTAGCGATCGCCAACAACGCGCCTTCCGTGAAACGAAGCTGCACATTCTCCATGTCGAAAAGCTTCTTGTACTGCTTCGTCAACGCGTTCTTTGGGTCTACGAGAATCTTTATCAGCGCGCCCTCGTCGAGGTCATCAAGCACAGCGATCATCGGCAATCGTCCGATAAACTCGGGAATTAAACCAAACTTAAGGAGGTCCTCGGGCTGAACCATGCTCAAGAGCGACCGCTTCTCGTCTTTCTTAATTCGCTCGACGTCTTTCGCCCCCTTCGTGTGAGCGCCGAAACCGAGCTTCTTCTCACCGACTCGTCGACGAATAATATCTTCAAGACCAACGAACGCTCCTCCGCAAATAAAGAGTATGTTGCTCGTATCGACTTGCAAAAACTCCTGCTGTGGATGCTTTCTCCCACCCTTCGGGGGAACACTAGCGACCGTCCCCTCGAGCATCTTGAGAAGGGCTTGCTGCACCCCTTCACCTGAGACGTCACGAGTTATCGAGGGATTCTCAGCCTTGCGCGATATCTTATCGATCTCATCGATATACACGATTCCGCGCTGCGCTTTGTCGACATCGTAGTCCGCGTTCTGGAGAAGGTTGAGGATGATATTCTCCACATCCTCTCCAACGTAGCCGGCTTCCGTCAGCGTAGTCGCGTCAGTGATAGTGAAGGGCACCTGTAGGATGCGCGCGAGAGTCTGCGCCAGGAGAGTTTTTCCTGTACCGGTCGGACCAATAAGCAGGATATTTGATTTGGCTATCTCTACATCTCCCGACGTCGCTTTAGCCTCGAGGCGTTTGTAGTGGTTGTGAACAGCGACGGAGAGCGCCTTCTTGGCCATTTCCTGCCCAACGACGTACTGATCGAGAAAGCCCTTAATCTCTTTTGGCTTCGGCAATTTCGACGACGTAGCTGGCACTGCCTCAGAGTCCACCTCTTCGGCTATAATGTCGTTGCACAACTCAATACATTCATCGCAGATGTACACCGCTGGTCCCGCGATCAGCTTTCGCACCTCCTCTTGAGAGCGATTACAAAAGGAACAAACGAGTGTGTGCCTATTCTTGTCATTAGACTTGCTCATTACTCGACTCCCTCATTTGCGTTTCTCAGGACAATTACACTCTACGCTGATGATGCTTAAGCTTTCTTCTCTTCCCCAGCGCGTCGATCGAATACCGAGTCGATCAATCCATACTCACGAGCCTGCTCGGAAGTCATGAAGAAATCGCGATCGCTATCTACCTCTACCTGCTTCAGCGGCTTTCCGGAGTGGCGCGCGAGGATGTGATTGAGCTCCTGCTTAACCCGCAACATTTCACGCGCATGAATCTCGACATCCGACGCCTGGCCACTGAATCCGCCGAGCGGCTGATGGATCATGATACGCGAGTGCGGAAGAGCCGAGCGTTTTCCCGCCGCTCCGCCGGCGAGCAAGACCGCGCCCATGCTGGCAGCCTGTCCCACACATACTGTCGCGACATCTGGCTTGATGTATTGCATGGTGTCGTAGATCGCCATGCCCGAGGTCACCACTCCGCCAGGACTGTTGATATACAGGAAGATATCCTTCTCTGGATCCTCGCTTTCCAAAAAGAGGAACTGGGCGATAATGAGATTGGCGACAACATCATTCACGTCCGTGCCAAGAAAAATAATTCGCTCTTTAAGAAGACGAGAATAAATGTCGTACGAACGCTCGCCGCGACCGGTTTGCTCTATGACGAAAGGTATATAAGCCATTTTACTATCCTACTGTGTGTACTCCGCGGACGCTCGCGGCAGGTTGTCTAACTTCGTACCGCCTAACCTAGTACCTTGCGGTGCTTCAGACAACCACAGAGTGACTACCACGACGCTGAAAAACTTCAAGCTTCTGAGCGCCCTATCTGAATCTAGCCACTTCTCAAGCTACAAAAAGCTCTCGAGCTAAGCAACTAAACTTCACGATACCTCTTCATGGTTATGACAAAAGCGGCGAGTCAGATAGCACAGGTCGCCATGACCCGCTCTAGACTCGCCGCTCAAGTAATTTTTCGTGTCGCCGCGCGCTATTTTTTAAGATCTTCTGGCTTCACGAACTCTACTGTCGTCTTCGACATCAGATAATCCAGGATCTTTGTCCTACGAACCTCGAGTAGAAACGACATGATACGGGATTTATCCAACAATACCTTCTTGGCGTTCTCCACTGTCGTGCCGTTCTGGTCCGCGACCTTCTGAATCATCGCGTCCCGATCAGCGTCCTCGACCTTAACGTCCTCTTGGGAACCGATACGGTCTATAATGATCGCGCTGCGGATTCTGCTTGTGGCGATCTCCTCGAACTGCGGGCGGAAGAGCGACAAATCTATCTTCTCGGGATCCGCATCTTTGCCAGCGAACCCGTAGCGAGCCACAAGCCCCCTAATTTCATCGTCGACGAGAGCGCTGGGCACTTTGAACTGGTTCTCTTTGATCAGAAGGGTCAAGAGCTCACTCTGACTCTCACCTTTGACCTCTTCCTCAGCCTCATTGACGAGGCGCTCACGGATCTTCTCCTTGAGCGCGTCTACGGTCTCCACATCCATTCCAAGAGATTTAACAAAGTCCTCATCCATAGTTGGAAGGGTCTTTGAATACAATCCGTGCAAATTTCCACGGTAGGTTAGTTTCTTGCCCCGAAGACTCTCATTAGGATGATCATCTTTAGCGACAACAGTCACATCCTTGGTTTCGCCAACGGCCACGCCAACAAACTGCTCCTCAGCTTCCTTTGAGAGACGCCCAGAGCCGAGCTGATCCACAAACGGCTCAGCCCGTGAGAACTCACCATCCTCTACCTGCGTCGCCACGGAGAGCGCCACGACGTCATTGAGCTCAGCGTTGGTTCTGTCCTCGATTGGCTTCAACTCCGCGCGGGAGTCAACGATCCTCTCGAGAGCGTCGGCCACGTCCTTGTCGCCGATCGTTCGCTTAGCCACCTTCACTGAACGATTGGTGTAGTTCTCAATCGTCGGTGACGGATACAGCTCTATTACCGCTGTAAACTCGAGCTCCTTCGCCAACTCCATATCCTTGAGATCAACCTGAGGTTGTCCAACCGCGTCGAGCTTGTGCTCCTGGAACGCCGAGCGCAGCCCTTCATTGATGAGTCTGTTAGTGATATCAAATTTGATCCGATCACCGAGCAATCGCTCGACCATTTTGCGAGGAACTTTTCCTGGTCGAAAACCATCGATGCGCGCGGTTCGTCCAACCGTCTTTACGGAGTCCTCATACTCCTTAACGACGCGATCCTTTCCTACAACCACAGTTATTTTCTTAGTGATCTCGTCTATATCTTGTACTGATGATTGAAAATCCATCTTTCACTCCAGCGTGGCGCAAACCACATATGCTTGTTACTCGCCCGGTAGCCCGCCTAGTCGAATCGACAGGCACGCTAAGAGCTCCGGACTAAACCCACAGAGTAGTCCCAAAAGCGTCGAAATACCACACCGAGTCGGGAAAAAACGCCAAATCCGGCCATGCGTCGTCGGCCCCCTTTCCCTAACAATATCATACCGCTACTGCCCTAGCGCCTAGCGAAACGGACCTACGCTCTGCCGACATCCCAGGGTCCGACCAACAGATCTCATCGAATCCCCAAACCTATCCTTCACAATCCAAGTACCTAAAAAGACTGATTACGTCAGTCGCCTGCCCTCCTACGACAGGAAATGATCCTCCAACTGCCCATCATTATTGCCTCAATGATTTCGATTATATATGCTGCTCACCCATGCGTAGTCGTCCCCTCTCCATAATAGGAGTTATAGGAGGAATCACGCTCGACCCTTCCGCGGGGGTGGTGGAATTGGCAGACACGCCAGACTTAGGATCTGGTGCCGCAAGGTTTGGGGGTTCAAGTCCCCCCTCCCGCATTTCTGAATTTAAGAGGACAGTCGCTATCGGCTCTTCGGTCAGTCCGCTCAGACGCAGCAAGGCGCTTCATGCGAGTCTTGCTTTTACTATCACCCCTGTTGTCGCGATATTATTCACAAGTCTGACTGGCTGCTGGGGCGACAAGATGCCCTCCCCAAGCGCGGTCACGAACTCATGCTCCCCAACTGCAGAAGAGTTCGCCACGAATGCTCGACAAGGATACGACTACTTCAAACGACACAATGCCGCCGATTGGAGGGTGTCACTTGAGACGATTCGGGAAGTACGCGCGAGAGCGCAACATACGCCAAGCGACTCATCCCTTCCTCTTATCTGGGAAGAGGGAGATCGCTTTCCAAGCGTCAGGCGAAGCGATGGTAGTGTTTTTAGACTCACTCCAATTTTGAATCGGCATCAGGTAAGTGCCATCCTTCGCGTCGCGACCAACAACAGCGCTAAGGTCATCGTCGTCATAGCCCAGACACCAGCGACTTCACGTCAAATCCTCCTCATCATCGACACGCGGACTGGTGCAACCTCAGAGATCAACGTCGACGCTTACGACGCTTTGTGGATGGATAATTCCAGTCTTCTCTTCTCCGCGCGAGTTAACTATGAACCGCGAGCCGTGTTCTCTCTGCGCCTGGGGGAAGCTCCTCGCGAAATTGCCTCTACTAAAGAGCCGGGCGAGGCACTCTTATTGCGTTCAAGCGGCAGAGAGGGATACGGGTTTATTGAGCACAGTCACCCTGAATGGTCCTTCTTTGAAGTCGCGAACTCCTCGAATCCTTCCCACACGAAGATAATTACTTCTAAAGGTACGCCGGGCAGCGCTTGTTCAATTCTTGAGAACTCTATCTTCTGCTCTTCATTCAGCAAACATCCAAACGGTTCAATCTCTCGTACGGCCCTGGGAGGAGAGTCTCGCCCTCACACGGTATATGTGGAATCGTCAGGTGGAGCGATCTCTCATCTCTCTCCCTGCTCTGAGGGGCTCGCGATATTTACATCACATGGGTCTTACTCAACCCAGTCGGTGATTTCTAGTGAAGGCGCGCTCGTCAGAGCTCCGCTTCACGGAGGCGAGACTACTACGCTCGTTCCCGCTCCCAGTTATATAGGAGGTACTGGCTCTCGAGTCACCAGACGATCATTTTTAAGGCCTAACGAAACCATGAGCGTGGAGTGCATGCCGAACGTATCGCCGGCTCAACGCTCGCGCTTCTGCGAGAGCTGCGTAGAACGCTCGCTCTCTACCATCAGCGCGGATGGCGTTTCTATCCCAATCTCACTGGTGACTCCCAGTAATCCACGTGGTCTTCTTATTAAAGTATATGGGTCTTACGGCGTCAGCTCTCGCGCCGAGTTTTCGCCGGAAGTTATATCCCTCACACACCAAGGCATCGCGGTCGCCCTGGCCCATGTGAGAGGCGGAGGCGAACTCGGCCCTTCATGGCATTCTCAGGCGAAAAGCGCGAACAAGGCGCGGTCGGTGGAAGATCTATCCGCGAGCATTTCAGAGCTTTCACGGATGTTAAATCTGCCACCACAGCGTGTAATCCTCTACGGGCGAAGCGCGGGAGCGTGGCTCGCGGCGAAAACAGCCACGTTACACCCGGAGAAGATTAGCGCCCTTATTCTTGAAGCTCCTCTGCTAGACTTAGAGAAAGTGGTGCCGAACAAAACGCTTCCTCTGTATGAGAGAGAGCGTCACGAGTGGGGCGTCTCACCGAAAGTGTTGCGTGCTTTCTCGCCCACCCTCCCGTTACACAAAATGTCGATCGATCTACTTGCCCAAATACCTTTGCGAGACCAACTCGCCCCACCTTACGACACACTCCGCTGGCTGCGTGACTTTGAATGTCATCAATCCCCTCACTTCCGTACAATCGTCTCCTTATTGCCAGAGGCGGACCATAGCGGTCCAACATCCCGGCTAGCGGTTGACGAGTGGAGCGCCGCTCAAGAGGTATTCATCAAGAACGTGATCGAGCGAGAATAGTAGAGTAGGCATGGCTCCTTCAGGTTAGGATTGATAGTCGGAGATCAAAGGAGAGGTTCAACATGAATCGCTTTAAACCTTCGAATCACGATCCGTATCTTTCGGCCAGGAACGCCTTCAAACCACTGACTCCCAGATCCGTGAATCGCACGACCCCCTTGTCGTCAATGAAAACCGCGTAAGGCAATCGCTCTCCATAAAAAGCGAGAAAAGCCTCGTCTTGCACATCATTGCCTGAGAATACGTGCGTCATGCTCTCGAGGCCTTGGAGGCGTATCCGATTCTGGAGCTCTTCGTACGCTTCGTTCTTATCGACGCTGATGGCGTAGAACTCAACCTCCGGCCTATCCTTGTACACACGAGCTAAGGCCTCAAACTCTTGAATACCTGAGCGCGAATGCGGACACCACGTCGCCCAAAAGAGAAGCGCCACATTTCTTCCAGCCCTACTGCTCAGCGCGATATGCTCTCCGCTAAGGAGCATCAAACGACTCTGGGGTGCCTGTCGCCCAATGAGCGATCGAGCTTGGTCAGAGAGAGACGCACAGCCCGGTAGAACAACGCAAAGAAGAAGCGCCGTGGCCAGCGCGTATGCCCTAAAAGTAGTGTCATAGCCGCGTGCTGTGACGCCTATAGCGTGAAATACTAAGAATAGAGTTCTCATCATCGCCCCTCTATACACTAGGTGGGTTCACCACCTTAGAACAAGAGCGTGGTGAACGTTGACATCACCTACTGTACAGAAGATTACCCTTTATCAGGAACCCCTAATTCGGGGCATTTCACTCTCGTACCGAGCCTTCACCTCTGGATCCGACTCAGTCAGATACGCGTCGACGATCTGCTGCCAGCTTGACGACAGAGATACCCCTTTTACGTACGGTATAATGAGCAATCGGACACGTTTGTCCGGATGCTTGAGTAAATCCACGAGCAGCACGGGATTGATCGTATCGCCCAAGTTCTCAAGAATCGCTTTGACAAGTAGTGGGCTTCCGCGCTGTAGCATGAGCTTGGACAGTTGCGACGCGAACGGCGTTCCTCGAATCGACGAAAACGCGGTCTTCACTTCCTCCTGGCTCAGAGAATCAATGAGCCCGACCCCTCCGATGAATCTGCCGTAGTAGGCTCGGCCAACGTCAATGTTATTACTCACATATGAAAGCGCGTCATCAACCGAGACATTTCCCGTCGACTTAGTGCTCAACGCGTTAAGGGAGCTCTCAATCACCTCTGAATTCGCGTTCATCAAAAGCGTGGCTAGTAAAACTTTTACCGACGCTGGGTCGTACCACTGACTATAGTTCTGCACGTCATCCATGTCAGGCTGCCGCCGCGCGCTCTTAAGGAGCGCTCCCATCGGGATGTTTTGCATATCGGAGGCGTGGGCGATGCTTTGAACAAAAAAACGATGATACCCCGGAGCTAATTGATTAATTCGATTCGATTTGACGAACTTCTGCAATTGCTCAGCGCGTTGTAAAATTAAGGTCTCTAGTAGCCACCATGCGTCCTGGTCACTCATCGATGAGGCTCTCTGCATGATAGGCTCGAAAAAAAGCTCTCGGGCGCTCGGGATAGCGGCGATCAGCGCTAACGTACTAACTGAGTCTATAGGGGCTCGCCCCACTCCGGTCTGCTTCCTCGCTCCTCTCATGAGTAGCTCTCGGAACAAGTTCGGATCAGATAGATCAAGTGTGAGAGCTCCAGCGAGCATATATGCGAGATCTGGGTCGACTGGCTCATAGGAAATTACCGCGTCTCGTCTTTTTTCTTTCGGCAGGTCCAATTCCATCACTTTCAGTATGGCGGACATATCGGCCGGTTTCATGGATGACGGGGCTTTGACGAGATATCCTAGCACCTCGGCGGCAATGGAATATCCGCCGCTCTTTCCCTGTGAAAGTCGCTCTTGCCAGAGAGCGGAAAGTTCAGGTGTGGAGATGGTCTGTGTGGGTTCTGTGTTTGTCGATACGCGAGAACCCGCCTCAGGTTGCTCGGACGTATCCTGCGAGGGGATGGCCGCCACGTCCTCTCCGTTAATTAAGTCTCGCCAGTCGCTTTTTAGAAGCCCCGCCCGCTCGGTCTCGGATATAGATGGAAAAATCGGGACGAGCGACCACACGGCGAACAGCGCCAAACACAGCGACCCGCAAGCGCAGCTCATCACAAACAAGCGGGGGCGAGATAGTTGCCGGAGCCACGCCTGCCTCCTAATTTCGCCACGTGGGAGCGAAATGACCTGGGTATGTTCTTGTTTTTGGTCATGTAAGGTGTCGTGCCCGTCGTGGCTCTCGGCCGCGAGCCTTTTCTCGCAGGCGACATGAACGCTTATCGCGTCAAGCAGTTCGCTCGCGTTTTTATACCTTTCAGTGGGAGAGCGAGAGAGCACACCCGGCAAAACAGTCCTCAGCCACGTCGGCGCCTGAGGGTCTAGTGACCTCACGTAATCCGGCACATTTGAGGCCTGAATCGAATTGTCGGGGAAACCCGCGCCAAATAACCGAAGTCCTATTACCGCCAAAGCGTATACATCAGCCGCCTGGCTTGACTCAGTCGCGTCGAGAAGCTCAGGTGGGATAAGCACTCGGTATTCCGCCGATAGCTCTCTATGCGGCCTCCCGAAAGCGCCCCCCGCATAACCAACGAAATGCACATCCTCATCGGAATCGAGCATGAAGGAATCCCCGCACAGATTGCCACACACGCGACCCGGAAGGTGGAGGGCCTCTATTTTAAGTATCGCCGCTAGGAATCTACGCGCTTTGACAAGCGGAGTTGGAGCGTCATAGTCCAGTCGCTTCGTTGCGAGGGATGACAGCGCGACGTAACCGATTCCATCCACGTCACATCCATAGCGTGATATCCGTTCGATTCCTCCCTCGCTTAAGGATAGTATGTGCTGATGGAACGCTATCTTACCGTTCTCGGTGAGTGCCTCTCTGGTGAACCAAATCGCGCAGTGTAAATTGCCCGTCTTATCGTAGGCTCGGTATCCGTCCGCTAACGAGTTGGCGCCAAACTTCCAATCGAGCGAGTAGTACTCACTGAGGTGCTCTAAGTATGTTGGCTCGCGCTTCCTGAAAAACATACCCAGCTATCCTGCCGTCATCGCATCTTCCAAACTCCCACTTGCATCACTGGAAAAGCCGGATCAACTTCGTCAAGTGTTGTTACAAACAAGTTAAGTCCAGTTACTCGGACAAATGAGATCACTTTTTCTTTCACGTCTTTGCTGCAGAGCAAGGCGATCGGCAATATGCCCCCGCTAAAGGCCGGCCGCAAAAGCGAATGTAATCCTTGAAACAACCCATCATACTGCTCAGGCGGCATCGCCAGGGCAGTTGTCCAACGGTCAGTCTGTACATCCTCAAAATCGCGCTCTACCCTTGGTGAAAGTGTAATGACCGGTAGGACAGGGATACTCCCAACAAATCTTCTGACTATTTGGCGTCGCCTGCTCGCGCGTATGAAATGCACCGCTTCGGCAACGGCCACCGGGATGTTGGAGTCGGTAGTGACGCCAGACGCGGCGCAATACTGCGCGAGCGCCTCAATAATCGAGCGAAAGTCCCGGATGCTGACACCCTGTCGCACTAACTCCTGAAGGATCTCCGTCAGCTTGGGAATTGAGACAAACTCCCTACCGAATCCATCTCCCATCAGTCCCGGATATTTCTTCTCGATCTGCCTCAGAAGTGAATGGACATACGTCACGGAGATAAATTCCTCTGGGTGACGAATGCAGAACTGGCACATCCGGAGCGTGATGAAGTCAAAGAAGTCATAGTAACCGATACTGCCCGCCATTAACATTCTTGTGACGGCGGGCGAATCTTTCGTCCAAAAGACACGGTGCCCGGTGACGGGATGCTCCTCTTCGCGAATGACTTTCAATCCCAGCGCCTCAGCCTGTGAAGATGATATCTCGACCAGTATTGAGTTTGTTGGCACATCGCCAGCGAACAGCTCGACACCAAAATAACTCGCTTTGTAGGCATTTGAGCCTAGAAGGCTATCACTCTGGACTAGGAGCGGCGGTAAGGAAATCCCGATATCATCGAGCATTTTCTCACGAAAAGCCCTCCACTTGGCGGATAGCCCTTGTATCTCTTGCCGGTACAAACGATGTAAATCCTTTGAATCAAGCGACAGAACGATCCTCCCCTCGACCGAATCGGCTTCTTTGCTGCCAAGAAGACTCTCGCCCTGATCAGCGGAGAGGGTTCCGTCAAACGACGCTCGACCGTGACTGTGGCGAAGTGCCCACCATCCTATCGTCGTGACTCCTACGCTTGCCACTAGGAACGGAAGCGTGGGCAATCCAGGAACGAGCGCCATGCCGAATAGTATGAATGCCGTCACGAACAATGTCACAGGCTGATCAAATAGCTGAGCGCGGAGATCCGCGCTCAGGCTAGACCGTTCAGACGATGACACTCTTGTGACGATGATTCCCGCGCAGATAGATGTAAGTAAACTCGGGATCTGGGTCACAAGCCCATCGCCCACGGTAAGGACTGTATAAGTCTGCACCGCGTCACTAAACCCCATACCTCCTAGTATGCCCATGTACATACCGCCGAAGATGTTCGCCGCGATTATAAAAAGACCCGCTATCGCGTCGCCCTGTACAAACTTCATCGCGCCATCCATCGAGCCATAAAGCTGCGATTCCCTGCGCAACTCATCACGCTTGAGACGAGCCTCGTTCGCTGATATGACCCCGGCGCGCGCGTCATTATCAATCATCATCTGTTTGCCGGGTAAGGCGTCCAAGGCGAATCGAGCCGCCACCTCTGAAACTCGGCCCGCTCCGCTTGAGATCACGATAAAGTTGACGACCGTGACTATTGAGAAAATAATGAGTCCAACGACTACTTCTCCACGAATAAGAAACGTTCCAAACGCCTCAATCACTCGCCCCGCCTCACCTTGTGATAGGATGAGTCTGGCTGACGCCACGTTTAATCCTAGGCGAAATAGCGTGCTCAATAGCAGAATGGTTGGAAACGTGTACAGGGCGCCCGAATTAGCGACGTATAAACCAATTAAGAGAAGCAAGATGGCGAAGGCGATATTACACACCAACAAAATATCTAAGACAGGAGTGGGAAGCGGAATTATCAGCATCGCCGCGATGGCGACGACAAAGAGCATCAATATCAGGTCTGAATACTTCACGCGCTGTGCCATATTGGTCCGGTTGGGCCCCTCACCTATATTAGGTAACCTTGAGCATTTGCGAGCCGATGCCTATGAATAGTAAGATCATGTAGGCCACAAAGACGAGCGCCACTGGGCCTGAGGCTTTAAGCTCAAGCTTCCGAATGCGCTCCTCTATCTTCGCTTCTCGTTGAGCGCCGACGGCGTCCGCGAGGTCCTGAAGCTGCTTCGATATCTCTCCTCCAAACTTCGCTACCTGAGACAGCGCTAGCAAGACATGCTTTAACTCGCTATGTCCAGACGCTCGACCAATCTCTTTGAGTGAATCCTCCAAGCTTACACCTGATTTCACATAGAACTGGGAATATTTAAGAAGTTCTGTTACCGCGTTGTGACTCTTTCGCTCATCCGCCATCTGCACAATGCGAGATAAACAAGGCCCTATGTCGAGAGAACTGCTAACTCCAATCGATATCTGCTCGATCACCAGTGGGAGATAATACGAAATGTCCTCATGCTGCTGAAGTATCCATTTATTGATGATTCTGAGCGGTAGATACACACCGAGAATCACACCAAGAAAGCCTCCCAACATGATCATGTCAGAGGTTCCAATAAATGCTCCAAGTATGAGACCCACGATACCACAAACTAGTGGGGCTAACATCTGCTTTTGGCGAAAGTCTCTGCGCTCTTCCTCGGACAATCGCCCGGCCATAAACAGCTTTTCATCGGTCGTGGGCTCCTTCTTTTTCCGCCCAGTCTTTTGAAAGGCACTGTCTATCTCATGCTCCTCCCCCTCATCCTCCTCCGCCTCGAGATCAAGGTCCTCCTCATTTGACTCAGCGTACATGAGCTCGCGACCAGCACGACGAAGATTACCTCTTCCTAATCTGCGTGTTTGAGTCGCTAATGCGTACCATCCCGCCGCTACGGCGAAGAGTAGAGCAGCGACGACTATGGTGATTAAGAGTGTCCTGTCCACTCGCCTATACCTTAAAGTTTGTCATTTTATTCATCCACAGAACTCCAAGTATCATCAAAGCGACTGATGCCTGGGCGTACCCGTTAAGACTTGGGTTCTGCCATGTTCCGAGAACGATATCCGGGGTGGAAGCGAACATATACGCCTGGAGTCCGGCGATCAGAAGGAGGATTACCCAAATCGAGCCTCGGTGCATACCCACCGCCCCAGAGGCCGCCATTTTGAAGTTTTGTCGCTTACGAACCTGCCTGGCGAGTCTATCGAGAGTGTCTGAAAGAGTTCCTCCGACTCTTCGGCTCAAAATCAAAGCCTGGACGAAAAGTTCTATTTCTGGGTGGTTAATGTCCTCCCCGAACGAGCCTATAGAGCGATCCTCGGACACACCAACCCTAAGACGTTCGAGCATTAACCCCACTTCTTGCCGTACAAGCGAGGTTTCCTCTAGCCCTTCCGCGCCAGCCTGAAGCGCTTGAATAGTATTAAGACCTGTCTTCAACATACCTACCACAGAGAGTAGGAACTGTGGAAAATCGACGTCGAATTTGCGCGCCCGCGCCTCAATTCTGCGGTTAATCACGAAGTTCACAACTAAAGGTCCGACAAAGAGTGACATAACCTGCAGAATCTCTTTGCAGTACATATGCGCCACTGAGAAGGCGGCAAGACTGATTACCACTTGCGCCACGCTACAGAAATATACGGGATACTGACCGAGCTCCGCGTATCTAAGTCGCGTCGCGAGAGATAGTCCGCGTGACTGCTTCACCTCGATTTCCGGCTTCTGACTTCCGCGGCGCCCTTTCGCTCCGACAAGCGACTCTCCGTCACTGAGCGCTGAGTCGTCTAGATTGCGATACTCCTGGGATATCGATCGCAGTGATATACTAGAGGAAGAACCTCCGGCCGACGCTCCAATAGCGCCAGACCATAACAGGAACGCTCCCGCGACCAAAAGCAGCAGAAGCAAAATAAGAGTGATCTGGAAACCAGATATCATAACGCCTACTTCCTCGCTTTATCACGCTCATTACCACTCTCCACGAACGTTACCTCACCGCCCGCTTCTCCCAAGTTAATGCCGTCATTCTTCAACTGCTCGGAGAAATTGCTGTTCCATGAGTCAACTCTCCAGACGGGGCGCACCCCTTGCTTCGCCAAGGTGAACATGGGTCTTACTTGAATCACTCCCTCGACGAAGTGTCCTACCTCTATGACTTCGGCGATTCGAGGCTTGCCTGTCGCCTTCTCTCGTATGAGCCAGACGACACAGTCGACAGCGAGGGCGATCTGTTGCCGTATAATGTCGATCGCGACAGACTTTTGAGCTCTTCCGAGGAGACTTTCAAGTCGGACGAGTGTCTCACGCGCGTTTCGGGCGTGGATTGTGGACATTCCCACATGGCCAGTTTGAGCGCTCTCTAGGAAGGCCTCAGCCGAAAATGGCGTTCTCATCTCACCCAGCAAAACTCGTGTAGGAGTCATTCGTAACGTTGTCTTGATGTGCTCTTGAAGTGTTACTTCTCCGGCGCCCTCGGAGTTCGGAGGTCGAGAGACGAGAGAGCGAAAGTAGGGGTGGGCGAAGTTGAGCTCTGGGGTATCCTCGACGGCGACTATCGATTCGTCTGGACCAAATTGTGTGGCCAGGCATTTAATAAGCGTCGTTTTGCCAGTTCCCGTCTCTCCAGCGACCATCATGGTCGCCAGACCTGAACGTACGAGAGAGGCCAGATAATTCACGATGAGTGGTGGTGCTACTTGATACTTTACGAGGTTATCGAGGGATACCTCAGACATTCGAGGGACACGAATACATAGAAGCGGGCCTCGCTGACCGCATACGCTCTCATGAACCGCGCACAATCGGATTCCATTTGGAAAGGAGGCGTCCACGGTATGCTGCTGCGTGCTTAGGGACTTGCCTAGTCGAAGCAAGAGACGATCTATGAACGTCATATACGCCTGAGGATTGGGCCACGACAGCCCCGTCGTCTCGCTTATCTTTCCCTTTTGCAGAACGACGGTCTTGTAATCATATACGTGAATATCCGTCACTTCCCGATTATCGATGAGTGGTTGTAGCACTCCCCAGCCGACCAAGTCTTTTTGAAGAGTGATGATGATATTAGCGCGTTCGATATCATCGATCGAATCTCCGCGTTTTTTTATCACGCGGTCCACAGCTTGAGCTATTACCGCCTCCGTCTTCGTGGCTGTGGCGAGCGCTTGCTGCATCGCCGAATCGCTTCCCAACTCTCTTCTAGCCTCTCGCATCACAGTCGAGGCGACTGGCGACATCTCCATCGTCTGCGTCGGATGTCGCACTTGCTGGGTTCCCGTTTGCGCCGCGCTCGCTGTTGTGGTTACGGTAGGGCGTTCAGGTTTCTTTATCGTAGCGTCTTGTTGATTGTGCGCGGCAGGCGGAGCGTCTGTTGATATGCGGGTGCGCTCAGCTCTCGTGGAGAACATTCCTTTTAACGAATTAGTATCACTGCGCTCCTTTCCACTCATATGCTTCCTGTCGTCGAGTGACGTCCGTTTCTTAGCAACAACAACTTGGGTGAACTGCGAACTCAATCGGAACCCCTACGCGCAAGACTCCGCGCTGAAACTCGCGAGGCCGTCGAGCATATGACCCACTTCACCCTTAGCAGAAGGGTCGGCACAAAACTTTCAGAGTATTAGGCGCAGTGGCTTTATTTATGTACGGGCCACACGAACAAAGAGGAAGCGGCGTTAGGGATGGGATGGCTTTAGTATAACTATCTGATTATATGCGGCCAATTTTACCAAAAGGCGTTTTCTTTTAATTGTCACTTTGTGATTTCGAAGAGAAACATCACAACTATCGTTTGGAAACGACTTATTCTGGGAGTAGAGCTGCGCCTACAACGCGATAGCGTCGACCGTCGATTAGTACCCAACCCTGGTCAGACGGTCCCTTGGCGGCTACATTGTCAGAGAGACCAATGATGGAGTCCAGCGGCACGGTTTCGGTCTCGATTATATCACCGGTATCTTCATCTCCACGTAGCAGAAGTCGTAGCGTTCCCTGGCCAGAGGCCAGTTTTAATCTTTTCTGGTCTTCAATTGAGACTTCTAACGTGACCGTCGACGCGTCTCCTTCTACCATTTGCGACTCGCCACCGAATTCCGAAGAAACGCTCGTTCCGCTTGATAGCACCCTCACGTTCTGGAGAATGATGGTGCCTGTCGCCTTTGGACCTGTATCGGCTACAAGCAATACATCGACACGAACACCTGCCCGCGCCCAACCTTCATTCGTTGTCTCTCGGTCGAGCTTTACGGTTATAGCTCTGTATCCTTGACGAATCTTCGGGACAACGCTGTTTATAGGTGACTTCGAGGTAATGTGATCAGTGACCAATGGCTGCCCAGCCGGAATAAACGACTTAGCGTATACGCCTCGAAGCTGCTCAAAATCGGAGATGAGGTTGACACCCGCCAGAGTGGTCTTTTCCCGCGACTCCTTACGGAAAAGGGTGGGTTTCAACTCCGCGCCCACATCGATGTTCTCTACGGGGACTAGAATATCAACGACTCCTAATTCCGCCACCTGGGTTACGACAGGCTTTTGCTCTGGATTTTCTATAAATAACGCGGCCAACAAGAGGCCAGACGCTAACAGCAGGCCAAAACCAACGATTATCCTGAACCGTGGGGCAGGGGCTGATTTTTTGTAACGAGTAGTCACGGGTATGTCACTGAATTAAACGACAAAGTCCCACGAGGCTGGAAGCCGCGCGGGACCCTGGACTTGTAGAGCAGACCGAACTATCCGATCTGTCCCGCGACAGTGCTGAACTGTTTAGAAATGTTACTTCCAAGTACTCTCATAGCGGCAATTCCGGCCACCGCGACTAATGCGACGAGTAGCGCGTATTCCACCAGCGACGCTCCCTTCTGGGACTTCTTCTCGAGATGGGTTTCTTTTTTATCTAACGACACTTCAATTGACATAGACTCCTCCAAGCTGACTCACATGAACCAATGCTGATACATGCCCACTAGTTTTAAGTAGAGCCTTTACCAGGCGAAGCCCTCTGGGGCACCAGTAATAAAGACCCACTCTGTATGCTATTCCCCGACTCTCTAAACCGTCAACTGTGAATTTAACGCATTTCACTCTCAGAACGTCGACGAAACAGACGTTGTAGCCAACCACGGGCGGAGCTCGCGTCCTCGTCGTAGGAGATTCCCACACCCTTTACCCCGAGTTGCTCCACAAGACCCAGCTTACGCGCAATATCCGCGATTACATTCCTAAGCTCTTTACTTCCACTACTATATAAGGTGCTGCCCGTGCCAGGCCACTCAGCTGCCTTCGGGTCAAAAGGAATCACTGGAAGACTCCATGCCGCTTCACTCAGCTGGTGAACATTGTCGAGCTCTGTGGATATCTGTTTGAAGTTCACCGGCTCATCACTCGAGGGATTAATGATAAATCGCAGACGGTCGCTTCCGCCCAGGAGAGGCTTCACTGAGGTCAACAACAAATCAACCGCCGTTAGGCCAAGCTCCGAGTCATCGGTGACCATTATTACTAGGTCCGCGACTCGCAGAAGACCTCCCACCGCGGGCCCCATACGACCGGCGGTATCAACGATCACCACGTCAAATAGCACTCTAGACAATTCAATTATTCGTTGCGAAATCTCCATTCCATCGGCATGGCACACAAGGTCCATTGATTCAGCGAATCCCGCCGGCGGCGTTAGCACCGAGACGTCCCCCACAATAGGTATGAGCGCGTCACGAAAAGTCTCTCGATTTATGTCGCGACTTCCATTAACCCATCCACTGATAATTTTCGCCTCTGGTCCACTCGCCGCGAGAGCGCGACTAAGATCCTTTGTTTCAACGTCTAAGTCCCACAACATGGTCCTTCGATTCGCGGCGCTGCACGCTTCTCCCAGGGCGGCGGTCACTGAAGTTCCTCCCACTCCACCTTTGGCGTGTAGAACCACAACTATCCGTCCTTCATATGTCCGGCCATCCTTTCGAAAGTCCGCGTGAATCGCGACCAACTCTTGTAGAAGATCGAGAGAACCCGCGCTCTCAGGAAATACTTTTCTCACCCCTACGGAGTGAGCCGATCGGAAGGCTCCGCCGCCATACTCCTTATCAGTGACGAACATGACGATCTGGATCCAAGCCGCTTCTGTGCGGATCTGACGAGCCAGCGATATCGCCTGGTCCGAAATACCTGACCCAAAAATAACGACATCGGCCTCTGAAAGACGGTCAACGAACTCACGATCGTTAACGAGGCGTACCTTCAGGTCCAACATCTCCTTGTCGCCCTTTGTGAAGCCCTCGATCCGTTTCGCGCACAGCGCCTGGGTTTCAGTTGAGTTATCGACGATGAGAACTCTCATAATTGACCACCGAATAGACTTAATTTATCTAAAAACGACGGGCTGAATATCTTTAAAAAGACAAAACCAAACGCGACTCCGAAGCAAACCGCGATAAGAAGCGTTAGCATATCGAGCACCCGCAGACGACGATTACTAGCTTCTAACAAATCTACGGGAAACTCGGTAGTTGTGTGCCCTCTCGTATGCCGGTCTCTAAATCCACTTCGCTCGTTATATCCCTCAGGCCCTCGAATTGGTGTTTGTGCCTGTGCCGCCTTTGACGACTCGGCGGCATCGGATCCAGAAAGCGCGTATTCAACATACGAAGCGCTCAAAACTTCTGTATCACTGTTGATTGTCTGCCTCGGCTTGCCGGCAACATTTATCGCCGGGGATGATTCCGAACCCCTCGACGCGGCTGAATGGGAATCGGAGGTCGACCAATCAGTGGTGTCCGAACGACCTCGAGCTTTACTAACATCGATGGATCCGTCCGAGCTGAGCAATTGAGTCTCATAGCCCATCTTTGCCGTTGTAGAATTGGTCGCAGGATCCATGAGTGAAGGACCGACGTATCGCTGCCCGGGTTGGAGACCTCCCGTTGGCATATATAAACCACTTCCAGTCTGAGACTGGATTCCGGCGTTTGCGGCCGCGCGCTGAAGGTCGGCGAATATCTCCATCGCCGATTGATATCGCGCCTCTGGATCTCGCTCTAGCGCTTTTAAGATGATCGAGTCTATCTCTGGCGAGCACTCTTTTCGGAGCTTACTAGGAGGCTCTGGGTCTACTTGCAAACGCTTGCTTATAGACTCATAAGGACTATCTCCCTTGAATGGCGGCTCCCCAGTTAACATCTCAAATGCCAGAATGCCCAAGGCATAGATGTCAGACCGCCAGTCCACTTGAGACCTCAGCATATACTCCGGGGCAACGTATTCAATCGTTCCTACCACGCCCCCATGCTCCGTTAACTTAGGCCCGTTACGATTACGAGCTATGCCGAAATCAGCGATCTTAATGTTGCCCTCGTTAGTGAGAAGGATATTTTCAGGCTTTAAGTCTCGATGAACAATTCCCGCGTCGTGAATGGCCTGCACCCCCGCGGTCATCTGACTTAGCAGTTTGATAAACTCAGCGATGCTCATGAGCTGGGATCGGCTCATTCTATCCGCTAAGTCACCCCCTCCCACAAACTCCATCGTGTAAGCGACGAGATCCCCATCCGTAATATACTCGTATGCGCGCACTACATTGGGGTGAGAGACTCCATACGAGGCGAGCACCTCATTTTTGAACCTTGCCGCCGCTACCTTGTCAGCCGCTACCTCATGAAAGAGCACTTTCGCCGCGACCATCTGCCCCTGGAGCTCTCGGTGCCTGCACGCGTACACCATTCCCATAGACCCGGCGCCGAGGCACTTAACGACCTCATACTTTCCGCCGATCACGGTACCTGGTTGTAAGCTTATGAGATGCTGGTCCGACATAATCACCTAGCTTATCACTCCTCGCCCATTTCTATAGAGACCAAACAAACGTGGAACTTTTTCTCTCCAAAGAAAACAA
This sequence comes from uncultured delta proteobacterium, assembly GCA_903904735.1. Lineage (GTDB taxonomy): Bacteria > Bdellovibrionota_C > UBA2361 > UBA2361 > OMII01 > OMII01. The sequence continues at coordinate 67,712 of CAIVDM010000220.1, forward strand.
CATCCCCGTGCCTCGCGACTCCTTTCTCTCCTGACAAAGACTCATCCTCCCCGGAATCTATGTGAATTATGCGCGTACCGAATTCAGAGAGCTGATCTAAGATGTAAATAGGTTCCCCACTGGAGATCCTCATAATGGCGTGCATCGGCGACACTGAACTATCCTCTATCACGAGACAAGGCGCCGCGCCCACACTTTCAGAGGTAACTATCATTCTGCCCTCCCGGAGTTCCACGAACATCCCCCTCGGGTCCGCGTCAAACGACACCAAAAACCCAACGAGCGCGCCCCCGTTCATGCCCGACGGCGGCAAACGATGGGGACGTTCCTTGCGATGACGTGCGCTTAAAACAGATGCCCCCGCCTCGGACTTCTCTTTCATGTGGAGCGCAGATCCATCGGCGTCTGAGGCCGATATCTCGCTGGATTGTTCGGTGATATCGAGACTCACCGTTCCTGAGTCGATTACTCCTGGAAGGCCCGAGGATTCATCTGTTTCCACAGGAGTCGACTCCTCTGATGATGCATCAAAGTGAGCACTATCGACCGACGGGTCGATACCATCATTCACGACCGAATGACTCGAAATAGCATCCGCCATCTCCCCCATAGATTGTGCGTCGTCAACGAAGTTCAACGGGTCGACTCGATTTTCGAGCGGCTCCGCGTCGACTTCTGACCCACGTGGCTCCTCGGATCCCATCAGCTCGTCCTCAGCGAAAATATCAAAGAGCGCGTGGTCAAGCGCGCTGTGATCGGAACTCCCCTGCTCAGGTGTCTCCCCCACCACGCCAAGTAGGTCAGCTACCTGCTCATGCGTCGGAGAGCCCTCCGACGCGGACCGAAGAGCCCCAAGCTGGTCGGCTCCCATAACGATAGTTTTATTTCGCGCTCGATGAGCGCTCAAGACGATTCGAGGATTTGATTTACCGCTATTTTCCATACGTATCTCCAAGTATCGCGAAAAACAGAAAGCCCATTACCGTAAGCAGCATGCCCACGATGCCGACAACTGCCACCAATCCCAAATGGGAGGAAAGCGGCGCCCGCCTCCTCTTTTTTCGAGATGCGTTGGGTTTAAGTACTTTGGGAGTAGCCGCGTCGTCAGTCTCCTTGGCGGGAGGAGCCTGCTCATCGCAAAGCTCTCCTGCGAGGGGGATAACAACAGCCGTTATATTATCGTATCCACCACGCTCACGAGCCAACTCAATCAACTTAGTGCACGCTTCGAGAGGAGAGTACGCCCCTACTATCGCCGCCATGTCAGGCTCGGATACAAGGCTATAGAGACCATCCGAGCACAGCAGGAGCGCCCCCTGCTGATTCTCCTGAACTGATGAGGCCACCCAAAATCGATAGATATCGATCCCAAAACCCACCGCCGAACCGAGACACCGAGTTAGAATATGAGACTGAGGATGCATCAAAGCGTCCTCTGGTCGAACATGTCCCAGGTCCACTAACTGTTGTACAAACGTGTGATCGGACGTCAACTGTCGAGCGGCGCCACCAGCGATATAATAGGCTCTTGAATCCCCCACCGAAGCGATGACAACCTGGTTGCCACTACAAAGCGCCGCGACAACTGTAGTTCCCATAGACGAGAACTTTGGGTTTTGTCGGCGTAACGCTATTACATCATGGGCGCTCTGAAGCGCCTCGCGCAGCATTTCCGTGGGGTCACTTCCAGAAGCTTTCTCGAAGTGAGAACGAACCGTATCAACCGAGAGTTGCGCAGCGGCCTCACCACCAGGCTCGCCACCCATTCCATCAAACACGAAGTAGCCCATTCCAAGGGCGGCCTTAAGCACGAGAAACCGATCCTCGTTTTTCGGTCGCTCACAACCAGTGTCCGTGAGCGCGGCGGGCACTCCGGCAATGTCGAAGCTCCCCGTTTTACGAGCTGGTTTATCCTTGTTCTGCTCCTGGTCCAGAATCATGCCTTCAACGCTGATAACCTATGTTCATAGCTCACGCCGCCCTCGCCGGGTTTGTCGCGCTCTTGCTGCCTCACAGACCTTCATCGGTAAAATTCGTAGAACACTAAATACTCAGGACCGCTCCCAATCCACTTTTTCACCTCTCTAAGTGTCCTTCTGAAGAGTCTCATGGTACCAAGACGTTACCCTCTAAAGGTTACGAGAGCTGGCGGTCGTCTCTGCCTATTTAAAATAACGTCTTACATTCCCAACGAGTCTAACGACGTGGTATTACTGGGACTTGGAGTCGTTCTGAATAGTTATCTTCGCATGAGGTACTCGGCTTGAGTAACGGCAGCTTACTATCATTTAGTCGCTATCTGGTCATCGCTCTTGCGATGGCGCTTCTGGCACCCTATGCCGGCTGTCACCTCTTTACCTCTCCCGCGAATCCGATTGTTCGGGGAGACATGGCGGAGGTCACGATTAAGGGCGCTAAGGAAAGGGAGACATCTTTAGACTACGGCGAACAACATGACCGTGAGGCAACTTCCCCGGACGACGCTCCGGGCAGCCGAGATCAGACCGAACCGAGATTTTCTGAAATCGAGAATCTGCTGCGTGAGCCATAATGTTTAGATTACTTTTAGCGCGACCTACTCGAGCCCGTCTCCGACACAACCGCTCTTCAGAGGATCGCTAGGAACCTCGAGTGTCGCGCTTATATGAGGGAATGGATATTTTTATGGTGAGTCTGACGAAAATCTACACATGCACCGGAGATGATGGATCGACAGGTCTTGTCGGTGGCGCGCGAGTCAAGAAGACATCTCTCAAAGTCGCCGCCTACGGGGACGTCGATGAGCTTAACGCTCACCTGGGCGCGTGTCGCACGCTCGCGATGCCGCTCCAAGACACCACCATTCTCGACATATTGACGCGCGTTCAGAACGAGCTCTTTGACATCGGCGCGGAATTGGCGACGCCCGCTGACGCTCACTGGCAGGGGATGTTGAAGGCCGGTCCTGAGCACGTCTCTCAACTTGAGCGCTGGATAGATTCGCTGAATTCCGCGCTCCCAACACTATCCTCATTCATCCTTCCAGGTGGCTCGTCGCTCAACGCTCATCTTCATATCGCGCGCACGGTGTGTCGTCGGGCGGAGCGCAGTATTTTAGCGCTGCATGAGCATGAACCTGTATCCGCGGACATCGTGCGTTACATTAACCGTCTGAGCGATCTCCTCTTTGTCATGGCGAGAGCCGTGATCGTCTCCGAGGGGCTTCCTGAGTACCTGTGGGCTCCGGGAAATTTTCGCCCTCGCCCACGATAAGTTCATGACCGTTATCTCCCCGCGCGTTAATCGAGTCCTCATAGCGATCGCGATAAGCCTCCTGCTCGCGACGGTTGCGGCGAGCATCACTGAGACGAGCCCTGACTCCGCTATTCTTCGGGGTGACTTTCCCGCTTTCTACACGATGGCTGTGGTCGCGCACGAAGGGAGTGGCGAGAGATTGTACGATCTCGCTTTTCAGCAAGAGATCCAGGCGCGGTATTGGCCATCACTGAGTACGAGCGTGCTTCCAATCGCATATCCCGCGTTTATGGCGATACCGCTCCTACCGCTTGCGCATCTTTCCCCGCAGATGGCGCGGATTTCGTGGATTATCTGCATGCTCATCGCGACTCTCGGCGCCGTATGGATGATGATCAAGAGCTTCTCGAATCTGTTGACCTTCCGATGGCAAACCGCCGTCGCGTGTTTGAGCTTCTTTCCTCTCTTCGCCGGGATCATCGGTGGTCAAGCGATAGGAGTGAGTCTCCTACTCCTAGCCGCGATTACTCGATTTTCGGTCAAGCAATCTATGGCCGGTCAAATCGTTGTCGGTCTGCTCGCTGGACTATGGATGTTTAAGCCACATTACGCCTTGGCGGTCGTTTGGGCGCTCCTTCTCCAACGACAGGGATGGGCGTTGCTATCCTGGGCGATAACAGGCGTCGCGCTGTGGCTAGTTGGAGCTCATGTCGGTGGGATAGATTGGCTAGGGCATTGGCTTGCCTTCGCGAAACAGTTCTCTCATATCGATCTTGTGACCAATTCTGATCAGATGACCGGTGTGGCGCCGTTTCTTTTCTCTGTTGTTAAGAGGTTGGCGGGAACTGAGTATTACAGCGAGCGAGTATGGGCATCGCTATCGATACTCTTCTCGGTGCTTGTTCCTCTTGCGCTCTTCGCCATCCATAAGAGCGTGTCAGAACGCTCTCCTTCGGATCCACAAACTCTCTATCTGCTTATCGCTCCGGTATTACTCCTGCTCGCGCCCGCCGCGAACTTTTACGACTTAGCGTTATTGCTGCTACCACTCGGCGCGACGATATCACCGTATAAAGTCCGTGATGTTCGCATCCTGACAGCCATCATCGCGCTAAGCGCCCTCGCGTTATTGTCGCGAGAGTTGAGTTCTTTTGGCGGGCCCTTCCTGCTATCGAGTAGCATCGGAGCTTTCATCTTCACCAGAATCCTCCGAGCGAAACCTGATTAACGGCGAGAACTCGCCAATGTGCTCATGCGGAGACTTGTTCGATACGTGACGCTCTGCGTCTCATTCACGTTAGCCAATCTAGCGAGCGCCACACCGTCTGACATCGAGCAGTGGACTAACATCAACGCTCATATCGCACTCGAACGATCAGAAACACTTCGCCTCTACCTTGAGATCCAGCCGAGACAAGGAGACGACTTGCAGCGTCTAGGGACAGTTCAACACCAGGCAGCCCTCGTCATCAGCCCGAGCCGATCGCTGTCGCTGTATACCGGATACGCATGGACGCCCGTCTTCTTGAACGCTGAATATCATCGGGATTACCGCGATGAGCAGCGATTGTGGCAGAGCGTCATTTACCGAGAAGATCTCTTGGGGATTCAGTGGCTCGTCCGACTTCGGCAAGAGCAGCGCATGATCATGCGAACGAATGGCACCTCCAACCGAAGTCGACTCATGCTTAAGGGAAGCTATCCCTTGAGCACAAGCGGTGATTTTGGACTTACATGGTCAGATGAGGTTATGTACACACTTAACGCCACCACAGGTGGTCCGGTAAGCGGATATGACCGAAACCGGTTATTTTTCGGTCCCTACTGGAGAATAGAGAGAACTCGATACGAGGTCGGCTATTTAGGTGAGCATCAGAAGCGCTTTGGAGATGATGAGCGGTGGGCGCATGTGCTGGCCGTATCCGTGTCGTGTAATTTCTAGAGGATCTTTCGAAAAACACGGTCTTTGATGGCTCACCCTAACAAGCGCTCGACGAATCCTGGGGAGCAGCTTCAACTACCCGAGACGAATACCAGAGGCCTCTCCTGCGAAATCTCCCCACGTCATCTGCACGGCGGATAGTCCAACCAATACGGCGGTCTCCGCCCGAAGAACTCGGCCTCCAAGCACCCACTGCTGAGCCTTACCTTCGAGCTTCAACCGTTCTGCGTCGGAAAAGCCGCCCTCTGGCCCGACAAACAAAACTATGCGCCGCGTGGGACATTTCGGCGCAAGCGTAGGATGGCTGCGATCATCGAGCACTACACAGAGATCGGCGGACGTAACCGTGGATGAGGTGAGAAACGTGTCCAAGGAGACAGGTGGATGCAGATGAGGAATCGATCCTCGCCGGCATTGTCTCGCCGCGCGGAGAAGCTGGCCCGGCCACGAAGCGGCTTTCTCGTGTTCTAGACCCTCCGGGGGCACAGAGTGGTCCGTGATGAGCGGAGCGATATGGGTCACACCCAGCTCCGTAGCCTTCTGCATCACGAAGAGCATCCGCTGCCGCGCGAGCACGGCACATGCGAGAGTGATCTCTACCGTTGACTCAGGGGAGCGCTTCATTCGCTCATAGGGCAACGCGACTCCCTGCTCGTTATGCAACTCTTTAAGACTTGCTCGGAAGTAGTCACCCGAAGCGTCGCGGATCGTAAAAGCCTCTTTGGCATTGATCCCTCGCCGCACCAGGCGCTCAACAAGAGCACGCTCCAGCGTAAATGGTTCTTGGAGCGTCAGACTACATGCGATCTCAAGCGGAGGATCGCCCTTGGCGGCATATCGATCCATCGATACTGCTGCTCGAGGTTTCGGACTGCGGTCCGCGTCGGATTTGCCCGGCCGCGTATCACGAGACGGTCTCTTGTTGTTGCGATTAGTCATTGGTGGAAGAAAGATTAAATAATCCTCGTGTTATACCAAGGATGAAGAAGGTTAGCGAGGTATCTCTCGGCCACCTGCTTCCGTTGAGTTGCTTTGATTCGCATCGTATTGCTCGGGACTGCCGGGGATAGGCTGTTGATCATGGGCGTCTACTCGCGCTCCTCAGAAGTAACGGCGATACCTCGTTTTGAGCCTCGGCTCTTACGGGGCTACTTTCCCGAAGCGTGCGTCAAAGCGATTGTTTATCTCAATGACTTTCCTGCGGTTATGCTCGATGACTAAGACGCTTTGAATCTTTCCTCGCATGAATTCCAGCACCTCGGGTGCTAGCATGTCCCGCTGATTTCTTATGCCTGCAAAGATGCGCCGCATACGCTCAGCGGCCGATTGTTTAAGTCGGATTGTAATCAAGTGTTCGCCTATAGTCGTAATATAAGTTGCTATGCCGAGGTCGAAGGGGTCATCACTAAATCTAACCAGAGTCCGGTCTCGTGGAATCATCTCAGCGCCTACTCGATTAGTGTAACAGTCATGCCCAATGATGTGGGCATGCTTTGCGCCTATTCGGTTCAGGGCGACAAAAAAATCCTCTGTAATATGGGAATGAATCAAGTGAAACCACTGCTCAGGCTTCCAGATTCGGAAATGCTCATGGGGGTAATGTTGTTGCAGAGCAAACATAATCTGCATCCAGACTGAATCAAGACTACATAAATTCCCTAGAGTCATCCGAGTTTTGGCAGAGAGGATGCCGGCTTGTATGTGCGGTGAGCTGGCAAGGTGAGTCGTATAGGCACTCCGGAAAAGAGCGCTCATATTTATTATCCAGATCAAGTGAAGTTGGTAGTGTCCCTTCGCTTTGAATAGGACCCCCAGATGCTCTAACGTGCGCAGCTCTTTGAATATCGCTCTACGTGAGTATTTTCGAGCCCTTTTAGCTATTTGAATGCCGATGCGTTCAGCCGTAAGACGAGGCTCCTCCGCGAGCAGCTCAATAATTATCTCCTTAAGACTCTTATCCGCGGTGTTTAGCATTAACGCCCTTTAGCGATACCAATCAAAACGCATGTATATCTAAAGTGCACTAATGATGCACCTGAGGCAACGTATTTTGGCAACTAACCCGATTTTGATTATGTTTTGAAAACATTCGATTCCGGGCTGCTTGGAAGACCGCTTGAGCGGATAGGTTGTTTCAATGGATGTATTGAGCCGTGGAATATTCGTAACAAGGCTAAGTCTGTACTTGTGATGTAGGCTGTACCAGTAAAGAGGATGGGTGATGATGCATACTACGAACTCTTGCCCGCGTGCAGGTCGAGACGCGTTGGCTAGTAGCCACAGCCCGAGCGGCTTCCTCGGCTTCACTGTTCCGCCGATCCCCTCTTTCCACACGCTTCGTATGCCTTTATCCCAGCAAACGAAATCCGCGGGAACCGAACTATCCCGTGGCGTCAGTGAGTCGATGCAGAGGAAAGAACCTGAAGGCCCGCAAGGTTCTTCGCTGATTGGTCAATGTAAGCGATTCCTGCTCGTGACCCTACGATCAAACAACACATACTCAATGATCGGTAATTTTTTCATCGCGGCGCATCTATCGCACGGTGTTTATCTCCAAATGCTTTGCGCCGCTCTGGCCGTCCGAAACGAAGTACGCGAGGCCGAGCGGACACATTCAACGTCAGATAACGCGAAAACGCTCTCCTGGGGGGGCGTTCCAGGAATTATTTCGCGGAGTCCCGGGGTGTATCGTTATTCCCTAGCTGTAGCGTTCCTTCAGCATGCTTTTGAACAGGGGTTCTCCTCAGTAACGGGGCTTGCAGTGGCCTTTTGCTGCCCTGGGCTAGGAAATCTATTTATCGCCCACGATCTCAATCGCGAGTACTTTACAAGAGAGGGCCTACTTCATCCAGCTAGCCGCACCCCGTCAACTACTCCTCGCTCAAGCATGCTACGAGAGCTCCTCACAAATGGAGCTGTATATTGGGGCATCGCGGATATCTTGGTAGGAATGCAGGGTGTCCACAATAATGGATCGACCCTGATGACCGCGCCTCCGATGTTCCTTGTAGGTATGGTGCTTGCCTGTTCAAGCATAGGGGCCGTTTGCGTTAAATCCTCAAGCTCACCGGACTCTCCGGTGGCGATTACACTAAACGCGCTTACCAACTATGCATTCGCTCTTGCCAACGTGACTTCCGAGATCGGATCCGCGGTGAGCGCGACAGCAGGCGCGTTTTGGGGAACAGGGTCCCTGATTATCGGCGCCAATAAACTATCAAGCCAGAAGAGGGCAAAGTGCGAATAACGCGAAATTCAGTGAGAGTATTAGGGGCAATCCTCGCGGTAACGCTGGATCTCAATCTAGGTTTTTATTGCCCAGCGGCAGCGGATCCCTGTAACGACCTTCACGTCGGTCTTACCTTGCCTCTGACGGGACCGGGCGCCGCCTATGGTGTGGCCGCTCGGAATGGGTTTGAACTCACGTTGCGCGCTAACCCTGATGCTTTTAGGGGCATCACTTTCCATTACGAGGATTCGCAGCTAAAGCCGGCGCAGGCAGTGCGCGCATTTAACGCCCTGAGGTCTCGATTTCAGATCTGGGCTCACTTTGATTTCGGTAGCGCGACATCTTTAGCGCTCGCGCCGATAGCTGAGCAGGCGCAGGTTCCGATGTTTAGTTCAGCATATGATCCTGAGGTATCACGGGGACGACGGTATGTTATTCGATTTGCTAATAGCACAGGTGATTATGGGCAAAAACTGATCAATGAACTCCGTCTCAGGAGGATTAAGCGCATAGCGGTGGTAGTTGTTGATAATCCGTTCTTTACTCAGTATGTCGACACTCTCCAATCGTTATTGCGCGCGGACGAGATACTAACCGTTTATAGAGTGGACTCCGCGGAGAGTGATTTTGGGGCTCTCTCAATCAAGTTGAACAGTATCAGCGCTCAGTACGATGGTCTTGGCCTCTTTCTATTTCACGAGCAATCAAGGCAAATGCTGAGGAGATTAGGGGCAAAGAACGGTTTTTCAAACATCTTTGGAAGTGACGCTTTTGAGGAAGCTAGTAATGGCACAAAAGAAGATGAGGTCTTTAACGGGACGTTTTTCGCCAATGCCAGAGTCGTCCCTGAATTTATTCAGCTGTATCACGAAACCTATCATAATATGCGACACCACACCTTTGCCGCGGGTACTTTTGACTTTAGCAATTTGCTCTTGGAAGCGGCGCACGCCCGGCAGGCATGTAGCAGAGAAGAGCTGTTGGTTGTCGCTAAATCCGGATCCATGCGATCGGGCGCTCTCGGTGTGATTCAATATAAAGAGTCGCAAATCACGGGGGGATATTTCGCTTCTGAGATTGCAATTAAAAATGTCGCTACTCAAACAAAGTAGCTACATCGAGATAGGCACTCATTGAAGGACCTCATAAAGTCTTAAAGCATCTCCGAAGCTCTCCGGCGCCGCTACCAGAGATTAGTTTCATCCGTAGCCTCAGGGCTGCAACTGAATGCGTATCCGATGACAGTATCGAGTGAAGCTATCCCGTTCTGCTGTCCCATGATGGGATCACTTCAGCGATCCCCAGAGCTCAGATGGTGAAAGATTACATGCGCTCCTTGACTCCTTGAGCCCATGCGGTGGCGCTGGAGACTGCGCTTTGCGACACCCCCTTTCCACCCCGACGCCAGAGCCTCAGCGTCGGCGGCTCCAACAGATCATCTACTTACAAAAAAGCAATTGGTTTCCTCTCCTTAGGAATCCAAGAGACGTAATCCTGCAAGTAGAAACCTCTAATCCCTACCATGGAGGCGAGATCTTGAATCGATCGCCTCATCAAGCGCTCACCGTTGAAGAGACATGGCGCGATCAATAATGACACGCATATCCCCAACATTCGCCACGGCGGTCGCGGCCCAAAGCGCTATCGCCTCTTTGGGCATTCCGAACACGACACAAGAATGTTCGTACTGACAGAGCGTAATCGCCCCCTTCTCCTTCATGGTCAGGAGTCCCTTGGCGCCCTCGCTAGTGGCTAACGGCTACCGCCATTAAGGTCGCTCGTCCTGACTCCTACTCCATGCTCAAACACGAGCTGTCCACCAAGACCGCCCGCTCGCACCGTTAAGAAAATAACGGCTCCTACCATGCAGTAATATAAAATCGAGAGGATCGTTTTTCCGTGGCGCGCTTTGTCGCCGACTATATGAAAGATGGCGAGCGCGAGCGCGCTAATCAGGTAGAATCTTCCGAGAGCGTGGTGAGACCCAAGTAGCTTCTCCACTTCGGGGGTCAGGGTTCCGAGCTCACTACTCGCCTGGTAACCGGACAAAAACGAAAGGAGCGCCGCGACGACGACAGCTGTCACCAGAACCGATCTATACGACCTCAGTGCAGAGCGATAGCGCGGGAAAATCGCCAGACACTCGCATACTGCTATCGCCAGGGTGGCGGCGAGCGGTAACCCGCTTAAAGGGGGGTGAAGAGAGACCATGACATATGGCTATCACGTCTTTGGTCTCAAGACTACCTGGCAGGGCGTTGAAAGTCGATTTGCTGGCTCGGATTCGACGGATGAACTCCTCTATGCCCTCTCTCGTCACTCCTCGCGACGAAGTAGCATCAGCGTTACGTCGTCTTTGAGCAATCTTCCCTCTAGGAACGTCGTGAAGGCATCAACGATCGACCGCAAGACCTCGCCACTTCCACCCTTCGACGGAGCCGCTGACAGAGCCGCGCTGAGTCGCTCCACGCCGAACTGCTGCATGTCTCGATTCTGCGCCTCTGTCACTCCATCGGTGTACAGAAGGAGCGAGTCTCCTGGTTCTAAGGTATGCTCAATCAGTTCATATGAGGCCTCGGTGACAAAACCGAGCGGAAACCCATTACCAAGTAGCTGCGTCACTTCATTTGAGGCGCGGCTTAAGATCAGCGCGGGGCCGTGTCCCGCGCGCGCCCACTGCACTCGTCCCGTGGCGGGGTCGTAGAGACAAGTTCCCATCGTCATAAACCGACCAGATGGAAGCTGCGGAGCTAAATATTTGTTCATGACCGACAAGAGCTCGTCGGGCCTCTCACGTTCCGCCGCGACCATGGCTAGCTTCGCCATGCTGCCGATAAAGGCCGCGGGCAATCCATGTCCTGAGACATCGGCGATATGGAGACGGAGATGCTTGTGATTGGGAAAATCAACGAAGTACCAATCTCCACCCACCTGCTCAAGGGGCTGATAGGAGACAGCTATCTGAAACCGAGGATCTGATGGGAGCTGTTTGGGAAGCAACCCCTGCTGAATCGATCGAGCTTCCTCAAGGTCTTTCTGAAAACGTGTGTTATGGTCTCTCAACGCGGCGTTTATTTCCGCGAGACTGCTCCGCTCATTTGATAGCCCTGCAGCTTTCCTCAGTCTAAGCTGGGTGGCTATTCTACTCGCTAATGTCCCCACTGATAAGGGAGATGGCACCACCTCAACCCGCTCGAAGCTCTCGAACACATCGAGAGTTCGTTGGTGCTCTGGCGCGATGCACACGATCGGGACTTCACGAGTTGATTCTTGCGCTCGAAAAAAAGTGCAGAGATCGACAAGTTCACTGTTTATTCGCCCATCAATCACGATGAGATCAGCATTCTGACCCTGAATCGCCTCCAGGACTGGAGAGCTTGCTCCTAGACCCTTCACGGCATAGCCGAGCCGCTCAAGAAATTGCGGTAGTTGTCGCTCCCGCTCATCCCCAAAATAGAAGATCAAATCCATTACCGCAGTCCCCCTCTACGGTTGTCTATCGACTCAATCCACGTATTCCGATAGGTCTGTGCGTCCTCTTTTGTCGCGTTCAGTGGGCTGTTCAGGGACCATTAGGAAATCAGGGGCTTACCCGACTATTTGGAGGTCTTGCCCTGATCGGAAATCGGCATAAGTGGAACGGCCTTGTACCAAAGCCACAGGTTATCAGCCGCCCGCAGGGCTTCAGCTGACTTATTCGTGGCGAAGGTTAGGTAAACACTGCGGGGGTCGCCGGAGTTCGTGGGGATCTCACTAAGCGTCTCCGCTCCATCGGCTCGAAGTGACGCTGATAGCAGCTTCTCTGATTGGGCGAAGCCAGTCTTACTTGCTATCGAGAACGCCGCTATGTTGAAACCGCGAAAATGATATTCTTGGTCCTCCACGTTCAATTTCAATTGAATCGTGCGATCCGCTATGTTCACGGACTCAAGCGACACCAGGGCGGAGGGAGGTAGCGTCAGCTGCCGCGCTAGGTTACCTAATACGAACATGAGTCCTATAACGAGCGTTAAGATTCCGGCGCGAGGCGACAACAGCCTTCCGAGCTTTGGGCCACCTTGAGTCTGCAGGGTCGATAAACGCTCGGTTCGATAAGGATCGAGACCTGCCGCTCTCCACGCCTGCTCGTCAAAAAAAGCGAGCGCGCATCCAAGAGCGGTGTAGGTACTCCCTATCCAAAATACGCCCTCCGCGATTGAGGCAATCGTGGTCCATACAATGGACCGCCCATCGGGCGCCGGCACCAGCGAAAGACCGACGAACAGCACCGTAAACGCGGTGGGACTCACTAAGCTTTTCAAGGCCATCATTGGGTCGCGACGAGCGACTTCTCGCGAGGCGGCGATTCCCTGACGGACTCCCATACCGAAAACTGACACTGTCGCGAAGTAGAAAAGAACCCGCAGACACCACAAACACCCAACCACGAAGAGAGCCAAGAAGATGAACTCCAAACCTGAATTAAGCGTCAACACAAACATGTTCAAAGGCATCAGCATCACGAACGAGCTCGCCAACGACACGGCCGCCACTCTGCTCACCGTTAACGCGGGCGCTACATTAAGGCGTTTGGTCGCGGATAACCTGCGGCGCCATCGTAGCGCGATGAAGGTCACTACTCCTATCTGAACCAGTCGGTCAAAGACCATCAGACCAGTCCACCACGCTACTCCGAGAGAAGAGGCATAGAGTCCCAAGAATGTCGGTATAGCCAAGATTAACAGGAGCGGAACGAGAATGGCCGAGTCATTGCGAACTAGCCCGGCGGCGATTCTAAAGGGATCAAGGATTGAATCTCTGGATGTGCTAGTCGTGGAAAGATTGGTAGGGGGCATAACACGCTTCTATCATAATGCCCCCCACAACAGTATCAGTTGGGACAAAACCTTATCATATCATTTTTTAAGGGAGTGGACTCTTAATCAACTATTGGAGCCAGGGAAGCTCATTCTCAAGATTCTTCAAGACGTCTCGCAAATCAACTCCAGAGGGAGCAATCACAACACCACCATCAACTTGGCGAGCTATCTTACCGAGGAAGGCCTCTTGCTCATCATCAGAGGCGCCTAGCTTGACCTTCTTGATTCGGTCCGCTCCGAGAAGCTCCATCTCATCCTCTAGCAGATCCTTCTCGTGAGCGAGAATGACAAGTCGGTGTCCGTTGATACACACGGAAGCTGGTTTTTTGCCTGTATAGGGAACAAAAAAATTATCCATATGACTCATAAGCTTGCCTCAAGGTTTTCATCAAACTTCCTCTTTGGAAAGCCTCTTTGACAGCAATTTAATCATCACTATGCGTGATTTCAAGACCAAGTGATAGCTTGATAGTCACACTCCAAGCGAGTAATGAGAGAGGTAACGTCCTGATTTAAGGGAAGTAGCCGGCTCTTCGGTGGATCAACGGACCAGGGAGATTCGGGGCAATTCACCGCTATAAAGTTTTATATATTTTCCCGGGAAGAAGTTGTCCCACTATAGATTCGAGTAAGCGGGCAGCCTGGCAGACCCGACCAATATCTACTCCAGTCTCGACCCCGAGCGACTCACACAAGTATAGCACATCCTCTGTCGCCACGTTACCGGAGGCACCAGGAGTGAACGGACACCCTCCTACTCCGCCTACTGAGCTTTCAAAGGTCGCGATACCCATCTGAAGTCCTACGTACACGTTAAGAAGCCCCAGCCCCCTCGTGTCGTGTAGATGCAACGAAACGGGCACTCCTAATTTTTGCACGGCGGTCACGCACTGCTCGAGAGAATGAGGATTCGCCAAGCCAACCGTGTCGGCGAGGCATATCTCCCCCGGGGATTCCCCGTACTTTTTCAAGACCTCTAAGTATCGTGAGACCACTGTCGTGACTCGCTCTGGACTGATAGGCCCCTCGTAGTTACATCCAAAGGCATTCGATACCATCAGACCGTAAACGCTCTTTCCATAAGAACGAAGCAACGAGCACCAACCGGGGATATCGTTAATTCCTTTATCTGGCGATGAATTGGTATTTTCACGCAGAAAAGTCTCGCTCGGCGATGTGTACAACCACCCTTCATTGGACAGCTTCCCTGTGGCCTCCGCGCGCTCGAATCCCTTCTGGTTCAAGTATAACGCCTTCCAACTCGTATTCCGACGCTCGGGAAGATGGCGCACGAGATCCTCAGCGTCCGCTAATTGCGGAACCTTATCCGGACGAACAAATGAAGTCACTTCTATCTGAGTGAGACCAGCGTCAGCTAAAAGCGTTATTAGCTCAAGCTTGCGGTCCGTTGGAACAACAGTGGGGATATTTTGGAAACCCTCGCGAGGTCCGACTTCTCTAATCAACACTCGTCGAGGGATGTTTGTATTCATCAGAGCCGAACCCGCTCGAGCATAGCTCGCACTACTCGGTGAACTCTTCGATAAAGACCCGACAGTCATCGTCTTCGCCGAGACGCAGGCAAGACTCTTTTCGAGTCAGGCAGAACGTGCGGTGCGCCCTTGATTCGGCGTCTCGCGCTTGCGGGTTATTAGCCAGTCCCTCGGCGGTATCATCCGCGTCAAACAGGCAGTTCATGTAAGCCTTACTGACTTTTGACCGAAACGCGTCAGCTGTCGCCTCAGCCCCTGCTGTGTGCATCGCGGCCACCGTCTCTTGCGCCTTCTCTGTCGCTGTCGCCGATACTTTCGTATCAAGCGCGACTGCCGAACTAGATAGCGCCAGTCCACAGGCTAAGAAAAAAACTGCTAGAAAGAAAACTCGTGATGACCTCATAGGTACCTCTCGATCTATCCCTGCGGGTATAACCTCGCCCGAATTTCACTGATGAAGCGTTCCTGCCCGGGAGAGCGTCCTCGAATGCCATCCACTATCGAAACGAGCTCCGCCTTCTCCTCCGCTGTAGTGGTCAAATACGAGAGAGAATCGGCGGCTTCAACCGGCACGAACGCGCCGCGCAAGGCCAGCGCTTTTAAAGTATCCTTGGCGACTTGCCGGTGAACCTCAGATTCACTTAGTAGTTTCGCTAAGCCTAGCGCTGACAGCTCCGACATTGAGCGTCGCGCCGATTCCGGGGAACCTGTTTGCTCCCAAGCGTTCGCCGAGAGAATCGCTCGAGTCGATTCGTAGTCACCAAACCGGCCCGCTACGAGTCCCTTGTAGAGCCCGACGAGAGGATCAAAGTGCTTCTGCGTCTCGAGCGCGGCGACCATAAGGTTTAACTTCTGACGACTATCGGTCGCCTCTTTTCCCTTCTCATCAACGCGGGCGGTCAATTCCTGCTTCTTAGTGGCGTCGCTCTCGAGAGACTGTTGTTCACGAAGATTAGCGAGCGCCTCCTGCTTCGATACGAGGGCGCCATATGCCTCTTGAATCTCACTGAGCAACATCGTCGCGTCTGCGCTCTTCTTAGCGGCCGTGGTCGTGAAAACATTGTAGGCAATCATGCCGAGCGCTATGGCCACAGCGGTCACTGTTAGTGAGACCCAATGCTTTACGATGAAACGAACAAAAGCGTCGTTTTTCGCGGCTTCTTGAATAGCCGGATCCTCAAAGATATTTCTTGTTGGAACGGCGGCGCTCGAGCTTTTAGATTCAGGAATAGAGGCGGTAGTCACAGGTGATTCTCTCTTAGACAAAGCTTGTAGGCTGGTGGTAGCAGAGGGATAAAAAAATGTACAGGTGAAACTGGCGTCATTTTCGCGAACACTAAGTCAGCCCGTCAGAGAAACCGTCCTCGAACGGAGCTGTTTTCACAATCGCGCGACTCTGCGCCAGGAACATCTTTCACATTTTGTACTTAAAGTCCTCCGGATCCAGGTTACTCAACAACTCCTCCCATTTGTCCTTATCGATACCGGTGAAATCCTTCGACTCCTCTTCGGTTTCGGCATCAGCTTCCTCGGCGGGCTCGCCTTGGCCAGCTTGAGACTCCTGGGACTTCGCGTCGGAAGATTGGCTGCCCGGGGACGAAAGCGGATTGGAACCGGCGAACGCTATCTTCGCTTGTTCCAGCACAGTCTGGGCGACATAAATGGGGGCCGACGCACGCAGCGCCATCGCGATGGCGTCACTTGGTCGTGAGTCGAGAACTATAACTCTATCTCCTTGGCCTAGAACCAACTCGGCGAAATAGGTTGACTCCTTTAGTTCGGTAATGACTACCCTTTGTACGGTCACTCCGACTTCGTGTAAAAGATCGTAAAATAGATCGTGTGTCAGTGGCCGCGACATCTGCACCTGCTTTATCGCGCTCGCGATCGAGGTGGCTTCTTGAATGCCGATCCAGATCGGAAGTGTGGTGTCTCCAGCTTCATCCTTTAGAACTACTATCGGGGCCTGAGTGGCTGGATCGAGCACTAAACCACCAACGAACATCTCTATCGCTGAATCATGAACCATGTTTGCAACAACAACTGAGAGGCACCCTGCCCCTACCTTTAGCAACCTTGCCGTTCCCCAGTCCGTGTAAAAACGGGGTCGCAGGATCATTCCTGTGAGTTTATGGGATATCAACCAATAGGGTACCCCATAGCCTCTTATAGTACCACGCTGAAATTATCGGGGCTTGGTACTTTTGAGAGAACCGATCACATGAGACAAGCCACTGAGAGAACTAGTATTTATACCACAGAGTGGCTCTTCAGCTCGCCCATAAGCGTAAAGCGTTTCGGCGCGACGACTCTCGCGGTTACGATATCTCCTATCTTTAAGCCTTGGTATGGGGTGTCGAAGTTGAGCATGACATTCTGAGATGTTCGTCCCTGAAGGCACCCTTCGTGGTTCTGATTTCGATTATCAACCAGCACCTCGACATCCTTTCCTACCCAAGCAGCTAGCCGCGCGGCGGTGATCTGTTCCTGCTTTCGTTGCAAAATTTGCAAGCGCTCGATCTTTTCCTCTTGAGAGAGTAGCTCAGGCATCGCTGCGGCCGCCGTTCCTGGTCGCGGCGAGAACGAATATGAATAGCTATTGTCGAACTGAACAAGATCCATGACTTCAAGGGTCATTCTAAAATCTTCTTCTGTTTCCCCTGGGAATCCCACGATGATATCGGTCGTGATCGCCATGTCAGGAACTCGGCTTTTTAAGCTCTCAATAATTTTGAGGTATTTGTCGCGCCGATAGTTTCGATTCATCTCCTTCAGGACGCGATCGCTACCAGACTGCAGCGGCATATGGATGTGCCGACAAATCTTCTTATTGGATACCACGAAGTCGATGAAGTCCTGTCGCACTTCCTGGGGATGAGGAGATACAAAACGGATACGCTCTACCCCTGGAATGTTCGCCACCCTCTCTAGGAGATTCACAAATGACAAACGCGGCGAGAGATCGAGACCGTAGGAGTTCACAGTCTGACCCAACAGCATAATTTCCTTGCTGCCACGGTGTACGGCGATTCTTACCTCGCGCTCGATCTCCTCGACCGCCCGAGAGACCTCAGGACCTCTTGTAGTGGGAACAATGCAATACGCGCAGCTCTTGTTACAACCGCGGCTGATCGACACGAACGCCGTAACGTGCTGTTTCTGGCCGTTTTTGGAGGGATCGACATCGGCGAATCCTAGCGGCAAATCCTCCCACTCTTCGCGATAATCCACCGCCACCTGGGGAGGGGCGCCCTTTTTTCGCAGCCGTACCAATGATGGCGCTAGCGAGAGATTATGGGTACCGAACACCAGATCAACGCCGCGTCCGTATTTCAGTATCTCCTCACCTTCCTGCTGCGCCACACATCCACAGACGCCAATTAACATGCTTGGGCGCTCACGCTTAAGACCCCGAAGCTCCCCGAGCATGCTGTATAACTTGTTCTCGGCTTTGTCGCGGACGCTACAGGTGTTAATCAGGACAAGCTCCGCTTGATCAGCTTCAGACACCGGTCGGTAATCATTCTCAAGAATCTTGTACAACTTCTGAGTATCGTACTCGTTCATCTGACAGCCGAAGGTGTGAATGTATACACCTGGCTTATCAGTTTGCGTCTGCACAGGCTGCTCGGAGTCCGACTCCATAAATTCCGCGTCCTTAAAATTTGGGCGTATACACTCGGCAGTAATCCTCCCCAATCACATCGCCTGGCTCGTGATAGGGATTACGCTACTCGCTCCCGAACGAGACGATGCGAACTACCGGCTGGTACGCGACGGTATCTGACGCGGGAACGAACTTTTCGAGGGTCAACCTGAAAGGCTTTTTAGCTCCCGCCGCTAGGTTCAGATTACGCACTTCTATTCGGCGTTCATTCTCAAGAATTTGGTCCGGCAAATCAAGTTTATCAGCTGGACTAAATCCTGCTAAAAGCATGACATTCTCGATACTTGCGCTGCCAGAGTTGAAAAACTCACCCTTAATTGAAAATCTCACCAGACACTCCTCGGGTGATGAGCAACTACCGTCCGGTACTCTATGGACCTCAAGTCCTTGCAGAGCAAGAAACTCACGCGGCGCTTGTGGCTGTTTAAGGGAGGCCTTTGGCGCGGTTGTGTACGGCGCCGCGTCGTTGCCCCACAAAACCTCTAGTTGATAATTCGACAGTCCTCGCGATGGAAGTGACAGCGAGAACGCGAAAGGCTGCCCCGCCCGCAAATCCTTGCGGTCAGGATTGAGATCGTTAAGCTTATGATAAGAAGTCAGCTGCTCGCCGGCTTCATCCACGGCGGCGAGACGCACCATGACTTGATCAGAAGCCCAGGATGTCTTGGGAACTACCTGACCCTTTATGACTATCGTCTCCCCATCGTTACGCTCCTCCAGCACCTCAAGCTTGAACGGAGTAACGGACGGATCGCCACCTCGAGCGGAATCAAGTGGACGTCCGCCACCCGTTCCGTTTGAGCCAAATAGAGCGCATCCAGATAGCCATACGAGCGCCAGAGTAAAGAACGCTTTTTCACAAGCAGACGCCATGTTAGCCCTCAACTTTTGAACGTGATTTAAGCAACCATCCGCTGGATGTCGAGTATTCCCATTCCTGCTCCTCGGTTACCGTAGTGACTATTAACTGAGTCACCTTGTAGGATTCAACTTTCATCACAACCTTGGCCTTCGTCGCTGAATCCGACCACTCCACTTCCTCAACTTTCGACTTCACGATACGCTCATGCTCACCTACTTCGCTCAATTGCTTGGCGATCTGGGTTCGAACCTCAGGCATTACAACATCAAGCGCGTCACTTTTATTGCCAAACATCCGGGCGTCCGAGAACTTCTTGAGCCGAGGCGGTAACAACGCCATTCGATCAGACTCCGTAAGTCCCGATTCTTTAAACGCCTGGACGAACGGCACCAAGAGACAGCCGTTGAGACTACTGACGACAAACAGAAATACGAAGAATCTCAAAAGGCTCGCTACGTTACTCATACGTCCTCACTTAGTCCCTTCAGCGGGCGGCTCATCTTCCCCTGAGACTAAGCCTGACAGAAATTGCTTAATCTTTTTGAGATCGTGCTCGGGTAGGTAACTGCCCGTTCGTCGAGGCGGACCTTTCTGCCCCTCGTGATACTTCGCTTCAGCCTTGAAAAGCTCATCTCCTCTCAAGGCCTCCACTAACTTAACAACCCGCTCCTTCTGTTGCTCGGAAAATCCCCCGAGCTTGTCACGCAAATTGCGCGCCGCCACAATCACGACGGAACCCGAAAAGAAAACGATAAACATAAAGAGTCCAAGTCGGCGCAACATGAGAGGATCCCGCTCTAGTTACCTCACGTGCCTTCCGCAATCATCGATTGCCACGGCGATTTACTCGCTTCTGTGAGGGTCTCGCGAACCAGCTTACTCACAGAGCTGAAAACTGGAAAGGAGTTTGTTGTCGCGAAATTGATGATTAGTAGGCGTTTCGATTCCTGAAGCCCTTGAGCACCGTCATGATCACAATTTTTAGGTCGAGTAAGAGTGACCAGTTCTCAATATAGTAAAGATCGTACTCAATCCGCTTATCGATTGAGGTATCACCGCGCCAGCCATGCACTTGTGCCCAACCGGTAATGCCCGCTGGAACCTTATGCCGAAGCATGTAACGGGGAATTCGCTTCCTGAACTCCTTAATGTAAACCGGTCGCTCGGGGCGGGGACCTACGATGGACATATCTCCCAACAACACGTTAAAGAGCTGCGGAAGCTCATCAAGGCTAGTCGAGCGGAGCAGTCGACCCAGGAGCGTAACTCGCACATCTCCCGGCTTCGTCCAACCAGGACCGCTCGCCTCGGCGTCACTGACCATCGTGCGAAACTTAATGATACTAAAAGGGCTGCCGTCAAAGCTCACCCGCTCTTGCTTAAACAACACCGGACCTCGGGACGTGAGCTTCACTAAGAGGGCTATCACGATGAGCAGAGGTGACAGGATTAAGAGAGAAACACTGGCGATTGAGATGTCGAGAGCTCTCTTGGCGAACAGGTTGATTCCGTCAAGCGGACAACCTTGCAAACTGATAACAGGAAGCCCCTCGAACTCCTCAATAGCGCCTCCGATACTGGCGAATTGGTAGATATCGGGAATGACCTTGATGTCGAGCAGCGAGTCTTTCAACTCTGCCATAATGTCTGGGAGGATTTGATGATCCTCCAACGGCAACGCCACCACGACCTGGTCAATGTCAGTGCGACTCAAGAACTGTCGGAGATCGGAGTACTGCCCCACAACGGGAATACCGCCAGGACCGCGCCTCTCTAGCCCATCCCTCGACAAGCACCCCAAAATTTGAATTCCCAATTCCTGATGAAGCCGAACGCGGCTCACCATATCTGCCGCCACCTGACCCGCACCGACGATAAGCATATAGCGAAGGTTGTACCCCTTGCGCCGAACCTCTCGCAGACAAAATCGCAGGGCTGTTCGCTCAACAACCGTGAGAAAGGTGCTCAATCCCCAAAAATAAACGAACACGAGTCGGGAGAACTGAATACTCTTCTCACGGAAGAGGTATGTCATGGAGATAAGGAAGAGGATAGCCAGCGCATTGGCGTTCACAAGCACCCACAATTCGCGGGTTCGACGAACTCCTCGCATGGGGCGATACAATCCCATCCGGCGAAAAATAAACGCCCAAATGAGCCAGATGAAGAGCAACATCGAGACGTAGTGGTCGAATTCCGGCACTCCTTTATCGACCGGCACTAAGCCTGTCTCGAATCGAAGCCAGTACGAGATGAGCCAGGCCACGGACACTACGATCAGGTCCGCCCCGATAAAGAGATACTCGAAGAGTTGCCGCTTCTGCTTCAACATAGTGCTCGCCGCTCCTGACTGGACGTTTGGAGACTGGGGCTCGATACACTCATGGGAGATTCGACCCCTGGGTATATCTTGAGCTTTCCGGCGAATCTGCGCCAGCTGGCGAAAAACATCTCGTAACTAAATATGCGCGCGTGCTCTTTGGCGGCCGCTGAGTCGAACTGATCTTCTTGTTCGATGAAAAACTCCACGCTATCGCGAAGGGCGGCGTGGGATCCGAAGCCGCTCTTAGGGACAAAAACTCCCTGCCACGCTCCTCGGCGATTGGCGCTCAATTTCACACCCGTAACCACACCCGGAACGCTCTCAGCCACTCCTCCAGCCTGAATCGCTATGACCGGTCGACCCGAAGCGAGACACTCAATCGGGACGATGCCGAAATCCTCGATTCCCGGGAATATCAGCGCCCTACATCGTCGATAACACTCCCAAAGGAATCCCTCGCTGACATGGCCCAGGAAACGGATCGAATCACCTGCCTGCGGCCTTAGAGCCTCAAGCTCAGGTCCCTTACCGGCGATCCAGAGCGGCAATCCAAGCTCGTTGAACGCCTTCACAGCCACGTCAATCCGCTTATATGGAACGAGCGCGCCCGCGCACAAAAAGAACGGCTCTGGATGTTCATCGAAGAAGCGTCGCTCTTCCTCAGAGAGAGTTCGATTAATCTCTGCCTCCATACGCACGGGAGGGGCGATCACGGACGCCCGTCTGCCGTAGAACTTACGGATACGAGCGGCGACGAATGAGCTGATACCGACAAACTCACTCACACCCTTGGCCCCACGAGTATCCCACCACCTGAGATAAAAAAGGACTGGCTGCAGAAAGAACATCGCCGGTCCACGAAAATAGGCCGACGCTTGATCCCAGATGTAACGCATCGGGGTAAAGCAGTAGCAGATATGTGGCACACCGGCTGGCACGCGCGCGTTCTTCGCCGCCGCATGGCTCAGAGATATAACAAGATCGTATCCCGAGAGATCCAACGTGCGGATGGCGAGCGGGAACAAGGGCAACAACGCTCGATATATCCGTCTGATACCAGGGATTTTGTTAAGAAACGAGGTCACTTTCACTCGAGAGTCGATGAGCGGTGAAGTCGTACCTGGAACGTGAATCAGGGTGAAGATATCCGCTTCCGGATACATACGAACGAACGCCTCGAGGCAACGCTCGCCGCCTCGCATACCCGTGATCCAGTCATGAATGAGAGCGACTTTCATCGACCGCTCCCCCTAGCGATGACTTCCTGATAAAGCGCTCGTGTTTGAGTCGCTACCGCCTCAAGTGAAAAACGCGCGAGATGCGCCTCGACGCATTCACGGTTCCCTCGCTCGCGCGCCGCCGCCTCATGAAGCGCCATCTCAAGGGCTCGAACCGAGAGATCGTCAGCGATAATGTCTCGCTCCGTGAGCAACTCCTCTATCGCCGGCACTGGCCTGCACACGACCGGTGTGCCGACGCTCTGCGCCTCAAGAGCGGGCAAACAAAATCCCTCGGCAATCGACGGCACCACGAGAGCGGATGCCCCTTGGTAAAGGCTTCGAAGACTTTTCGCGTCGACAGCTCCCAGGATTTCCACGCCTGTCAGCCCCGCGAGCGTCGATTGGAATAGCCCCTCACGAACAACGCGCTCCGCTCCAAAGCCCACCAACTTCAATGTGGGCGGACGCTCCATTCGCCTCACTCGTTGATGTCTTTCGATGAAACTCCTGTACGCGTTCAATAGGTCTTCGACGCCTTTGTGCGGTTTAGTGTTAGAGATTACAGCGAGGAAGTACGCCTCAGTCGGGGCGATACACCCTTGATCATGGGTCGATGTCTCTGGGATGGAAAGAAACGGCGCGATAGCGTTGGGGATATATCGCACCTTCGACGCCAAGACGCGCGTCTCGGAGATCACTTGATCCCGAGTATCTCGACTCACGGCGATAACCGCTGACGCTCTCGTCACGGCGGAACCGATGAGAGGTCGCGCGATGAAAGGATAGAAAAAACGTTCCGGGTGCTTGATGTGAATCAGATCATGAATCGTCACGACCGTTGGTATTGGGATCCTAAAAGGCAAGCTGTAGTGCGGCGCGTGGAATATGTCATAACGCGAAAAGTCGACGCGTCGCGGCATCAGGAGATATTCATCGAGCGAATACGGGTTCGCGCCGTCGAAAATCCACTCGATTGAGTCTCGACATGAGAGCGTCGACATCCTATCTCGACGCGAGAGGACAGTGACACCTACGTCGCCAAGAGCAACTAACCCTTCGACGAGGTTGCTTATGTATACACCGATGCCGCCGTCCCCAAGTTTTCTACCATCTATGAGAACTCGTGGAGGCGTTGAGACAGCGGGAAAAGCCTCCGCTAATTGGCTACTTTGCGCTGCCACGGAGCACCATCATCCCCCTCACGGGCGCTGAATACCCGTCGAACCACATAGATCTTCTTACTCTGCGACTCGTAATAAGTTCGAGCCAAAACTTCCGCGAGAAGACCAAAGACCATAAACTGGAGGCC
Organism: uncultured delta proteobacterium; assembly: GCA_903904735.1. GTDB lineage: Bacteria > Bdellovibrionota_C > UBA2361 > UBA2361 > OMII01 > OMII01. The sequence continues at coordinate 91,850 of CAIVDM010000220.1, forward strand.
GATGATCACCATCATCACTCCCAACGTGAGCGTGGGCCGATTACCCATCGGAACATGGTCGATGAATCTCTGATACGTGATTGCCGCGAGAATCGCCCCTCCAAAAAGGGAAGAAAGTACACCGACTAAGCCAAACAAATGAATCGGTCGCTTCGAGTATCCAAGCAAAAACTTCACCGTGATTAGATCAAGAACCACTCGAATCGTGCGCGATATGCCGTACTTTGAAGTTCCGTGCTTTCGCTCTCGATGGTTCACGGGCACCTCAACGATTCGAGCTCCCATCTCGTTCGCGAGCGCTGGAATGAAGCGGTGCATCTCTCCGTACAGACGCAAGCCACGCGCGATCTCGCCCGTCATGACTTTCAACGTGCAGCCATAGTCATGCAGCCGCACTCCCGTGGACCACGAGATCAATCGATTCGCCAACATGCTTGGAAGCTTTCTGCTCACTAACTTGTCGCGCCGAGCTTTGCGCCAGCCAGCGACGAGGTCGAAGCCCTGCTCAAGCTTCTCCACCATTTGTGGTATCTCGGCGGGGTCGTTTTGCAGATCGCCATCGAGCGCCACGACGATATCGTATTGGGTGTGATCAAAGCCTGCCGCCATCGCCGCGGTCTGACCGAAATTCCGACGAAGCTGTACCAGCTGAAGATGCGGATCGTTTCCACCACACTCTAAAAGTCGGGAGACAGTCGCGTCCCGAGAACCGTCGTCTACGTATATGATCTCGTAGGGCCGGTTCATTGCCCGTAGGATTCCGGAGACCTCCTGAAATCCTTCGGCAACATTACCTTCTTCGTTATAGACTGGGATGACTACTGAAATACCGCGCATGGATATCCTGTCCTGAAAACAAACGCCCGGCGAAGTGTATCACAGCCATAAATCTAAACCCAGGGCGGCCG
>CAIVDM010000221.1 GCA_903904735.1 uncultured delta proteobacterium
AGCTATCCTTGGCATGACCTTGGTGACGCCGCAGACCGGCGCGCAAGGAAAGCTCGTTCGTAAGATTTACGTTGAGGCGGGCTGCAATATCGCCAAGGAATACTACCTCAGTCTCCTCGTCGATAGAGCCAAGCGTTGTGTGTCGCTGATCGCCTCAACAGAAGGCGGAATGGAGATCGAGGAGGTAGCTCACAAGACCCCAGAAAAGATCTTGAACGTCCGAGTGGACGCGCGAGTTGGCTTACAAGCGTATCAAACCGCGAAGTTAGCCCTCGATCTGGCTATCCCGCTGGAGGCGCGCAAGCACTTTTCGCAGGTCGTGGCGGCTCTCTATAAAGCTTTCATCGAAAGCGATTTAGAGATGCTTGAAGTCAATCCCCTCGTGCTCACGAAGGAGAACACCTTTGTCGTTCTTGACGCCAAGGTGGCGCTTGAGGATAACGCTGGATTCCGACAAAAAGCGATCCGCGACATGATGGATTACGATGAGCAGGATTCGCGCGATCTTCGAGCTCAGAAGTACGGACTCAATTACATCGGGCTCGATGGGAACATCGGATGCTTGGTTAACGGTGCCGGACTCGCGATGGCGACGATGGATATCATCAAGGCGTTCGGCGGTGAGCCAGCGAACTTCCTCGATGTAGGTGGAGGAGCGACTAAGGAGAATGTTACCGAGGCGTTCCGTATTTTGCTCTCTGACTCAAAGGTGAAGGGCATTCTCGTGAACATCTTCGGTGGAATCATGAAGTGCGATGTAATCGCGACCGGTATCATTGAGGCGGCGAAAGAGGTGGGGCTCAAGGTTCCCCTCGTAGTTCGTCTTCAGGGTACTAACGTGGATTTAGGACGAAAGATGCTCGCTGAATCAGGGCTCGCGATAACGCCAGCCGATACGATGGATGACGCGGCTAGAAAGATCGTGTCGTTGGCTAAGTAAGGGGAGAGCAGGTCATGAGCGTTTTAGTAGATAAGAACACACGAGTAGTAACTCAAGGTATCACCGGAAAGACAGGCGCGTTCCATACCAGAGCGTGCCGCGAGTACGGCACCCAGATGGTAGCGGGCGTAACACCGGGTAAAGGTGGGCAGGACTTCGAGGGGATTCCTCTCTTTGACACCGTGCACGAAGCCAAGAAGCAAGCAGGCGCCAACGTTTCGATCATTTACGTACCGCCTCCTTTCGCCGCTGACGCAATTATGGAAGCAGCTGACGCGGATATGGACCTCGTAATCTGTATTACAGAGGGTATTCCGGTGCTCGATATGCTTAAGGTTTCAACCTTCATGCAGGGGCGTCGCACACGGCTTATCGGTCCAAACTGCCCAGGAGTTATTACTCCAGGACAAGCCAAGATCGGTATTATGCCAGGCTTTATCCATAAGCCAGGCAGAATCGGCGTTGTATCGAGAAGCGGAACTCTGACCTACGAGGCAGTATTCCAGCTTTCGGCCCTCGGCATGGGTCAATCGACCTGTATCGGTATTGGCGGAGATCCGCTCAACGGAACAAACTTCATCGATTGCTTGAAGATGTTCAATGAGGATACAGAGACCGACGCGGTGGTCATGATCGGAGAGATCGGCGGAAGCGCCGAGGTCGACGCCGCCACATGGGCGAACGCGAACATGAAGAAGCCGATCGTGTCGTTTATTGCGGGCGCGTCAGCTCCTCCGGGACGACGTATGGGTCACGCAGGAGCGATCATTAGCGGAGGCGATGATACAGCCGAGGCGAAGTTCACGGCGCTCTCAGCTGCTGGTATCCATATCGTGCGCTCACCGCACGAGATCGGAGCCAAGATGCAAGAGGTTGTGGGCAAGTAGCCCTTCAGCTTTTCGTTTGGAACTCGAGGCAGCTCGACTCAGAGATTAGCTCTGAGGAGAGCTGCCTTAATTTTCAGGTGTGACCGCGGAGCTTCTAGCTCCTCTAGAATGCGCCCCTCGCTACAAGGTCAAGCTTTAGGCGGAGCTAGAAGCTCCGCGCTCCGATAATGGGCGCAATTTCGTCTCCACGGATCTGCCTGATTTTGCCAATAGTTACGGTGATGACAGCTATACGAATCACGTCAGCCCCTCCAATTATGCCCCACCTATAGCGGACCCCTCCATAATATCAGCAGAGACGGCTTTGACCTTTGGTTAGTAGCCCACGGAAGGATGACGATATGGAGATGGACAGAACCATGCGCCCCGCGCCAACTGACGCGCAGGTGTCGATAGAGCGCCGGATGGACGGATCGATTGGCGTAATCATCGAGACAGAACGATTGAGAGTAGCACCGGTGACCCACGCCGACGCGGCGGAGTATCATCAACACCTCTTTAGTGACCCAACCGTGATGGGGAAGTTCGCCACTGGCGAGGTAAGAGACCGAGCCTATGTAGATGGACGAATTAACGCCTGGGTGGAGCGTTGGAAATCTGGCGATCCATTCGGAGGGTTCGTCATACGAGATAGATCGGGGCAGTTTATAGGACACGTTGTCCTTGGCCACGGAGATGATCCAGGCCATTCAGAGATCGCCTATTTGATCAGGGCCGATAAGTGGGGCCAAGGATATGGAAGTGAGGCGGTGAGAGGGGTAGTGCAGGGTCTCGCTCCTCTGCTCCGCGCGTATGGTTATTCAGTCGAAAACGGTGACTTTTGCTTTATAGACGCTACCGCGCGTCCTGATAATCCTGGCTCAGGTAAAATACTGACCAACCTCGGCATGGGTGTTGTCAGCACCAGCGAAAAATTTGGGGCGGTACGTGAACACTATCGTGGTGAGGTGGCGCTCCCGAATGCTACTGCGAGTTGGGAGATGCTAGTTTTCGGCGACCGCACGTTAATTCGCGAGCGCGGCTAATCACACTGGAGCGCGGAGCTAGAAGC
>CAIVDM010000222.1 GCA_903904735.1 uncultured delta proteobacterium
GTTATCTCCGCGTTGGGTAACGTCACGTTGGCGCACGTCGGATCGGTTGGATAGAGACACCGCAATCCTTCCGACACACCCGCGTGCACAGCACCGCGCGCGTGAAATATCTTGGCTAGATCGCTGACGCCAACGATAAAGAACGCGACACCGAGCGCAGCCAGGGCGAACTCAAGTAAATAAGAACCCGTCTGCTTGTCTTTGGAATCACGCTCCGAGGCTTGAAAGGGATGATTGACCATTATTGATAACGCTAGCCGCTTGTCTCCTTGTCGGGTCACTGGGGTCGCTGTCATCAATCGCTCTTCTCACTATAGGGATCAGGCGTCGTTGTGCGATGATATTGTCAGAACTGGAAAGCTTTTCAATAAAAAAGTTTGTTGAGGGGTCCCATCTGATGATTTTTCCGAATCCCTCCCCGACGACAGCGCGAATTTGTGAATGACCATGTTTGGGCCAGGGTCATTATCCCCCCCCCTCCCCTTGCCCCACAGACCACCGAGAGGATATCGTCTGCCCATGGCACCAATCATCTTCTCAATGCACAAAGTCAGTCGTGTTCACCCCCCTGCGAAGCAGGTCCTTAAGGACATCTCCCTATCCTTTTTTGAGGGGGCAAAAATTGGAGTGGTCGGACTAAACGGATCGGGTAAATCAAGTCTGCTCCGTATCATCGCCGGATTGGACAAGGAGTATAATGGTGACGTTCACTTTCGTCCGAACGTCCGAATTGGATACCTCGAGCAAGAACCACGACTTGATCCCACCAAGACCGTGAAGGAAAACGTCATGGAGGGTTGTAAGGAGGCCGCCACGTTACTGGCGGACTTCGAGGCGATCAGCGCCAAGCTGGGCGAGGATATCTCCCCCGAGGAGATGGAGAAGCTAATCGACAAGCAAGCAGTTCTCCAAGACAAGATCGACGCGATTGGCGCGTGGGAACTCGACCGTACACTGGAAATAGCCATGGACGCGCTTCGTTGCCCTCCAGCGGACTCGAATGTCGACACACTCTCTGGAGGAGAGCGTCGACGGGTCGCCCTGTGTAAGCTTTTGTTAGAAAAGCCCGATATTCTGCTTCTCGATGAGCCCACAAACCACTTGGACGCTGAATCCGTCGCGTGGTTAGAGCGGCACTTAAGTGACTACGCAGGAACGGTGGTGTGCATTACCCACGATCGCTACTTCCTCGATAATGTCGCCAAATGGATTTTAGAGCTCGACCGTGGACACGGCGTTCCATGGGAAGGAAACTACTCCAGCTGGCTCGATCAAAAGCGATCAAGACTCGAATTAGAGGAGAAGTCCGAATCGAAACGCCAAAAGACCCTCGCGCGAGAGTTAGAATGGATTCAGCAGTCACCTCGAGCGCGTCAAGCGAAGTCAAAAGCACGTATCAAGGCGTATGAGGAGTTGTTGAACCAAGAACAATCCCAGAAGGTCGATGAGCTCGAGATATACATACCGCCGGGACCCCGCCTTGGAGAGGTTGTTATTCAAGCCGAAGGGGTCGCGAAATCGTTTAGCGACCGTATGCTCTTTGAGAAGCTAAACTTCAACCTTCCGCGAGGAGGTATCGTGGGCGTGATCGGACCAAACGGTGCTGGTAAAACTACCCTCTTCAAGCTCATCACTGGTCAAGAAACGGCCAATGGCGGCTCGTTTAAGGTCGGAGAGACCGTATCGCTCTCATATGTCGATCAGAGTCGTGACGCGCTCAACGATAAAAAGAGCGTATTCGATGAAATCGCGGGCGGAGACGAGATCATTAAATTGGGAAGTCGAGAGTTTAACGCCAGAGCGTACGTTGGTCGTTTTAACTTCGGCGGACAAGATCAGCAAAAACTCGTTGGTACCCTTTCAGGTGGCGAGCGCAACCGTGTACACCTCGCAAAAATGCTACGTTCGGGAGGAAATGTACTGCTCTTGGATGAGCCAACGAACGATCTCGACGTGAATACGCTGCGCGCGTTAGAGGAGGCACTTCTCAACTTCGCCGGCTGTGCCGTAGTGATAAGCCACGATCGGTGGTTCCTTGACCGTATCGCCACACACATCCTCGCCTTTGAGGGCAACAGTGAGGTGGTCTGGTTTGAGGGTAACTACCAAGAGTACGAGGCGGATCGGAAACGACGCCTCGGAGCGGACGCTGAAACTCCGCATCGGATACGCTACAAGAAGCTTACCCACTGAGGATAAACATTCTCAAAAAAATCAGGGCATTAAGGATTACTATCCGGACTTATACTCCAGAGCGGTTGATGGTGCCTTTGGGTTGACTCCTGTGTTGTAACGGATAGAATCACCAAGCTTATTTTTTCAAGCACTTACATCCTTCGCACCACGAAGCTACCGCTCTTGAGTGGGTGGTTTGTCGGTGCGCCGAGATGCTAAGGATATCAACATTAATCTAGTAGCAACTAGGAATTATGGATCAATCAACCTTGTTCATTATCACCTGGGCCACTCCGTTGTTCGGCCTGGTAGCATTCGCGCTCGCGTACAGCATGTACGCGAGCATCAAAGCGCTCCCTGCGGGTAACGCTCGTATGCAAGAGATCAGTGAAGCGATTCGCTCAGGAGCGATCGCTTACCTCAGGCAGCAAGCTCAATACCTGTTGTTCTTTGTGCTATGCGCGTTTCTCGCGATCTGGTGGGCGTTAAAGCTCCCAACAGCGGTCACGTTCGCCTTCGGAGCGGCGAGCTCTCTGCTCGCTGGATATCTCGGTATGCGCGCGGCGACGATGGCGAATGTTCGCACGGCGCACGCGGCATCTGAGAACGCTCCGGGACAAGCTCTTATGGTCGCCTTCAACGGCGGCGCTGTCATGGGACTTACCGTCGCGGCTCTCGGACTCATCGGCGTTGGCGTGCTATTCATTATTTACGGAACGCCAGCTCACCATGAGCCGATCATCGGCTTCGCGATGGGAGCATCCTCGGTCGCTCTCTTCGCTCGAGTCGGTGGTGGTATTTACACAAAGGCCGCCGATGTGGGCTCTGACCTCGTCGGAAAGGTTGAGGCTGGTATTCCGGAAGATGACCCTCGCAACCCTGGCGTAATCGCTGACAACGTCGGTGACAACGTAGGTGATGTTGCTGGTATGGGCGCTGACATCTTCGAATCGTACGTTACGTGCTTAATCGGATGTCTCGCTCTCGCCGCCACACTCGGTGTTGATCAAGTGCAGCGCCTGACCGCGTACAACCCAAATGTGGTTGGCTCGGTTGAGGAGAGCTATCGGATTTGGTTAATGGTAACCCCACTCGCCCTTGGGCTTTTGGGAGCCATCTCGTCCTTCATCGCTATCAAGTGGATGGCTATCCTTAAGGACGGGGATCCGGCGAGGGCGCTCCGAACAACGGTACTTCTCGCGTCGGTTTTCTTCGTGGTGGCGTGTCTTGGGCTCTTCATCATTACACCGGTAAACCTAAATCTGTGGTGGCCAGTGATATTTGGAACGGTCTGCGGTATCGGCATCGGACTAACGACTGAATACTACACGTCGTCCAAACCGGTATATGAGATCATCGCCGCGGCGAAGACAGGACCAGCGACAGCTGTCATCAGCGGTATCGCTGTTGGTTTCCGCAGCGTCGCGCTTCCATTGATCATCATCGTTGGGGCGGTGCTCGTCTCGAATTACTTCGCTGGTGTCTACGGTGTAGCGCTCGCTGGTGTGGCGATGCTGTCAACGACTGGTATCATCATGACGATCGACGCGTACGGCCCAATCGCCGACAACGCTGGAGGAATCTCCGAGATGTCGCACCTTGGACCCGAGACTCGCGCCATCACTGACAAGCTCGATGCCCTTGGGAACACCACCGCGGCGATCGGTAAGGGCTTCGCGATCGGCTCAGCCGGTCTGACGGCACTCGCTGTTTTCGGCGCGTACACGCAGACATTCACGGCGGCGAACAAGCCCATCGATCTGAGCATCACAAACCCGATGCTTATCGCGGGAGTGCTCCTTGGAGCGGTTCTGCCAGGTCTCATTGTGTGCTTCACGATGCAGTCTGTGGGCAAAGCGGCCGGCTTGATTGTTACCGAGATTCGTCGTCAGTTCCGTGAGATTCCTGGACTGCTTGAGGGCAAGGAAGGCGTAAAGCCTGATGTGTCGCGTTGCGTTGAGATATCAACGAAGGCGGCTCTCACGGAGATGCGTACTCCTGGCTTGATCGCCTTCATCGCGCCACTTCTCGTTGGATTCCTCATGGGACCCGCCGCTCTGGCTGGACTCCTCCTTGGAACCACGGTCGTAGGTGTCGTGTTGGGCATCTTCATGTCGAACACAGGTGGCGCTTGGGACAACGCCAAGAAGTTCATCGAGCAAGGGCTTGTTGAGGGCGAGAAGAAAGGTTCTGACGCTCACAAAGCTGCTGTTGTCGGTGATACCATCGGCGATCCGTTCAAGGACACGTCAGGACCATCCCTGAACATCCTTATCAAAATGGTTTCGATCCTCTCGCTTCTCATCGCTCCGCTTCTCGCGTAGTTGATGGTGGAGATGAAAAAGATCTAGACCTAAAAGGGTCACCTTCGGGTGGCCCTTTTTTTATCCATGGCGATATCGTCACGCGAGAGGTCTCGATAAGTTCTAATAGTTGAAAGCTCCAGGAAGCCAGTTCCCTAGAGCTCGTCATCGAGCGCAAGCTGATTCACGAAAATCTGCGCGTTTTTTACCTCTGTCGCCCAAGAGCTTTCA
>CAIVDM010000223.1 GCA_903904735.1 uncultured delta proteobacterium
AAGAGGATACAGCACTCCGCCCGTTTGCCTTGTAAATCCGGATTGATATGCCATATCCTCGTTGCTCTAGAAGGAGTCGACTCGCTGTTTCACGACGGCCAGCGCCTCATCGACGCTGATTCGATCCTGTTTTGTGGTGTCTCGATCTCGGATCGTCACGGTGTTGTCCTCAAGTGTTTGATGGTCGACTGTCAGACAGTAAGGTGTCCCAATTTCATCGTGTCGCGCGTAACGCTTTCCGATTGATTGCTGCTCATCGAAGCTCGCGTTTACCCCAGCTTTGTAGAATTGGTTCACAATCGCTCTGGCGACTTCCGGCATACCTTCTTTCTTCATAAGAGGAAGTACCGCCGCTTTGCATGGCGCGAGCCGAGGGTGGAGCTTCAACAAGACTCTGGTTTTTGTGGCGCCCTCGGCGTCGACACCTTCCTCCTCGGTGTAGGCGTCACAGAGAAACGCCAGTACGGCTCTCGTAAGACCCGCCGCTGGTTCGATAACATACGGGACATAACGCACGCCCGGCTTTCCAGTAACAGGATCCATTTTCTGTTGGTCAAAATAGCTGAGCTTTACACCTGAGTCTTCGGCATGCCTTGAGAGATCATAGTCAGTTCTGCTCGCGATGCCCTCGAGTTCGTCCCAACCCCATGGGTACTGGTAGTCGATGTCAACGCACGCGTCAGCATAGTGCGCGAGTTCATCTTGCTCGTGATGGCGCACGCGGAAAGAATCCTTGTTGTTCGCGTAGCGCTTCCACCAAGTCATGCGGGCGTCTGTCCAGTAATTATGCCATTCCTTTTGTGTGCCTGGCTCACAAAAGTACTCCATCTCCATCTGCTCGAACTCGCAGGTGCGGAAGATGAACTTCTCAGTCGTGACCTCATTGCGGAACGACTTGCCTTGTTGGGCGATACCGAATGGCACCTTCATGGACATAGTTTGCTGCACATTCAAGAACTGCACAAACATAGCTTGGGCCGTTTCGGGTCTAAGATAGATAGCGGACGATTTGATCGCCTCCTCAAGTTTCTCTCTGAGCTCGGCACGGGAGAGGTCCTTGCCGTGAATTTCTTGTAAGAGTGTATCAAGCGGGTCGACTGGACCGATCGAGGTGCGGAACATGAGGTTGAATTGTCGCTCAGCGGAGAGATCCGAGCTGCCGCACATTGGGCAGATGTATCCGCACTCTCCGACAGCGCCTCGTACCTTTTCGCCGGAGGATTTGCCGCCTTTGTTCCACTCGATGGCGCTTCCGGCTGGCATCGTGGGAGCCTTGTCGGCGCGAAAGCGCTCTTTGCAGTTATGACAATCCACGAGTGGATCCGAGAACCCTGAGAGATGTCCACTCGCCTTCCACACGCTCGGATGCATCATGATTGACGCGTCGATACCTACGACATCCTCGCGCTCGTGAACCATGTATTTCCACCATTCAGCCGCGATATTTCTCTTCAGCTCAACTCCGAGAGGTCCGTAGTCATACGCGCTCTTAAGCCCGCCGTAGATCTCACTACTCTGGAAGATGAAGCCCCGTCGTTTGGTAAGAGACACGACCTTGGCTAATGTATCGGAGGGGGTGGAGTTGTTCATAGCTTGCCTTCTTGCCTTTTTACTCAGGTCGGCCCGCCGGGCGACGCGTCGCGTGATGTGTCCCTTTGCGGGTAGCCGAGGATCTCATCATGAGAATCGTCTCGGCATAAGTGTGATATAACCGACCCGTCTAAAGGTACCCTTAAACCGACGTCCTCTCAAGTGTAGAGCCTCATACCGCAGAGCTATTTGAAACCTTTGGGGCGCCATGAGAGGATGTTTATCGCCGATTTTCTTGAGGGCTCCGATTTGGTCTTTGGAGGGCAGCGGCTTTGCGCTAGCCTTGTTGGCGAGCGAAGTTCCATGGCTGGAGCTGGGCAGGACGGAGGTTATATGAGAGTCGCTATCGTAGGTGGGGTGCGGACCCCGTTTGTTAAAGCAGCCGGGGTATTTTCAGCATACTCAGCGCTCGATCTTGGCGTGCATGTAGTTACCGCGTGCGTGGAACGACTGGGGCTTGATGCGAGCCTAATCGATGAACTCTATTTCGGCACGGTGCTCCTCGATCCACGAATTCCCAATCTAGCTCGAGAAATCATTCTTCGTTCAGGGCTACCAAAGACCATAAGTGGACACTTCGTCTCCAACAACTGCATAACGGGGCTCGTCGCGGCGAACGCGGCGCGTGAGGCGATTCTTTCGGGACGAATCAAGGCGGCGATTATTGGCGGCAGTGAGTCGATGTCTACTCCAACCCTGACGTTCCCGCGCAGTGGCGAGCGATTCTTTCTTAGGTTGAACAAAGCTCGCGGATTTGGTCAGAAGTTGTCGGTTGCCACCTCATTCCGTCCAGGTTTTTTGATTCCTCAAGCTCCCAGCCCAAAGGAGCCTTCAACGGGGCTCACCATGGGTCAGCACTGCGAAGTCATGGCACAGGAGTTTGGAATAACGCGGGCCGAGCAGGATGAGATCGCTCTGATGAGTCATCAGCGAGGCCAAGCGGCGAAGAGTCAGGGGACTCTCGCGCAGCAGATCGTCGCTCTTGGTGGAGTCTCTGAGGACAATCTGATTAGAGCGGAAACCTCGGCGGAGAAGCTGGCTACTCTGCCAGCAGTGTTTGATCGAAGCTCGAGGGGTACAATCTCGGCTGGAAACTCAAGCGCTCTGACTGACGGAGCATCGGCGGTCTGTCTCATGTTAGACTCGTACGCTCGAGAGCTTGGGTTGCCGATCATAGGGTATCTCGATGGCGTTGAGTTCGCGTCCGTGCCGCCAGGGGATGGGCTTTTGATGGCGCCCGCGTTAGCCCTGCCCAAAGTCATGAGAAAAGTTGGTGTAACGGTCGCTGATTGTGGCGTCTTTGAGATCCACGAAGCCTTTGGGGCTCAGGTGGTTTGCAACATGCGGGCATGGGAGAATGGCTGGGACCGATACAGGGATCTGTCGCCGATCGGAAGTATCCCGAGGGAAAAAATGAACGTATTCGGGGGCTCTATCGCCTTGGGGCACCCTTTTGCGGCTACTGGCGGAAGATTACTGCTTAATACCTGCGCGGCTCTCCAAGAACGAAGCGCGCGAAATGGCTTGATAAGTGTTTGTGCCGCGGGTGGCGGCGCGGCTGCGGCGGCGATATCGATAGCCTAAGGGCTATGCACAGCCAGATAGTCAGGCAGGACGGCAAAAATATGCTTAAGTGATATGAGGTGGTCGCCGACTCCTTTATGTGGGCGGCGGAATGACGGGATGATTCTTAAATCCGGTCACCTTGAAAAAAGTGTTAAAGCTTTTTATCAAATTGTCCGTAAGCTCCCTTAGCAGGCGATGAATCCCTGCTTCGTTATCAAGAAGTCGCAGTACGTTCGTACGTAAGCGGTAAGCAGTACAACACAGCAAAGTCGTATTAGTGGTCTTACCCCCGAACCGGACATATCCGTGTTGGGGCTGATATAAATCCCTATGTTAGCACCCTGATTCAATCAGGGTCTCGTCAAAGGACTGACGGGAGCAGTGGGGAACTTCAAGGAGGAATATATGACTATTAGTATCAATTCTAATCTATCGTCTGTTCGTTCCCAACGCTTGTTGGGACAGTCTTCGGAGAGTCTTAATCGTACCTACGAGAGGCTCACCTCTGGTCAACGCATCAATAGAGCAAGTGATGACGCGGCTGGCTTGGCTATCGCGGACTCACTACGAGTCAACGCTCGCTTGGCGACTGTGGCTGTGCGTAACGCTCAGGATGGTATCTCCTCAATAGCCGTAGCCGACGGCGCGCTGGCCTCGATTGGTAGTGTTCTTGGTCGACTCGCGGAGTTGAGTCAACAGGCGGCCAACGGTTCGTATTCTTCAGTGCAAAGATCCGCTCTTGAGGCAGAGTTCGCCACGCTTGGCTCGGAAATCGAGCGTATCGCGGTAACCACCACATTCAATGGAGTAAGCCTTCTTTCTGGTACGCAACAGATCTCGTTCCAGATTGGATTCGATGGAGCCTCGACCTCACAGATCGTCCTAGACCAGAATGGTGGAGCGACGCTACAACGACTTGGCCTTGCCGTAACTGGGTCATCGGCGTTGACGTACTCTTTGACTGGGGCATCGAGTGACTACGCGCAGTCGTCGGCTCGAGCGGCACTGGCCGCCGTGAACTCGGCGATTACGTCACTCAATACACTCCGAGGTACCCTTGGAACCGTAGAGGGTCGTTTAACCAGCGCGATTACAAACCTAACAACGAGTCGAGAAAACATTCAGGCAGCTGAGTCGCGAATCTCTGACGTCGATGTCGCGGTCGAGGCGGCGGAACTGACTCGATTGAACATATTACAGCAGGCAGGCTCGGCGGTGTTAGCTCAGGCTAACCAGCAACCACAGCTCGCTGTTCAGCTGCTCAGGTAGAGCAAACTTCTAAGGTAATGACTCTGAGGGCCCTTTCATAAGAGGGCACACCCCCAGAGTCTTGCCTGAGCGAGGGGTGCCGTGGTGGTGGGAGTAAAGGGAGTAGGCGTGAGCCTTGTAAGGCAGCGTGGAGAAGAAAGGGACTGTGGCGGTGAGAAGGAGCCGGACCGGGGCGGTAGTTGTTACCGCTCCTTCTTGCCTGGAACGCCAGGCGCGCAGCTCGGAGTAAATTAGTTACTGAGGTTTGAGGGGCAATCTCGGGCTTGAAAAGAAGAGATCGCTAGAAGTGGGGAAGGAATCCAGTTTTTAGATCAAGGATGAAAAACTATGACAATTAGCATTAATTCAAATTTAGCATCGGTTCGGTCGCAGCGACTTTTAGGCGCGGCATCTGACAGCCTGAATAAGACATATGAGAAATTGACTTCAGGTCAGCGCATCAATAGGGCGAGTGATGACGCGGCGGGACTGGCGATCGCTGAGTCGCTGCGAGTTAACGCGCGTCTAGCTACCGTGGGAGTACGAAATGCCCAAGATGGTATCTCAGCCATCGCCGTGGCGGATGGAGCTCTTGCTTCGATAGGTGGCGTGCTCAGCCGATTGGCGGAACTGACGCAACAGGCCGCGAACGGATCGTACTCAACAGTTCAGCGCTCCGCGCTGCAAGCGGAGTTTTCGACCCTTGGCTCTGAAATTGAGCGTATCGCGGTGACTACCACGTTTAACGGTGTGTCGCTCCTTTCAGGAAGCGCTCAAATCACATTTCAGATTGGGTTTGACGGAGCTTCAACCTCGCAGATCCAATTGGATCAGGGTGGAGGAGCCACGCTTCAACGTCTGGGTCTGGCCACATCTGGTTCGTCCGCCCTCACGTACTCGTTGACCGGGACCTCGACAGACTTCGCTCAATCAGCCGCTCGGGAGGCTCTTGCGGCGGTCAATGGCGCGATTACGTCGCTCAATACGCTGCGCGGTACTTTGGGAACGGTCGAGGGACGCCTTCAAAGCGCGATAACGAACCTGACAACCAGTCGTGAGAACATTCAGGCGGCGGAGTCACGTATCTCCGATGTTGACGTGGCGGTAGAGGCGGCGGAATTAACACGCCTCAACATCCTCCAGCAGGCGGGCTCAGCGGTGCTAGCGCAGGCGAATCAGCAGCCGCAGCTCGCGGTGCAGTTACTTCGGTAGTGAAGCTCGTTAGTAGTTTGAGAAGTGGCAGTGATAGATGAGTGGGACAGCGTATGAGACGACTTTGATATCGGTAGTGACCTTAGTTCGAAATGAAGAATGAGTTTAAGTGGTTATTTGTGGGTGGTGGAGTTCTTATGAAGTTGGAGTTCGCTGTGAGGGAGTTAAAGCAGTTTAAGAAGAAACGTAAAACGAAGGTAGCGTCTTTTTGGACGCTATAGACGAAGTGTAACCGCGAGCTGAGTTTTCCGAGAGGAATGGCTATCGCTAAAGGATTAGTGAGGCCTCTGTTCGCAAAATCAAGGATGAAAATATATGGCAATTAGCATTAACTCGAATCTAGCCTCCGTACGATCCCAAAGATTGTTAGGAGCATCATCAGATAGCCTTAATCGGACCTATGAGAAGTTAACGTCCGGTCAGCGCATCAACAGAGCCAGCGACGACGCCGCTGGTCTCGCGATTGCTGAGTCTCTTCGGGTCAACGCGAGGCTCGCCTCTGTGGCCGTACGAAACGCTCAGGATGGTATCTCTGCGATTGCGGTGGCGGACGGAGCCCTCGCTTCAATTGGTGGAGTACTCAGTCGTCTAGCGGAGTTGACTCAACAGGCAGCTAACGGATCGTACTCGCCTGTGCAGCGTTCCGCTCTGCAGGCTGAATTCGCGACCTTGGGGTCTGAAGTTGAACGTATCGCTGTTACGACAACGTTCAACGGAGTATCCCTTCTGTCGGGATCACAGCAGATCGCGTTCCAGGTGGGCTTTGATGGAGCTTCAACCTCGCAGATCATACTTGATCAGGCAGGAGGAGCAACCCTTCAGCGACTTGGTTTAGCGGGCACCGGATCCTCCGCGTTGACGTATTCACTGACGGGTGACTCGACGGACTTCGCGCAGTCGGCGGCTCGCGCCGCTCTCGCGGCGGTGAGCTCGGCGATTACGTCACTTAACACCCTTCGAGGTACACTTGGAACTGTTGAGGGACGTCTTCAGAGCGCGATCACTAACCTTTCGACTAGTCGCGAGAATATTCAGGCAGCTGAATCTCGCATCTCGGATGTGGATGTGGCGGTGGAAGCTGCTGAGCTTACTCGACTGAACATTCTGCAACAGGCTGGCTCAGCTGTACTCGCTCAGGCGAATCAGCAGCCTCAGTTGGCGGTGAGTCTCCTGCGGTAATAAAGCGTGAGTGCCTCTGTGATGTTCAGGGGCACTCACTCTAGTCACAGATGTGAAGGGGAACTTTTAGAAAGCCAGTCTGGTTGAGGGAGTATCCTCAAGTTCGGCGATAGGGTTGTCAGGCGGACAGTGAAGACTTTGAATTTTGGTTTGAGGAGCGATTCGATGAATAAGTTTCGCGATGTCGATGAGTTGATACTTCCGAGTTCCTCTCGACAGAGCGACTCAATAGCTGATTTGAAATCGCGACTGACCAGAAGGTTGGGGGGTAGTGGCCGAAGTCTGCACTCAGAAGAGAGGAAGGAATGGGTAACTTTGGCAATCTCTGGAGGACAGTGCCTATCGCCGTGGCGGTAACATGACCTGAGAGACAGTAAGCTAATTTTAGGCCCTCGTAGCGGAGCGGTTAACTCGTGGTGGGGCTCGTAGCCAGTGTACGTCCGAGCTGGGATGGGAGCGCGAGGAGGCATTTTTAACTCACGGATAGAAGTGATTTCGCGGATCGGTTGTAGGAAATAGGAGAGATAAGTGTTGTTGGCTAATAATCGCAGAGTCGAGTGGGTGATGATCAGATCTATAGGTAAGAGTAACTTTCCTACGGGGAGACTATATGACAAGTAGCGCAAACTCGAATCTCGTTCGAGTTAGGTTGCTGAGACCGCTCGGTCAATTAGCGACTATGCTAAGCAAAATCGAAAAGAAGCTTACGTTAGGAAAGTGTCTTAATGGGAAGAGCTGCGATGCTATCATGCCGACGATAGGTGAGTCTTCGACATTTAGCGCACGACTACCATCTGTCGCGACGCGCCACTCGCGGGAGTACCTCTCCGTATGCGCGGTCGGAGCTGGTGTCCAAGTGTCGAGCGGTCCGATTTCAAATATAAGCGTCGGGCTTAGGGAGTCGATATTGAATCGGCGGCATTCCGCGGAGCGACTCTTCGTCGGCGAGAGGTCTGGGCGAGGGATTCCACGCCCCAGGTCGTCGTGGTCGCGCCCTGGGGCGCCGCGGCGCGACGTGGTGGACTCGTGTTGGTTGCATCTCGTTGAGCAGCGTTCAGGTCGTTATTTAGCGGGACTAAAACCGATTATTCTCAGTCAGCCGGCGGAGCTGACACGGTCAAACACACCGCGGAGCGCGCATTCGCCGCTCGAGCGACCGCCGATGTTGTCAATGACTAGAGGTTGAGTTGATAGAGGGTGATGTAAGGCAGTTCATCGTTGTCTATAGAGAGGGGTGTCGGAGTGATACTTGTTGAAGTAGTTGTGCTTGGCGATGGTAGTGGTGACTTCTTGGAGGTTGAACTTGATGTGGATGGCACACGAGGACTTGATGAAGAGGAGTAGGGGTATGAGAGAGCCAGAGACGGAGAGCTCCTCGGGTAAGTGCCTTATGGGAGACAGGTGTTGCTTGGTCGTGGCGCAGCGCGTCGCGCATGAATAGGAGTGGTCGTACATCTTGTGAAGTTTGGGCTGTAGGTAGCTTGGGAGCGTGTTGACTCAAAGTGTAGTTGCTTTGCGAAGTGCTAGTTGTAGTCCGATTGATAGGGTGTGGTTGTTGATAGGTCGTACTTGTCGCGGTCAAAGCGTGTCCTGAACTAAGGGCGTTCTTTAAGCGACAGTGTGGAGATTTTAACGGGCGCTTAGCCCGTACGTCCCTCGGACGCTCTCCTGCACATATGTACGAGGGATGGAATGATTTCGCAGTACCCGCCATTTCGGTGGCGGCTGTGAATAGATGTTGTAGGCAGTGCCCGTGGTGTCACAACGACGAGATTGATCGTCGTCGTCGAAGTGCGCGCCGCGGTTCGGAAGTGTGAGGTGGCTGTGCCCGCTTTGCTCAAGCTGATGTGCTGGTTTGAAAGGCGGTTAATACATGGGCGCTATCCACGCTCCCTCAATTCGCAGGGAGAACCGTCAGAGGATCGGCGGGGAGAGTGTTCATAATTCAAGGAGGAAACCGTGACAATTAGTATTAACTCAAACTTAGCGTCGGTTCGTTCCCAGCGTCTGTTGGGTGAATCGTCCAATAAGTTAAATGGAACATATGAGCGATTAACTTCAGGTCAACGCATCAACAAAGCGAGTGATGACGCTGCGGGTTTGGCGATTGCCGAATCTCTGCGTACACAGTCGCGATTGGCGACAGTTGCTGTACGAAACGCTCAAGACGGTATATCGGCGATATCAATCGCGGACGGCGCGCTGTCCTCGATCGGTGCGGTGCTTAGCCGTCTTGCCGAACTGACGCAACAGGCAGCTAACGGCTCCTATTCGCCAGTTCAGCGATCAGCTCTTCAGAACGAGTTTCAGACACTCGGCTCTGAAATTGAGCGTATCGCGGTGACTACGGCGTTCAACGGAGTGGCGCTTCTGTCTGGTTCGCAGACAATTAGCTTCCAGATCGGATTTGACGGTGCTTCGACATCACAGATCACGATGAACGCCAACGGTGGAGCGACGCTTCAGAAGCTTGGTCTGGCTGCTACGGGTTCGTCGGCTCTGGCGTACTCGTTGACCGGGACCTCGACAGACTTCGCTCAGGACGCGGCTCGATCGGCGCTCGCGGTGGTAAGTACGGCCATCACGTCTCTTAATACTCTTCGGGGTAGTCTGGGAACTGTGGAAGGTCGTCTAAACAGCGCGATTACGAATCTCTCGACCACTCGAGAGAACATCCAGGCCGCTGAGTCGCGAATCACCGACGTGGATGTAGCCGTAGAAGCGGCTGAGTTAACCCGACTGAACATTCTGCAGCAAGCAGGTGCTTCAGTGTTGGCTCAGGCTAACCAGCAGCCACAGCTCGCTGTTCAGCTGCTCCGTTAGTAGAGGTCGCCTCACACATGAGGCAACCTCATCCCGCCGGGTAGCTCGATTGGAAGAGCTACCCGGTGGTTTCCCCTCCATGCGGGCACTTAACGGTCCGCATGGAGGTTTTTTTTGAATGCTGAGGCTTGAAAATCCGCTCAAGGGAAAAGCTGTGAGTGCCGTAGCTATATGTGAGGCAGTTGTAAGGTGGTTGTCCACGAGTTGTATTGTCGTTAGCTCGCAGTTTCGCTCCTAGAGCGGTATCTTGTGGTTCACGGTTGTACTCTCGTTCTGTCCATGATTCGCGCTACAACGAGTATGGTCGGGTCTTCACATCTTACTGATTCGTTGGGATGGCGGTGCCTCCGTCTGAGCGCCTGATTCGTCGCTCGGAGTAGTTCATGGAGGATTGAATCATGGCGATTACATTAGGCGCTAACATCGCGTCGTTAAACGTGACGCGGCAGATGCAGGTTACCTCTGACAGTCTGCGCAACTCTTACGAGCGTCTCTCATCAGGTCAGCGGGTTAATCGGGGCAAGGACGATGCCGCAGGTCTATCGATAGCGGCATCGTTGGCTAATTCGACAAGGCTGGCGCAAGTGGCGATCCGGAACTCCAATGACGGTATCTCCGTCGTGGCGATCGCCGATGGCGCGCTCAGTGAGATCGCGAACATTCTCTCTAGGCAGGCCGAGCTCGCGTCACAGGCCTCAAACGGTTTTTTTGGGGCCGCGCAGAGATCGGCGTTACAGAATGAGTTTTCCAGTCTTGGTTCTGAAGTGGAAAGAATCGCCGTATCGACCAACTTCAACGGGATTAGTCTGCTGTCGGGTACCCAGTCAACGGTGCTCCAGGTGGGATTCGACACGACATCTCTATCTCAAATAACTATTGGTGGGATTCAGGGAACATTGCAGAATTTGGGGCTGGCGGCTTCTGGGAGTTCAGCTCTGGTGTACTCCCTTACTGGTGCAAGTACGATGTTCTCACAGAGCGCGGCCCGGGCGGCGCTTGAGGCTGTTAACTCAGCGATTTCGTCGCTAGCCATGAATAGAGGAGCCTTGGGGGCATTGGAGAGTCGACTTCAGGCTACGATTCAAAATCTCTCTATAGCGCGCGAGAACTATACGTCAGCGGAAAGTCGAATCAAGGACGTTGATATCGCCGAGGAAGCGGCCAATCTGGCCCGACTCTCGGTTCTTCAGCAGGCGGGGGCCGCAATCCTGGCCCAAGCGAACCAATCTCCACAGCTTGCTATACAACTCTTGCGGTAGTCTGTTCCCCCTCTCGGATAACGGATCTGGCCCATTCTAAAGCGCAGTGCGTTAGGGAAGGTGTTGATAATTATACGCGTAACTACAGCTACTTAGGTGCCTCTTGCGTGCGGAGTCCCTATTTCGGGAGCCTCAACGTGGTTAAGCGCATCTTAATTCTTCGTGTCTTACCCCAAGACCTGCTGTTATCGGCGGATTGATCGACGCGCGCACCTTTGTCACGGGAGGTGCGCGCACCTCACAGACGATCCATCGGAGGAATGCTGGTCTTTGCGTGGTCACCAGGTCTTGGGGAGGGACACCTAGTTTTGCGGATGGTTGTGTGACCGCTATCAAAGGTTCAAGGGGCTCATGATGGGTTCATATCGGTTTCGGAGGCTTAGCTGGATGCTGTTCATGGCATCATGCATAGTCTGCTGGGCTCCCTTGGTCGAGGCAGGCGAGGCCCGAATCTATGTCATTCGCGAAGCTGATGGCTCGCTTCGCTTTACGAATCGTCCTCCACAAGCGGGCGAAGAGGCGCAGGTCTTTACTGCTCGAAATGGTGGCGGACGACTCATCAGAGCTCCCGGATTGCCTCCACGACTTTCCTCGGATTCTCGCGCGTCGTTGCGATCTCCGTTGTTTCACCTGAAAGGTAAGTCTTCAATGCGGCATCCCTCGCAATACGACAATGTGATCGTTGAGGCGGCGGGCATTCATCGGGTTGATCCTGCTCTCGTTAAAGCGGTCATCCACGCCGAGTCGGCATTTAATCCTCGGGCCGTTTCCCCAAAAGGGGCTCGGGGGCTGATGCAGTTGATGCCTGGTACCGCTCGAATGCTTGGAGTCACGAATTCGTTCTCGCCGACCTCCAATATCCATGGAGGGACTCGCTACCTGGCACAGTTGCTGCGTCGATATCGAAATGAAGCTCACGCTATCGCGGCCTATAACGCCGGCTTTGTTCCGGTAGACCGATATAACGGTATCCCGCCGTATTCCGAGACTCGCGAGTATGTTAGGCGTGTACTCCAGCTAAAAAAGAAGTATACTCCCCAGCGCAATGGCTGACTGGTACAAAAGACTCCCTAACTGGCTGACGTTTTTACGATTAGCGCTCATTCCGGTCTTTGTCGTATTTCTGATAGAACCGTCGAGAACGTCCCTTAATATAGCTGCGGTTATCTTTGTGCTCGCAGCTATAACGGACTACGCAGACGGTATCTTGGCGCGGCGCTACGCCGCGATTACGGATTTCGGCAAGCTTTTCGATCCTCTCGCTGACAAGATTCTTGTAATGGCCGCCTTGGTGATGTTGGTGTCGGTCCGCGATGAGACATGTGTGCCCCTTGTTCCCGGTTGGATGGTGGTTCTGGTTCTAGCGCGGGAGTTTTGGGTAACTGGGCTTCGAGCGTTTGCGGCGAAAGATGGCACGGTGATCTCCGCCAAATCAGGTGGAAAAGTGAAAAGTTTCTTGCAGATGGTCAGCATTCTAGCCTTGTTGCTGAATGACTATTCGTTTTCACTGTTTGGGCTAAAGTTGACCTACCAGTTTTTGGGTCTAAACCTTCTTCTTGTATCACTAGCCTTCTCAATTCTTTCTGCGATTGATTATTCGATTTCTATACTTGCACCGGAGAAGGGGAACTTTCAGGAGCTATTGCGCTTGCTCGCAGACGGCTTGGCGGGCGCAAAGGTAAGCGGCTCAGACGGGCATATAGTCCCCAACGTAGACACTCCCGAGAGTGATGAAGGCACGGATCCGAAAGAAGATTAAAGGACTAAACAAGGTAGTGCTTTCTTGTTTTAACAATGTTAAACCTGAGGGTGTTGTTTCGGGTCTGAATCATTAGATCAAACAACCAAAAGTTCATATAGTTCAGCGGAAGTTGTAGTTAAGACTACGTTGTTCAGTCGTAAGTAATTTCAGTTGTAAAGCGGCATCAATCACATGCGAGTAGAACGTTTAGAAGTATTTGGATTCAAGTCATTCATGGAGCGCCTGATTCTCCCTCTGGAGACGGGTATCACGGGTGTGGTTGGACCGAATGGATGCGGCAAGTCGAATATCATCGACGCTCTTCGGTGGGTACTCGGAGAGACACGCGCGTCGCAGCTTCGTGGTGGTGTACTCGAGGATGTTATCTTCAACGGCACAGAGAACCTGCGCCCGCTTGGCTTGGCTGAGGTATCACTTGTAATTCGCGCCACCAAGGAGAACCTTTTTGACGAACTAATATCGTACTATGAGGAGGCGGAGGCGAATGCCTTTCTGGCTCCCGAAATCGCGGCCACGAAACAGGAGAACGCGCAGCCCGCAGAAGAGCAGACGCCTTCGGAGTCTATCGCATTGGTAGAGGCTTCAGAAGACCATGCGGGCACGGAAGAGGCTCAATCGCGAGCGGTACTGCCCCAGGAGGCGGTAAACGTTGATTCTATAGAGACGGCGGAAGCGCCGCGAGAAGAAGTCCTCGAAACTACGACAGTCGATGGCGCCGCCTTGGCCGGCGCCGCGGAACAGGTGACCCACGACCTCATGTCAGACATTAAGGCGTCACTCTCCAAGTACGCGTGGCTTCGGTCGGTGAGTGAGGTGCAGGTCACGAGGCGTTTATATCGCAGCGGCGAGTCAGAGTTCTTTATTAACAAAGTTGGTTGTCGACTCAAGGATGTAAAGGAGTTATTTCGAGTGCTCGGGCTCGCGTCGCGTGGGTACACAATCATCGCGCAAGGCGAGATTGGACGAATCATTAGCGCAAAGCCTGATGACCGGCGGCTTGTAATTGAGGAGGCAGCGCACATCGCCGGCTTTCGTGAGCACATCAACGCGGTGGGTAGGAGACTCGAGGATACCACTAACCAGGTCGTGCGACTCGATGACGTGATCAAAGAGGTCACGAGACAGGTAGCCAACCTCAAGCGCCAAGCGAATCGCGCGGTGACGCGCGCCCAGCTAAAGGAGGAGTTGATTCATTCCGAGCGCAATTTGTTCACGGATACGCTCGCGCGGCTTGAGAAGCGAGTCGGTGAAGTCGAGCAGCGCGCCGTTGATCTCCAAACGGAAGAGCAAGCGGCGCAGAATGAGTTGACCGCCGTTCAAGAGCAAGAGAGCCAAGCTCGCGATCGATCGATGCAGTTCGATGTGGATATAGAGCAGCTTCGTGGTAATGCCGACTCGATTAAAGACAATCTCAATAGGCGCTTGAGGGAGGTTCAACAGCGGGAGTCCCGTATTCGCGAGCTTCAGTCATTAATGCAGGCTCGAAACTCCGAGATTAATCGACTTGAGGAACGAAAGCGTGTCTTGTCCCAGCGACTAGACGAATCAAAGCAGTCGCTCGAGAAACTAGAAGCCCGCGCAACCGAGCTGGAGACGGGAGCCAGAGAGCTCGGGCTCTCTGGCGAAGAGGAGCAAAAGGAAATCGCGCACCGATTAGTTACGCTACGCGAGCGTCAGCGCGAGCTTGATCGGTCAGTTCGAGAGATCAGAGATAGGTTAGTCTCGGCTCAAAGTCGAAGAGACGCTCTCCAATCACAAATGACGGCGGCTTCCCCGCTAGAGCAGTTGAAGCGAGCTCTTGGTCGAGGCGGTGATATACCTCAGGAGATACGCGGCGATTACAAGCTTTTGGTAGATGGTATTAAGGTTTCAGACCGATTCTCTAAGGCGCTTCAATCAGTGCTCGCGGAGAGAGCGACATTCTTGGTGGTTGACGAAGTTACCAAGGTCGCGCGGTCGTTTCAGGAGATGGTGCTTAAAGCTGACCCCTCCAATAAGCGTGGCCTTGGTATAGGACTGTTCGCCTCACTACCCGAAGGGGAGAAACGAGAGCAGGCAAGTGTGAACTTCGAAGGCGTCACATCATTGCTCTCTCACGTAGAGACTCTTCCGTGGAGCGCCGGCATCGTGACCCGACTGTTGAATAAGGTTTGGGTTGCGGCGGATCTCGATACCGCCATGCGCTTCATCGAGCATGAAGTGGCGCGTGGTGAGCCAGACTCAGACACGGTGGTGGTGACTGAGACAGGTGACCTTCTCTCTCCTTGGAGCTTTTATAGCTTGCGACACGAGGGTGGTATTATCCAGGTGAAGAGCAAGGTTGATGAGGCTATCGCTATCATCTCGGAGAGTCAGGGGGTTTACGACTCCGTCGTAAAAGAGCGTGACGAGGTGGCGAACGCGATTAGTGAGGGTGAGCGGAGAAACGCTGAGTTGACACGTTCTATTCATGAGGCTCAGAAAAGGCTTCGCGATATATCTAATCAACAGGGTGAGGTTCGCGGGCGCATTCAAAGCGAGTCTCGCATGCGAGACCAGCTGGCTTCTGATATAGAGCGCATCGAGCCGCAGAGCGAGGAGATTCGCGCGCAGTTAGAAACTCTCGAGTCCAGCATGGAGCAGGTAGTCGAGGAGGTAAACGATCTCAAGCAGCGAGATAATTCCGAATTAGAGTCTCAGCTTAACGAAGTGACCGCGTCACTTCGTGACCTAGAGGAGAAGCGTCGGGCGCTACGAGACGAGTTCTCGCAGTTGCTGCGGACGATCGAGATAAAGCGACGCGGTTACGAAGGCGCTCGTGACAGGCTTGTCAGGGAGCGTATGTCAGCCGAGCGCATTAAGGGTGAGCGAGGAAGTTTAGAGTCATCAGTCAGAGACCGTTATGGCGAGGAGATCCTTCAGGCTATAATTTTAGCATCTCAAGAGATTGAGATGTTAGCGAATGAGGCTCGCAATGAGCTCGAGCAGCGAGTCACGTCAATCAGGCAGAGATTAGAGCGAGAGGGCGAAGTTGACCCTGGTGTTATCGAGCAGCATGAAGTCGAGAGTACCCGTTTGGATGATTTAACAACGCAGCGGGACGACCTTGTCAAAGCGAGTGAGACACTCCGAGTTACGCTCGTTGAGCTGTCCGAGGCGTGCACGAAGCGCTTCGTGTCGACGTTTGAGGCTATAAGGACTAACTTCGCCTATTTTGGACCAAAGCTTTTCGGAGGGGGCTCGGCCGAGTTGCGGCTCGTGGATCCGTCAAATCCTCTAGAGTCCGGTGTGGAGATAGTGGTTCGTCCTCCAGGAAAGAAGCCCAAAAGCATCGATCTTCTCTCTGGTGGAGAGAAGGCACTGTGCGCGATCGCATTAGTGTTCAGCATGTTTATGGTACGACCGAGTCCTATCTGCGTGTTGGATGAGGTGGACGCCCCACTCGATGAGGCGAATGTTCAGAGATTTGTCGCTTTCATCAAGGAGATGAGCGCTCGTACTCAGTTCCTCATGATAACGCACAATAAGGCTTCCATGGCGGCGGCGGATACGCTGGTCGGAGTTACGATGCCCACTCCGGGTGCTTCGAAGATTCTAACGGTCTCACTGCAGGAAGCGGAGAAGCAGATCGCGTAATAGAGAAGACGAATCGCGACCGTCTGCTCAAGGATGTTGGTTATGGAAAGTTTGCTGGCTGAAATGGAGCGGTGGAGCGATTCGTTAACGTCGCTCATTATCACGAACCCTGATGAGGTTATTGTCGTTGTCAGCGCCCTTGTGGCGGTGCTTGCGATAACA
>CAIVDM010000224.1 GCA_903904735.1 uncultured delta proteobacterium
GAGCTATCGCAAGAACAAGAGGTCGTTCGTGGTATCGTCGATCGCGTTACCTTCAGGAACGCTCAAAACGGATATTCGGTTATCCAGGTCTCAGTCGAGAACTCTAAAGACAAGCTAACCGTTGTTGGTATGTGTCCACATGCCCGCGTCGGTTCATACGTAATGATGACCGGACACTACATCACCCACCCAAAATTTGGGCGCCAGTTTACTCTCCAATCCCTCACCGAAACCCCTCCCTCAACCTCTGAAGGCATAGAGCGATATCTCTCAAGTGGTCTCATCACGGGAATCGGCAAGAGGACAGCCGAGCGCATCGTCAAAGAATTCGGCAGCACGGCCCTTGAGGTGATTCGTACGGAACCAGACCGCGTCGCGGCCGTCTCAGGTGTTGGCAAAAAGAAAGCGGAGCTCTTACAGGGGGCCCTTGCCCAACAATCTGAGTTTGATCAGATCTTACGATTTCTAGTGGAGCACCGCATCTCTCCCAACCTCTCCGCCAAGATATACGAACGGTTTAAAAACAAAACCATAGATATCATCCAAGCAGATCCTTACATTCTAGCGCAGGAGATCCGCGGCATCGGATTTCACACGGCGGATACGATTGCCCTCAACCTTGGAATCAGTCCATCTTCCCCAAAGAGACTCAGGGCAGGAATTAAGTTTGCGCTTGAGGAGGGAGCCGACGACGGTCACTGCTACCTCACTCGACAAGTGCTCCTTGATCGGGGTCGGACTCTTCTAGGTATCGATGAAACGGTAGATTTAAGCGAACACCTCGACGCTCTTCTCGGCGAAGGAAAACTTACGAACTATCGAGACGGAATCTTCCTTAATACCTACGATCAAGCTGAAGACGCGGTAGCGCGCTTCATCGCCGCGAGAACCGCCCCCCGAACGAAAAGAACGATAAGCGATGAAGCCGTTACTCACGCAATCGAAGAGGCAGAGCGAAGCCTCGGAATCTCCCTCTCCCCAGAGCAGCACGTTGCCGTTGAATCCACAGCTCGATACCCCCTCCTCATCATCACGGGCGGCCCAGGATGCGGCAAAACAACGATCATCAAAGCGCTCACCACTCTTTTTGAAAAAACGGAGCAAACATACGCGCTCGCCGCCCCAACCGGTCGAGCTGCGCAACGAATGTCCCAGGTTTGCGGGGCTCCTGCCTCAACGATCCACAGACTCCTAAAATTCGACCCGATGTCTGGAAGCTTCATCTTCGGCGCAAAGAACACCCTACCCCTCGACGCGCTCATCATCGACGAAGCCTCCATGGTGGATATCAACCTCGCTCGTGACCTCTTCGCGGCGGTCCCTGAGCGATGCGCGCTCATCCTGGTAGGAGACAAAGACCAGCTCCCATCAGTTGGACCGGGTCGGGTGTTCGGCGACTTGGTAAGCTGCGCCGATATCAGAGTCGTGGCGCTGTCGAAACTCTTTAGACGAGCCAACGAATCCGCGATCAACTCAGTCGCCTATATGATCAACTCTGGCGAAGTCCCAACGATTCCAACCCCTGATGGCGTAACAAAATCGGACGC
>CAIVDM010000225.1 GCA_903904735.1 uncultured delta proteobacterium
AGCAACCTCAGTACAATATGCTTTGTCGTGATAAAGTTGAGCGGGAGTTCGGTCGTTTGTATCAAGAGCTTGGTTTGGGGCTCACGACATGGAGCCCACTCGCCTCTGGTCTTTTGACCGGCAAGTATACGAAGGGAACTCCGGTCGGGTCTCGGGCAACGCTGCCGGGGTACGAGTGGCTTGAGGGGCGCTGGAGTCAAAAGGATCGAGAAGAGACCGTCCCGAAGCTTCATGCAATCGCGGAATCGCTTGATTGTTCGTGTGGACAGCTCGCTATCGCATGGTGTTTGAAGAATAGCAATGTGAGCACGGTTATACTCGGGGCTAGCAAGCTTGCCCAGTTGAAGGAGAATCTTGGAGCCTCCGCGGTCGTTCCGAAATTGACTCCGGAAATTATGGCAAAGATATCGTCGCTTCTAGGTAACGATCCAATTAAGCGGTAGCGATGATGCGGAATTGATCCGCGGGGCTGGTGTTCCCGCGGATCGATTCCATTTTATAGTGTCGTGTAATCCGTATACCCTTTTTCGTTTCCTCCGTAGAAGGTTCCCATGTCTGGCTGATTCAGGGGTGCGTCCCTTTTGAACCGCTCGACGAGATCCGGATTCGAGATGAAGGGAACGCCGATAGCGACCAGGTCCGCTAAGCCTTCACTGACAACTTCCTCTCCCCGTTCTTTCGTGAATCCACCGTTGACCGCAAGGGGTCCTTTGAACCATGAGCGAGCTTGAGCCACGGTGACATGAACGGCCGGGTCGCCCATCATCTTTTCGATGAAGTGCAGAAACGCGATCTTTCGCTTCGAAAGTTCCGCTATGGCGTATGAGTACGTCGCGACCGGATCGGAGTCGCTCATGTCGTTGAATGTCCCGTTAGGTGAGAGTCGCACGCTCACACGGTCAGGGCCGACCTCTCCAATAACCGCGTCAACCACCTCCAAGAGGAATCGTGCGCGGTTTTCAACTGTGCCGCCGTAGTTGTCCGTACGGGTATTGCTTCCGTTTCTGAGAAACTGGTCTATAAGGTATCCGTTCGCCCCGTGCACCTCCACGCCATCGAAACCCGCTTCGATAGCCCGTTTAGCGGCGTTCCGATAGTGCGCGACTATCGTGGGGATCTCGCTCGTCTCAAGCGCGCGCGGCGTCTCGAAAGGCTTCGGGCCCTGATACGTCATCACCTCGCCCTTGCGTGGCTCGATGGCGGATGGGGCAGGGGGCGATCCTCCGTTTGGTTGATAGGATGAGTGAGAGATGCGACCGCAGTGCCATAGTTGAAGGAAAATGAGGCCGCCTGCTTTGTGCACCGCGTTGGTAATCTGCTTCCAGCCATTCACGTGCTCAGGCGTATAGATTCCAGGGGTGCAGGGATACCCGCGCCCTTCAGGACAGACCTGCGTGGCTTCCGAGATGATAAGGCCAGCGGATGCTCGTTGTGCGTAGTACGTTGCCATGATTGGCTGAGGGTTTCCCGCTGGGTCCGCCCGGTTTCGCGTCATGGGGGCCATGATAATTCTGTTCTTGAGCGAGAGAGAGCCGAGGGAGTATGAGCTAAAGAGTATTGAGTGGGTGGTCATAAAAGGCTCCTGATGTGCCACGTTAGGTGGCACGTGGCATGGTTGTACTATGAGTGCTGCCGGGTGAGAAGGTGTTTCCTTTGTGGCGGATGAGGTCGAGGTGGGATCGAATCTCGCTCATACCTACCGACAGGAGAGCGTCCTTACCATTAACGAAACCCTTATATGGAGGAGTTTATGGCAACAGTAACACCCGCTGGAACAACATCTGAGAGGCCGACGGTCAACGCCGTGATCGGCGCGTTGGCTATTCTGGCTGTAATCGCTCTCGTATACTTTATCGCTCGCGGGCGCGTTGTGCCGCTTGCGAGTCAGTCCCCCGTTAGTGAAAAACCAATGCAGCAGCAGGTTGTGCCACCGCCGCAATAGGCATGATGTGCGACTGATGAAGTTTTGGGGCGCGGGCTTACAGCCCGCGTCTCTAGATTTTAGGGGGGATTAGTGTGCCGATGCCCTTCACGCCAGG
>CAIVDM010000226.1 GCA_903904735.1 uncultured delta proteobacterium
CGCGATCGCGATCGCCACTGGAGTATCCGAGTCTGTTGCTCAGGGAGGAGCCATTGTCCCGGACAAGGAGTTGATGATTACGAATCTTTCAGTGGTAGAAGATGCCAGTCGGACAGCTAACAGTTGTGATTCTAGCACAGGATTCACATTGCCGGTCTGGAGTTTCGGGCGCCTCATGAAAGATATGAGCGGCACAAATGACGCTTCTGATTTTGTTCTGCAATGGTTGAGGACCTGGAAAACAGCACAGACTATAAATGGTGATGTCATTAGAGCGCGGGCGACTATTGAGAGGGAGGTGATTGCTCCATGGCTGGCTCGAAGTGGAGGGAAGAAGCTGGATCTCCGCAAAGCTCCCTTCCGCTTGCTCGCTATAACCTTTCGTCCTGACTTACGAGACCGGACTAAAGGAAAAGGGGGAGAGGGGAGATTTGTATTTGGGGTGCTCGACAAAAACTGCAGACCCATGGAGTTCACCGTTATTTTTGAGTACGCGCTCCCAGCGGCGTCGTGTGGTGAAACTCTCCGATGGGCCTCGCAATTTCATGCTCTGAGAGATATTCCATTTGGCCCGTCTTACAACCGGGCTCTGGAAGCCATTACGACAACCTTTACAAACCCGAGACCATCTTCGGGGCGCCCAAATGGTAGCTTTCTCAGCCAACTTCGTACCAATGAGATTGCGTTAGCTCCAGTGTGGCAACTTCGGGAATTTAATCTGGTAGCGGGGGGCAATACGCAAAAAGCGGTTCTGCGGCCGGTTACCGTAAAGCAAACTCCGAAGATGTCGCTTAACAACTCGGTAGCGTTGCGAGATCTTATCAATAAAAACCAGACAGCGATCTTGAATGAAACCTTCGTGATTCCTGCCTCCATGCTCGGGGGGGGCTCGGATGTGACTGGAGTCGCCTGGAGGGCAAGGGGCGTTGTGAACAATAATGCTCGTCACAAGTTGGCTCTGAATACATGCTCGGGATGTCACCAGACTGAAACGGGGGCGCCTTTTGTTCACATAGGTGTTCGGAATGCTCGGCAAGAGGCTGAGCTCTCATCGTTCCTGCTCGGCGGAACGGTGAACGACCCGGTGTCTGATACCGAGCGTTCGTTCTCTGAGATCGAGAGAAGGGTTTCCGACTATTCAGTGCTGCTCAACACGAAGTGCGAGGGTTTGAGAGGGGCTAGTGCGGTAAGAGGGGCTCCTGAAAATGACGGTGCGCAGCAGTTCTACTGCGAAGCAGACCAACCGAACAATCCCAACGGGTCCTATCCGAGCGCGGTGGCCGGGGAGGGGTTCTCGTTCATGCTGGGTGCCGTTTCGGTCAATAACCCACCTACGGTAACACTGTCCGGCTTAGAACAGGGCTGTGTTAAAGCGGGAGGGCCACTTCATTAATGAAAAGAGGGTGGGACCCGCGGCGCAGGCAAGATGTTCCCTTGAGGTTTTGAGGTTTGGCGTGCCGGCCAAACCTCAATCTCAAGGGAAACGCCGCGCTGAAGAAGCTGGTTTTTGCTTTTTCTTTAGATTCGATGCAGTGGTTCGGTCACGTCGTGGGACGAGCTCTCCTTCAAGGTTCCTTCTAACTGCTCTCGGAATTTTGTGGCGATGACCCCGCCGAGGAATGCCCGGTATTTGGTCGTTGGATACATCTTAGATCGCAATGCGTCTAGTCCTACGAGCAATTCGCCTATCTCTTCGCGCGATTCGGTCCATTGTCCGCCATCGAAATAGGAACCAACAAGGGAGAGCTTTCCCTCTTCAGACGCCTCACCTCTTAGTCGAAAGTAGCGC
>CAIVDM010000227.1 GCA_903904735.1 uncultured delta proteobacterium
CTCCGTTCTCTAGCTCCTTCACTACCAGGGCTATCTGCCCCTCTGTGTACTTCTTTCTTGGCATCTCATTCTCCTTTCAATAGGAGGTGCCATACTAGAATTGTCTACATCAAAACTGTCCAGTTTTCTGGGGAACGGTCACCGTGTCAAAAAAAGGGCTGCAAGCTTGATGCGGCGCGTGTATCTTCAACACAAGTAGATTCGTTTAAATCTGAGAGGCTCGTCCTATGCTGAATATCCTGGCGGAAAATATAATACTTGGCAGAAACGTTACCATTGAGCCAACTGCTATGATACGAGGTGTAAGTGGCGCTGCCAAAAGTGTAGTTATTGGAGATAACGTCTATATTGGCGCCGGAGTGCAGATTATATGCGATGAATTCAGGCTCGGAGATTATTCTAAAATTCAGCATGACACGAATGTGCACGGTTACAAGCCGTGTACAATCGGTCATAATGCTTGGATAGGACAGTATACGATTATCGACAGTATCGGCGGCACTATCATTGGAGACAACTGTGGCATTGGAGCGCATTCACAAATTTGGAGCCACATAAAATATGGGGATACCTTAGAGGGGTGTAGATTTTTATCAGAAAAAGAGATGCATATTGGAAGTGACGTTTGGTTTGTTGGGCATTGCATTGTTTCGCCTATAAAAGCCGAAGATAAATCCATGGCTATGGCCGGGGCGGTTGTGACTAAGGATATGGAGTTCAACCAAATATACGCTGGAGCTCCCGCAAAAAGTATCTCAGACAAAATCGGGTTCCAGTTTGTTGACGTAAAAATTGAAGACAAGTTAAGGACGATGAAGAGTTACTTGCTTGAATATGAAAAGATTCATTCATCGAAGCACAATTTAAAGATTGTGGAAGACACTTCAATGGTAAATTTTTTTGATGACTATGCGTATTTTGATGTTTCCACAAGAAAGTACAAAAAAACGCATACCCACGAGGAAGTTATGTTTATGAAGTATTTGCTGCCCGCAAAGGCTAAGTTTACGCCGTTTTAACGGATCGCAGAGGGCCGTTGATCGGTAACCGTCCACTCCGCGGCGTCCTAGCGACGCGCTTAGGAGCCGATTACCTTTGAGCCTTTACAACGGAGAAGGCTCAAAGATGAGAAGAACACGACACACAGATGAGGAGCGGAAAGCGATTGTCGAGGGGGTGCGCACGAGCGGGCGACCGATAGCTGAGATAGCGGCAGAGGAAGGCATCTCGCGACAGACGGTCCAGAGTTGGATGCGAGTAGCGCCGAGTCCGAGGAGTAGTTTTATCGAACTACCCGCTCCCAGAGCAACGGTGGTGGAGCTTCGCTTCCCTGACGGCACTGTATTGAGGGTTCAAGGCTGATGCTTTTCGGACGACAGGCTCCGCGAGTGTTGGTCTATGAACACCCTGTGGATATGCGAAAGAGCTTTGACGGACTCCATGCGATAGCTTCCCAAGTCTCTCAGGAAGATGCCTTATCGGGGTTGCTGTTCCTCTTCGTAAACCGATCGAAGACTATTATGAAGATTTTGTTCTGGGATCGCACGGGGTGGTGCGTCGTGGCGAAGCGCCTGGAGCGTGGAAGATTTGAGGTGTCGAAGACCTTTTTAAAAACACCGAGAATTAGAGCTACTTTTTGATGGGATTTGTCGAAGAAAATAGCGAAATAGAGATGCAACTTGTGGCGAGTTTAGATACAACATCAGCGTGACGAACGTTGAGTCTTTATCGCATACAGAGCTTGTCGAGGTCGTGACGAAACAGAGCTCTCTACTAGAGCGGCAAGCCTCGGAGATTGTGGAGCTCAAAGCTCAGCTCAAGTGGTTTCAAAACCAGATCTTCGGCAGAAAAAGCGAGCGACGCCTCGCCGGTGACTCAAAGTACGTTCAGCTCACCTTGGGAAGCCTCCTTGAAGAGGAGACGCCCCCAACCCCGACTGAGACGGTCAAAGAGTACCAACGACGGATTAAGCCAGAGAAGCTATCAGAGTCGAGTGAGGATGAGAGCGGTCTCCGGTTCTCTTCAGACGTTCCCGTGAAGACGATACCTCTTAAGCCAGAGGAAGTTGCCGATCTGAAGGAAGGCGAAGATTATGAGGTTATCGGCGAGAAGGTAACGCACCGACTGGCGCAAAGACCCGCATCGTATGTGGTCTTAAAGTATGTTCGTCCGGTCGTGAAGTTAAAGAGCGATAAGGTGGTATCGCATCCAGCACCCTCTGGAGTGTTCGACAGAAGTTTTGCTGATGTAAGTCTCGTGGCTGGTATCTTGGTTGACAAGTTCCAATATCATTTACCCCTCTACAGGCAGCATCAGAGGTTAGCTGCCGGGGGAGTCACGATTTCGAGGCAGACTCTCACGAATTTGTAGGGAGAGCTGCCGATCTTCTTGCCCCGATTTACTACGCGCAGCTCTCCTCAATTTTACAACCTAAGGTGCTCGCGATGGACGAAACCCCGATAAAGGCTGGGCAAGCCAGTAAGGGGAAGCTCCATCAAGGCTTCTTCTGGCCCCTCTACGGGGATAAAGACGAGGTAGCATTTCCGTATGGGGCTACCAGAGCGCTTACGCAAGCGCAGGAGATCTTAGGAGAGTTCGCTGGCACCCTTGTAACGGATGGCTACGGTGTCTACTCCCGCTATACCTCAAAGGTCACTGGTATTTCCCACGCCACCTGCTGGGCACATACCCGCAGGAAGTTTATAGAGGCTGAAAACTCAGATGCTCGTCGGTGCCAGAAGGCGCTTGAGTACATCCGAGTGCTTTATGAAATTGAGGAGTCGATTCGAGAGGGTGACTCTGAGGATATCCTGCGTGCTCGTCGGGAAAGGTCGCTTCCGATTGTCGAGGAGTTCTTTGAGTGGCTTGGGACGGAACTTACCGATCTTACGATTCTACCATCCTCTCCGTTCTCGAAAGCTGCTTCGTACGCGATTGAGCGTAGGGACTCGCTCTCTGTGCGCCTTTCTGATCCTGCGGTCCCGGTCGACACTAACCACCTCGAGCGGGCGCTACGAACGATTCCGATGGGGCGTAAGAACTGGCTGTTTTGTTGGACTGAAGTTGGCGCCGAGCATGTCGGGAAGATTCAATCGCTACTTGTTACGTGCAGGCTGCACGGGATCAATCCGTACACCTATTTTGTTGATGTGCTCCAGAGGGTCTCAACCACTAAAGCTTCCGACGTCCCTGATCTCACGCCGATTCGGTGGAAGGAGCTCTTCGCTAACCAGCCCCTGAAGTCCGATCTGGAGGCGCAATAGCGTCGCTCAGTGGACGGTTACTTTTGAAGTGTGCCCATCTGCAAGGAACACCTACTTGTGAGTAAAGCGCTACCCGTATTAGGGGCCTCGTACTACTTCTGCGCATGTAGCGACTTATCACTTTGGTACAACGCTTATAATTTCAGGTCTCAGTCTGAATTTCGAGGCGTTCCGCTTGAGTCTTCTGGCTTTTGTTTCTCAATTCCCCGTTTATATTCGTCTCTTCCTTGAAATTAACCGATGGCCCCGGAGCTTGTCACCTCTCGTTCGAGCGAGTACTCGACGCTATTATTTCACGGTTCCCCGAAGTTTATCGTAACACAGCGACCAACGATATGCTGCTTTAGTCGGCCCTATTGGCTATACTGGCCAGTTCGAGCTGACTCAATTTGTGGACACCACTCGTCATAGGAAGTACGGACTTCGCGAACGCATAAATAGAGGCCGCTCCCTCAGCTGCTATGCATCATTGAAAGCGCAAGAATGCCTTCTCCCCTAGGAGGATTCCGAGCAAAGATTACTTATTGAATTCAAA
>CAIVDM010000228.1 GCA_903904735.1 uncultured delta proteobacterium
GCGAAACCATCACCATCGATGACGCTCACATCGCACGAAGCCCCCAACGAGCGTCCATCTGTGATGAATGCGTGGCGCGCTCCCTTACGGCAGTCAGCTTGGATGGCACGTCGATTCCGATCTCATTAGTTACTCCCAGCAATCCACGAGGGCTTCTCGTGAATGCCTACGGATCGTATGGTGTCACCTCTCACGCCGAGTTCACGCCTGAGATCGCGTCTCTTACGCGACAAGGCGTCGCGGTCGCTCTCGTGCATGTGCGGGGTGGCGGGGAACTGGGCCCCTCATGGCACTCTCAAGCACGCGGAGTGAACAAAACGCGCTCCGTGGAGGATCTGTCCGCCAGCGTCTCGGAGCTTTCGGGGCTGTTAAAAGTGCCTGCGCGGCGGGTCATCGTCCATGGACGGAGCGCGGGAGCGTGGCTCGCGGCGAAGATTGCGACGTTATATTCCGAGAAGATTGGAGGGCTTATTCTTGAGGCGCCGCTGCTAGACCTAGAGAGAGTGGTGCCAGACAAAACACTGCCTCTATTTGAGCGGGAACGGCACGAATGGAGTGAGTCACCCCATGTACTGCGCGTGCTGTCACCAAATTTCTCACGGCGACAACTCTCGATCGACCTTCTTGCCCAGGTGCCCCTACGGGATCAACTCGTGCCACCCGACGATACGCTGCGCTGGGTAAGGGACTTTCAATGTCATCAAACCCCCGGCTTTGAAACGATAGTCTCGCTCTTGCCAGGGGTTGACCATAGCGGCCCAGCGTCGCGAGCAGCTATCGATGAGTGGAGTGTCGCTCAGGAGATATTCATAAAGCGCGTCATCGAGAAAAATCCGTAGATTCGATGCCCTTTACCGAAGCCGCCAATATGTTCAGCCGCCGACTTTCCTCCTGCGCCGGGCGAGAAGCCGCATGAAGTAGACTCCACTTCGTATGGCTAGGGTCCGTATCTTTGTGACAGAAATGTCCTCAATCCGCTCACCCCTAGATCAGCGAATCGTACGACACCCTCATCGTCTATGAATACCGCGTAAGGCAATCGCTCTCCATGGAACGCGAGAAAAGCCTCATCTTGAACGTCATTACCTGAGAATACATGCGTCATGCTCTCTAGGTCCTGGAGGTGTATACGATTCTTAAGTTCGGCGTACGCTTCATTCTTATCAACGCTAACAGCGTAAAACTCAATCTCTGGTCGATCCTTGTATGTACGAGCCAAGGCCTCAAACTCCTCAATGCCAGCGCGAGAATGGGGACACCACGTCGCCCAAAACAGCAGCGTCACGCTCTTTCCGACCCTACTCCTCAACGCGATATGCTCTCCGTTCAGTAGCATTAAACGACTTTCGGGCGCTGGTCGTCCAACGAGCGATAGCGCTTGGTCAGAGAGAGACGCGCAGCCCGACAGGAATGCCCCAACAAAAAAAAGCGTGGCCATGTGGGCGCGAAGGGTCACGAAGCGGCGGCGCGTATGGACGCTCATCGCGCGCGCAAGCATGAGTGGAGTTATCATCGTCACGACCTTTTAGGCACTAGCTGAGTTTGCCACGGTAAAACCCGGGCTAGGACGCACATTCTCATCC